>NZ_JANIJZ010000029.1:0-20513 GCF_024580675.1 Brevibacterium sp. 50QC2O2
GATCAGGAGGTCCTGCAGATGCAGGACCTCCTGAATGATCGTCCGCGGCGGACGCTTGAGTTCCGTACGCCTCGTGAGAGACTGGATGAACTTATCAGTGGTGTTGCACTAGCACCCTGAAACCGCCGGCGGATTCTCGGACCAAAGTGACTGCAAATCGAAGGGGCATCGGACCAAAGTGACTGCTCAACGACTCAGATACCGCCGTTCAACCGAAAGGACCCGCAGATGACCGTCGACTACGTGGCCGAGGCCGCGGCCCTGCTGCCCGAACTCCAGGACCTGCGCCGTAGGCTTCACGCCGAGCCGGAGACGGGCCTGGACCTGCCCGGCACTCAGGCCAAGGTGCTCGAGGCCCTGGAGCCCCTGCGCGAATCCGCGGGCCTGGAGATCACTCTGGGCAAAGGGCTGAGTTCCGTGACCGCGGTGCTGCGCGGCACCCACCCGGATCGGCCCGCGGACAGTGCGGCAGGGGCCTCGGCCGCCGAGGCCGCTACCGCCACCGTGCCGGCCGTGCTGTTGCGCGGGGACATGGATGGCCTGCCGGTCACCGAGCTGACCGATGAGCCCTTCAAGTCGCTCAACGGAAACATGCACGCGTGCGGTCACGACCTGCACACCTCGGGCCTGGTGGGTGCGGCCCGGTTGCTGGCCGCGCACCGCGACCAGCTGCCCGGCGACGTCGTCTTCATGTTCCAGCCGGGGGAGGAGGATCCCGGCGGCGCCCCGATCATGATCGAGGAGGGCGTGCTGGAGGCAGCGGGCCCGCGGGTGGTCGCGGCCTTCGGCGTCCACGTCGAGGTCCGCGAGGCCGGGATCCTGCACACCAAGCCTGGCATCCTGCAGTCGGGCTCGAACATCCTGCACGTGACCATCAACGGCGCCGGCGGCCACGGGTCCAAGCCGTACGAGTCCCGCGACCCGGTGCCCGCCCTGGCGGAGCTGGTGCTGGCGCTGCAGAACATGGTCTCGCGCCGCTTCGACGTCTTCGACCCCGTGGTCATGTCGGTCACGCAGCTGTCCGCCGGGGATGCGGTCAACGTCATCCCGGCCTCGGCCACGCTGGGCGCGACGATCCGCGTGTTCTCCGCCGAGGCCCTGGCCACCATGCAGACCGAGGTCGACCGCCTGGCCGCCGGAATCGCCGCCGCCCACGGGTGCACGGCCAAGGTGGACTTCCAGGTGAAGTACCCCGTGACGGTCAACGACGAGGCCGAGACGGTTTGGGCGATGGACCAGGTGCGCGGCTTGCTGGGTGAGGCGCGGATGCGCACCCTGGCCGACCCGGTGATGCCCAGCGAGGACTTCAGTTATGTGCTGGACGAAGTGCCCGGCACGTACATGATGCTGGGCGCCAAACGCGCCGATGTGCCCGAAGACAAGCAGGCGGACAATCATTCGCCCTACGTCGTCTTCGATGATTCTGTGCTGGGCGATCAGGCCGCGGTGCTCGCACACCTGGCCACCCAGCGCCTGCGCGCCGAGGTCGCACAGGGCTGTGTCGAGGCCGCACAGGGCTGAGGTGCCGCGTTCCACGTGGAACGCGGGGCCGCCGGCGCGGTCCGAGCCGGGGTACCGGCGTCGGGGCAGGCGGTGGTGGAAATAGGCTGCGCGGGGAATAGCCGGTGCCGCCGCGCGGTTGTGCCGGTGACGGCTTGATGTCGAAAGATCATCCAGATGAAGGAGGGTGCCGATGAGCACTGAGGTTGAGGAATTCCTGCCGGAGGCCGGCAAGGTCACGATGTTCACCACCAGCTGGTGCGGGTACTGCAAGCGCCTGAAGCCGCAGCTGGCCCAGGCCGGTATCGAGATCAACGAGGTCAACATCGAGGACATCGCCAATGGCGCCAAGGTCGTGGAGACCGCCAATGGTGGTAACCAGACCGTGCCCACGCTGCTCTACATCGACGGCACCACGCAGACGAATCCGTCCGCGGCCCAGGTCAAGGAGAAGCTGGCTGCACTGGCCTGATCCGGCTCTGGCCTGATCGATCCGCACCTGGCTCGATCCGCGCGCTGTCAGCGCTATCGGCCCGGTTGACCGGGTCTCGGCTCCGCTCCCATCGTCTTGATGGGAGCGGGGCCGTTTTCGTATGTGCGTTGTATATGTGCCTCGTATGTGTGCGGTATGCGGGCTATGGGTTGAGCTCAGTCACCGGTTCGGCAAGCGGGGGATACTGTTCCTTCCGCTTGGGGTCGTCGGGGGCCACCGCATGGTGCTGGCCCCACTCCAGGAGTGCGTTGAGCACGGGGATCAGGTCCGCCCCCGCCTCGGTTAGATGATAGGTGTGGCGCTGCGAATCCGGGCACTTGCGGCGCATGACGATGCCCTCGGACTCCAAAGTCTTGAGCCGGGCGGCAATCCGGTCGCGGGGAGCGCCGGTGCCGCGCACGATCTCGGAGAAGCGGTGATTGTCCATGGCGATCTCGCGGATGACCAACAGGGCCCATCGTTCGCCGACGAGCTCCAAAGAGGCCGCGATCGGACAGGGGCGACCCGGCAGGTCGGAGAGCGGAACAATCGTTGCCATGGCTGGTATGCTACCCCCATGAGTTTGAGAATCAAACCAAACTGGACCGAGAGGCCCCTGCTCCCCATCGCCTTGGGAACGGCCCTGGTGCTGGTGACCTATGTGACGCCGATGGCGACGTTGCCGTCTACCGCCGGGGACCTCGGAGCCGGGACATCGGCCCGGGCCTGGATACTGAGCGCAATGAGCGTGGGACTGGCCGGCGGCCTGCTCGCCACGGGCCTGCTGGGCGACCGATTCGGGCGCCGCGGCGTCTACGCTGCCGGCCTGTCGGCCATCGCAGTCGGCGCGCTGGGGTGCGCCGTGGCGTGGAACCCGGGGATTCTGATCGGTGCGCGCATCCTGCAGGGATTCGGCGGCGCCGTCGTGATCGCCTGCGGCCTGGCCGTTCTGGCCCACTCCTACGCCGCAGGAGCCCAGCGGGCGCACGCCACATCGATCTGGGGAGCCAGCATCGGAGCCGGCATCGCAGGCGGTTCCCTCCTGGCAATGCTCCTGGACCTCGGCGTCGGCTGGCGGTCGAACTACGTGGTGACGGCGCTGGCCGGCGCAATCCTGCTCGCAGGCACACGCGTGACACTGCCCGCCTCGCGCGCCGCGAAGGTGCGCCCCATCGACGTCCCCGGCCTGTCACTGCTGGTCGTCGGCATCGTGCTCCTGGTGGCCGCCATCACCCAACTGCGCCACGGGGTCACCGTATCGTTCATCGTCCTCGCGCTGTCCGCCCTGGGCGTCCTCGCCGCCCTGGGAATCGTCGAGGAGCGGGTGCGCCACCCGCTCCTCGAACCGGGCCTGCTACGCGATCCCCGCTTCCTGTCCGCCACCATCGGCGCGCTGACCGTGGGAGTCGGGACCATTGGGATGACGTCTTTCCTCCCGACTGTCGCCCAATCGGGATTCGGAGCCTCGCTCCAACTGGCAAGCCTGCCGCCGCTGGTGTGGGCGATCACGAGCACCTTCACCGCGGTCGCCGTGCGCTGGCTCCCCTTCCCCTTGGAAGGACCGTGGCCGGTCGCCGTCCTGTTGGCGCTGACGGCCGGGGCCATGCTGACCGGGGTGGGCGCCGGATCCGTGCCGCGCTTGATCCTGCCGATGGTTCTCGTCGGCATCACGAGTGGCCTTCTCAACTCCACCCTGGGGCGGGAGGCCGTGGCCAGCGTGCCAGCCGACCATGCGGCCACGGGCAGCGGTGCGAACAACACCGCCCGCTATCTGGGGGCCGCCTGCGGCATCACCCTGTTCACAATCATCGCGACGGCCACGACCCAGGACATCGTGAGCGGCTGGAGCACCGCGGTATTCGTGGCCGCGGGGCTCACGGCCCTCGGCGCGCTGCTGATCGTGATGCGGATCCTCATCCGAACCCGGAAGCCGGGGTCCTGAGCCCAGCATCCGGGCCCTGAGCCCAGCCCGCAAATCACACAACACACCGTCGAACTCAAGGAGAGACACCCACCATGACCGATCTCGAAAACCTCTGGCAGCCCTTCACCCTGGGCCGCATTGAGCTCGCACACCGCCTGGCAATGGCGCCCATGACCCGCAACCGGGCGAATCCCGACGGAACGCCGGGCGCGCTCGCCGCCGAGTACTACGGACAGCGCGCCTCGCTGGGCCTGCTCATCACCGAGGGCACCCAGCCGTCGGCCGACGGGCAGGGGTATATGAACACCCCCGGCATCTACACGCCGGAACACATCGCCGGCTGGAGCACAGTCGCCGGTGCGGTCCATGAGAAGGGTGGCCGTCTGTTCATCCAGCTGATGCACGTCGGGCGCATGTCGCACCCGGACAACACGCCGCACCACCGCCGGCCGGTCGCGCCCTCGGCGATATCGGCCGAACAGGAGATGTACACCGCCAGGGGCCCGAAGCGGACGCCGGTCCCGCGTGAGCTGTCGGCGGCGGAAATCCAGGATGTGATCGGCGAGTTCCGGCACGCGGCGGCGTCCGCGATCGCCGCGGGAGCCGATGGGGTGGAAGTCCATGCGGCGAATGGCTACCTGCTACACCAGTTCCTGGCGCCCAATGCGAACCAGCGCACCGACGAATACGGTGGGTCGATTGAGAACCGGGCCCGGCTGTCCATCGAGGTCGCCCGAGCGGTTGCCGATGAGATCGGGGCCGACCGTACCGGCATCCGCATTTCTCCTGGGTTCCCGCTCGGGGGACTCGACGAAGGTGGGGCCGAGGCCGTGCGCGCCCAATACGGCTACCTCGTCGGCGAGCTCGCACAGTTGGGCCTCGCCTACCTGCACGTGCACCACCTGGGCGACGATGAACTCCTGGCCTCGTTCCGCCGGGTGTGGCCGAGCGCGGTGCTCGTCGTCCGCTACGGGCGCGAGCGCGAGGGGATCGCTACCGATATCGACAGGGGACTGGCCGATATCGCCCCGCTGGGCCGGTTCGCGCTGGCGAATCCGGACATCGTGGAGCGTCTGCGCACGGGTGCGCCACTGAATGACCTCGACCCGTCGACCCTCTACACCGGTGGCGCACACGGCTACATCGACTACCCGACGCTGACCCGGGCTGAGATGTGACTACGGTGGCCCGGCGAAACGTCGCCCGGCCGGGCCGTTTCAGTCGGAGTGTGCCCCCAGCCGGGGTCGTTTCAGCCAACCATGCTGAGGTCGGCCAACAGGTGGTAGGGGGAGCCCGAGACCAAATCGGGGAAGCGCTTGCGCAGCCGGCTGATCTCCGCGCGCACGGTCACCGGCGTCACGGTGCCGCCCCACACCTGCTCGGACAGGGCCTCGGCCTTCAAGGGCACGGTGGAATCCCGTAGGGCGCGCAACAGTTCCGCGTGCCGGGGACAGACCGACTGGGTGATGGCCTCGCCGGCGGCCGTCACCGTCAGGGCGCCCGCGGAGAAGTCCAGAGCGTACTCGGCGGTCGGCTGCCCGTGCTCCAGCGGGACGACCAGAACCCCGGCGCCGCTGCGGTGGACCTCGACTGCCCCCAGGCCGCGCAGCACGGTCCGCCCCGTTACCAGGCCCACGCCCAGGTTCAACTGTTCACCGACCTCGACACCGGAGGAATCGGCGACCCAGCCGCACGGATCGCACAGCACCCATCGTCCGGACCCCGCGGCGCCGCCGGCGCTCATGGAGCCGCCCGCGCCCAAACCCGACAGCGGGGTGAAACCGCCACGGCGCGGGCCCGCCGCCCGCAGCTTGGCCAACCTGCGGTGGTGGGCGTCGCGCAACATGAACTCGATCTGCCCGGTCAGCGCCTGCACCATCCCCAGGATCGCCGGATGGGCGGTGGCCACGGGTCCGGACACATCGATGATGGCCAGGATCTGCCCTGTCGCGGGATCGCGCACGGGCGCTGCGGAGCAGCTCCATCCATGGTGACTGGAACACCAGTGTTCCGGGCCCAGGATCTGCACGGGCCCGCCCATCAGCGCCGCCACCCCGATCGCATTGGTGCCCACGGACTGCTCCGCCCAATCCGCGCCCTCGACGAAGCCCAGGGCATCGGCCCTGCCCAGGGCCGGTCTGTCCCCGATGCGGTGGATGATCCGGGAATCCGGGGTGGACACCACGCCGATCAGCCGCGAATCGGACAGGGCCGGTGCCAGCGCCGCGTCCACCTGGGCCAGTACCGTGGCCGAGGCGTCCCCATAGCTGGTCAGTAGCCTCGCCCTGTCCTAGGCGACGCGGGACTCGTCGATCCTGGGGTCGCGGTGGTCGACCGGCACCCCGCCGCGCAGCATCCGCTTCCACGACCTGTCGATCACCGGACGGGGTTTGGCCGGGGGCCTGCCGCCGCAGCGGATCGCCTGGTGGACCTCGGCCAGCACGCGGGCGTACTCGCTGGGGTCCTCGTCGAAGGGTAGTGCGTACTCGGGTTGTGGCGTCTGCCTCATCGCTGTGCCTTCCGCGCCTGGCGGTATCGGATCGGAAGCGAACCGGGCGGTCGGTGCGGGCCCCGCCGCGGCCTCGTCCTCCCGTCGTCCTCCACATGTGAATCCGTATGTGATGTCTACCTTATGTAGAAGACGATAACAGCGTTGCAATGCGTTGCAAAGGCCCTCTTCCCCAGTGAACACGGGAATCTCAGCACACGAAACATTCTGTTGCTGGTGCTGTGTCAGTGCTCACGCGTACGGTGATCCCAACCCTTGACCACACGAGGAAGTGAGGGACCGAAATGACCGATCTCAGCCGCGAGCAGCTGCTGGGCGCGTACGACAAGATGTCGAAGATCCGCGCCTTCGAGGACCGGCTCCACAAGGAGAACACAACCGGCGACATCCCCGGCTTCATCCACCTGTACGCGGGTGAAGAGGCCATCGCAACCGGCATCTGCGAACACCTGACGCCGGCGGACAAGATCGCTTCCACCCACCGCGGCCACGGCCACTGCATCGCCAAGGGCAGTGACGTCCGCTCGATGATGTTCGAGATCTTCGGCCGCGCCGACGGCCTGTGCCACGGCAAGGGCGGGTCCATGCACATCGCGGACCTGTCCGTGGGCATGCTCGGTGCCAACGGCATCGTGGGCGGTGGCCCGCCCCTGACCATCGGCGCGGCCCTGACCGCGAAGTACCGCGGTGAGGGAAACGTCGCGGTCTCCTTCACCGGTGACGGCGGCTCCAACCAGGGCACCACCTTCGAGGCCATGAACATGGCGGTGGCACTGCAGCTGCCCATCGTGTTCGTCTTCGAGAACAACGGCATCGGCGAGGCCACCGGCGCTGACTTCTCAATCGGCGCGAAGTCGATCGCGGCCCGTGCGGAGGGCTTCGGCCTGCCGGTGCTCAGCGTCGACGGCTCGGACTTCTTCGACATGTACGCCGCCGCGGGCGAAGCCGTGGGCCGGGCCCGCGCCGGTGGCGGCCCGTCTGCCATCGAGGCATCGGCCATCCGCTTCTACGGACACTTCGAGGGCGACCCCGGCCTGATCCGCACCCAGGAGCAGCTGGCCGCGCAGAAGGCGTCGAAGGATCCGCTGCAGATCTTCCGCGACAAGGCCGCGGGCACCGTGGACCCGGCTGAACTCGACGAGATCGACGCGTCCAACATCGACCTGGTCGACCAGGCGGTGGCGGATGCCAGGGCGGCCGCCGAACCGGACCCGTCCGAAGTCGACACCGACGTCTACCTGTCCTACTGAGTCCCCAACCCGGCAATCCAAACCACAGCGAAGTGAGTGAAAAATGACTGCAATGAGCTTCCGCGAGGCGATCCGGGCCGCAATGGCCGATGCGATGCGCGAAGACAAGGACGTCGTGTTGATGGGCGAGGACCTGCGTGGCGGCAAGGGCGGGTCGAACCCCGACCCCACCGTCGAGGCCTTCGGCGGCGTGTTCGGCGTGACCCAGGGCCTGTGGACGGAGTTCGGCGATGACCGCGTCATCGACTGCCCGATCACGGAGTCGGCGATCATCGGCATGGCGGCGGGTTCGGCCGTCACCGGTCTGCGCCCGGTGGCCGAACTGATGTTCATGGACTTCTTCGGCGTCTGCTACGACGAGATCTGGAACCAGGCCTCGAAGTTCCGCTACATGTTCGGCGGCAAGGCGACCACCCCCATGGTGATGCGCGGCATCATCGGCGCGGGCGTGGGTGCGGCCGCCCAGCATTCGGCCTCGCCCTACCACCTGTTCACCTCCACGGCCGGCATGAAGGTCGTCGTTCCGTCCAACGCCTACGATGCCCGCGGCCTGCTGCTGGAGAGCATCCGCGATGACGACCCCGTCATCTTCTGCGAGCACAAGGCCATGTACGACATGAAGACCGAGGTGCCCGACGAGTCCTACACGATCCCGCTGGGCGTGGCCGCCTACCCGCGGCGCGGCACAGACGTGACCGTCGTGGCCCTGGCCAACTGCGTGAACTTCGCCAACGGCGTGGCCGACAAACTGGCCGCCGAGGGCATCAGCGTCGAGGTCGTCGACCCGCGGACCACCAGCCCGCTGGACGAGGACGGGATCCTGGAATCCGTCGCCGCCACCGGCCGCCTGGTCGTCGTCGACGAATCCGCGGCCCGCTGCGGTTTCGCCCACGACATCGCCGCGCTCGCCGCATCCAAGGCCTTCGATTCGCTCAAGGCCCCGGTCCAGCTGGTCACCCCGCCGCATTCCCCCGTGCCCTTCGCGCATTCCCTGGAGCAGGAGTGGATCCCGGGACCGGCGAAGATCGAAGCCGCAATCCGCGCCGTTGTGGAGGCCTGATATGTCCATCCACGCACTGGAAGTCCCGAAATGGGGCATGACGATGGAGGAGGGAACCCTCACCGAATGGCTGGTCGACGCCGGCCAGGAGGTCACCGAGGGAACCCCCATCGCAACCCTGGAATCCAGCAAGATCTCCGGTGAGCTCGAGGCCCCGGGCGACGGCGTCTTGGCCCGCCAGGTGATGGAGCTCGGCTCGACCCTGCCGGTGGGCTCCCTGGTCGCGGTGGTGGCTCCGGCCGGCACCCCGGACAGTGAGATCGACGAGGCCATCGCCGGCTACGCCGCTCCCGCCGTAGCCGAGGCCCCAGCCGCATCGGCCGCACCCGCGGCTACCCCGGCAGCGGCGCCCGCTGCCGCACCGGTGGCCTCGGCCCCTGCGGCTCCGGCCGCAGCACCCGCGGCGCCCAAGCCAGGAGCGGTCACCGTCCCGGCGGCACTCAAGGGCACCTTCGATCCGAACGCGCCGGCCACCCCGCACGCAGCGGACCTGGCCGAAAAGCACGGCATCGACCTGTCCAAGGTCGAGGCCACCGGCCGCGGCGGCCGGGTCACGGTCACGGACCTGCAGGACGCCGTCACCGCAGCCGGTGGGTCGCTGCCCTTCGGCAACGACCTGCCGCGCACCGGACAGGTCGCAGCCAAGCGCGATGACAGCGCAGTCGCGGCGACCCCACGAGCGCGCGACCGCGCCGCCGAACTGGGCGTCAACCTGCTCGACGCCCGGCCCACCGGCAAGCACGGACGCGTCACGGTCTACGACGTGGAGGCCGCCGACTGGCACCTCCACGGCACGGGATCGGCAGCAGCCCAGGCCTCGGCCGCGGCTGCCGGCACTGCGGCTCCGGTCGCCGATGCCGGGAACCCCGCCACGGAGGTTCCGATGTCGGCGATGCGCAAGGTCATCGCGACGCGTCTGAAGGAGTCCTACTTGGATTCCCCGGCGTTCCGCGTGAGCATCGATGCGAACATCGACAAGCTGTTGGCGCTGCGCAAGGAGATCAACGACTCGCGACTGGACGTGCGGGTCTCGGTCAACGACCTGGTCGTCGCCGCTGTGGCCAAGGCCCTGGTCGCGGTGCCGGAGGTCAACGTGCAGTACGATTCGGCCGCCCAGGTGATCCGGCAGTTCGCGCATGCGGACGTGGCCGTTGCCGTGGCGACCGACGAGGGGCTCATCACCCCGATCGTCACGCATGCTGACACCCGGTCGATCACGGACATCTCAGCGGTCACCGGCGACCTGGCGACCCGCGCCAAGGCCGGGACTCTCAAGCCCGACGAGTTCCAGGGCGGGACGTTCACGATCAGCAATCTGGGCATGTTCGGGGTGTCGTCCTTCGACGCCATCATCAACCCGCCCTCGGCTGCGATCCTGGCCGTGGCCGCCGGCGCCAAGCGCTTCGTGCCCGACGCCCAGGGCGCTCCGGTGGCCGCGACGATCCTGCCGCTGACCCTGACGAGCGACCACCGCGTCATCGACGGGGCCCTGGCCGCGAGGTTCATGGCGCAGTTGCGCACGATCCTCGAAACGCCCGCGCTGATCTTCGCCTGAAGGGGGAATCATGACTGAGATTCATCCCGACGACCGCTATGACGTCATCGTCATCGGCGCCGGTCCCGGCGGCTATGTGGCCGCCGGGCGGGCCGGCCGCCTGGGCCTGAAAACGGCCCTGGTGGAGAAGGCGGAACTGGGTGGCATCTGCCTGAACTGGGGTTGCATCCCCACCAAGGCACTGCTGCACGGCGCCGAGGTCGCCCGCACCATCCGTTCGGCCGCCCAGTTCGGCGTCCTGACGGATGCCGCACCGGCGATCGACGTGGCCAAGCTCGTCGCCCATTCGCGTTCCACCTCCGGGCAGTTGACCAGTGGGGTGGGTGCGCTGATGGGCGCGGCCGGAGTCACGGTGATTGCGGGCGAGGCGACGATCGCGGACAAGGGCCAGGTCAGCGTCACGCTGAACCCCGGTGCCGACGGCGCCGCGGTGGGCGGGGGCAAGCCCCGTCTGCTGGGCGCCGACCACATCATCGTGGCCACCGGTGCGGGTCCCCGCGGCCTGCCTGGCATCGAACCGGACGGACAGACCATCTGGACGTACCGGCAGGCCCTGGTGCCCGACCACGTGCCCGAGTCCCTGGTCGTCATCGGCTCCGGTGCGATCGGCAGCGAGTTCGCGTCCCTGTATGCGGACCTGGGATCGCAGGTGACGCTGTTGGAGGCCCTGCCTCATGTGCTGCCGGGCGAGTCCGCTGAGGCTTCCGATGTGGTGGCCAAGAACTTCCGGTCCCGCGGCATCACCGCGGCTGCCGGGGTGCGCGTGGGCTCCGTCGAGGTGGCGGACGTGGCCGCGGACGGGACGACCAGCGCGGTCGTGCACTATACGGACGCGGCCGGCACCGAACAACAGGTGTCGGCTGAGAAGGTCCTGCTGGCCGTGGGCGTTGCGCCCAACAGCGCGGGCCTGGGCCTGGAGCCCTTCGGCATCGTCGATGGGCGTGGGTTCATCGAAACCGATGAGTACTGCCGGACCAAGGTCTGGGGACTCTACGCGATCGGTGACGTTTCCGGCGGTCCGATGCTGGCCCACAAGGCCAGCGCCGAGGCCCTGCGCTGCGTCGACGCCCTGGCCGGTTTCGACCGGGAACCGGTGGACGCCGACTGGCGCTCCTGGGTCCCGCGCTGCACCTACACCACGCCGGAGGTCGCCAGCATCGGCCTGTCGCGTGAGCAGGCCGGCGCAGCAGGCCATCCGGTGGTGGCGCGTCCGGTGCGCCTGGCGGAGAACGGCAGGGCATTGGGCACGGGCCAGACCGAGGGCTTCGGCGAAGTCCTCATCGACGGCGACACCCATGAGATCCTGGGCGCGACCCTGGTGGGGGAGGGGATGACGGAGCTGATCGGCATGCTGGCCGTGTCCCACGCCGGAGACATGTCCGCCGACGCCTTCGTCCGCGCGATCCTGCCGCATCCCTCGAAGTCCGAGGTCGTGCACGAGTCGCTCATGGCGGCCCTGGGCCGCCCGGTCAACACGCTCTAGGCGGTTGAATGGCAGGCGATTTGGTCTGAGAATCCGCAGGGGTTCCAGACTGAATCGCCTGCTCTGCGTGGCGCGGCAGTGGCGCGGGACAGCCGGCGGTGTGCTCGTGTGGGCGCTGCGCGGGGCCTCGGCTCCGTGCACTAATCTTGATGATCATGAGCGAAACCGACAACTGGCAGAGGGCCGAAGCCGGCCTGCGCACGCCCCCGCAGGACCTGGAGGCCGAGGCGAGCGTGCTGGGCGGCATGATGCTGTCGAAGGACGCGATCGCCGATGTTGTCGAGAACCTGCACGCCGACGACTTCTACAAGCCGGCGCACGAGACGATCTACGACGTCGTCATGGACCTCTATGCGCGCGGCGAACCGGCCGATGCCGTCACGGTGGCCAATGCGCTGTCGAAGACCGGCGACCTGGCGCGGATCGGCGGTGCGGCCTATCTGCACACGCTGATCTCCTCGGTGCCGACCGCGGCGAACGCGGGCTTCTACGCGAACATCGTGCGCGAACAGGCGGTGCTGCGCCGCCTGGTGGAGGCCGGCACCCGGATCGTGCAGATGGGCTACGACGCCGAGGGCGACACCGACGACCTGGTCAACCGCGCGCAGTCGGAGATCTACCAGGTCACGGAGCGTTCAACCGCAGAGGACTACATCCGCCTGTCCGAGGTCCTGGGGCCCACGGTCGAGGAGATCGAACGCGCCGGCGACCACGACGGGGAGACCTCGGGCGTGCCCACGGGCTTCACCGAATTCGACGAGCTGACCAACGGCCTGCACCCCGGCCAGATGATCGTCATCGCCGCCCGCCCCGGCGTCGGCAAGTCGACCCTGGCACTGGACATGGTGCGCTCGGCGGCGATCGCCCACGGCCAGGCCACCGTCATCTTCAGCTTGGAGATGGGGCGCCTGGAACTGACCATGCGCCTGCTCTCGGCCGAATCCGGCATTCCGCTGCAGTCGCTGCGGCGCGGCAACCTCGACGATGAGCGTGGCGGTTGGACGAAACTGGCCGACACCATGGGCCGGATCAACGATGCGCCGCTGTTCATCGACGATTCGCCGAATATGGCCCTGGCGGAGATCCGCGCGAAGTGCCGCCGGCTCAAACAGCAGCACGATCTGAAGATGGTGGTCATCGACTACCTGCAGCTGATGTCATCGGGTAAGCGGGTGGAGTCGCGCCAGCAGGAGGTCTCGGAGTTCTCCCGTTCGCTCAAGCTGCTGGCCAAGGAGCTCGAGGTCCCCGTCATCGCGCTCTCGCAGCTCAACCGTTCCTCCGAGCAGCGCACGGACAAGCGGCCGATGGTCTCCGACCTGCGCGAATCCGGTTCGATCGAGCAGGACGCCGATATGGTCCTGCTGATCCACCGTGAGGACATGTACGATCCGGAGTCCCCGCACGCCGGCGAGGCCATCATCATGGTGGCCAAGCACCGTAACGGTCCGACCGGCGACATCACGGTGGCCTTCCAGGGCTCCCGCAGCCGGTTCGCGAACATGCCCAGCTGAGGCCTCGGCCCCGCGGACGCCGCCTCGGCCCCGCGGACGCCGTTCCGTATGCCATGCTGAGTGCATGGACCACAACCGACTGTTCACCGGCCTCAGCGCCTTCCCCCTGACGCCCCTGCGCCACGACCGCATCGACGAGGCGGCCTTCATCCGCATCATCGGGCGCCTGGCGGCGGCCAGGGTCGACTCGATCGGCGCCCTGGGCTCGACTGGGTCGTACGCCTATCTGGACCGTGCCGAACGCGCCCGGGTGGCCCGTCTCGCCGTCGAACACGCGGGGGACACTCCCGTGATCGTGGGCATCGGCGCCCTGCGCACCTCGCAGGTCCAGGCCCTGGCCCACGACGCGCAGGCCGCCGGCGCCGCGGCGGTGTTGCTGGCGCCCATGACCTACCAGGCCCTGAGCCCGGACGAGGTCTACGGTCTCTACGCCGCGGTCACCGGCGAACTGGACGTTCCCCTGGTCGTCTACGACAATCCGGGGACCACCCACTTCACATTCCCCACGGAACTCTACGGCCGGATCGCCGAACTTCCACACATCGGAGCGCTGAAGATTCCGCCGGTGCGCGGCGACGCGGCCACGGTCGCCGCCCACCTGGCCGAGGTCCGGGCCCAGTTGCCCGGCCACGTGCGCCTGGGGACTTCGGGTGATTCCGCCGCGGCCCGCGCCCTGATGGCCGGGTGTGATTTGTGGTTCTCCGTCATCGGCGGAGTCCTGCCGGAGCTCACGCTCGAACTCACCCGTGCCTCCCTGGCCGGGGACACTGACTCGGCCGAGCGGGCGCAGGCACTGCTGCAACCGGTATGGGATCTGATGGACGTCCACGGCAGCCTGCGCGTGGCGGCGGCGCTCGCCCAGGCGCTGGAGCTGACCGGGTCGGACGCCCTGCCGGCTCCCGTCGCGGGGCTGAGCGGGTTGGCGGCGCGGGCGGCGGAGGAGTTCGTCGCCGGTCTGGGGGACCTCGGCCGGGTCTGAGCGGGACGCCGGCGGGAGCGTGTGCGCCGATGCCACTACGCGGGGTAGAATCGCAGCAGAATCAATATATCCACCCACTCCCATGGAATGGAGCCCCAGTATGTACGCACTGATCGCGTTCATCGTCGCCATCATCGCGGCAGGCCTGCTCGTCGTCGTCGCAGGCGCGGTAGTGTTCGCCATCGCCTGGATCTTCGAGGGTCTGCGCCGCGTGTTCTTCAACCACGGTAACCACCCCGTGCACTACGCCGATCCGCTGGAGGCCCGCAGCCACTGAGGTGAGCGCGCCGGATGCGCCGCTGACCCAGGTCAGCCGGGGCGCCCGCACAGCCGAAGCACAGACAATGCCCGGTCCCGTCAAGGGACCGGGCATTGTCGTCTGCGCTGCGGACCTCGGCTCCGGCGTCCGACGGGACGGTTAGCGCGGTTCCCCGCCCAGCTCGCCGCGGATCCGGCCGATCAGCAGGTTGAGCAGGCTGCCCACGATCACGCCGACGGCCAGATTGTGCGTGGCCAGCACCAGGATCACGGTGACCACCATGACCGCGGTCTCACGCTTGCGGGCGCGTTTGAGGGTCGAGGGGCGGATCGAGCGCCAATCGAAGGTGCCGACGGAGACCATCACCATGACCGCCACCAGCGCGGCCATCGGAATGCGGCCCACGACATCGCCCAACACCACCACCAGGATCAGCAGGAAGACCCCGGCCAGGAAGGTCGAGATCCGGGTCCTGGCGTGCGAGGACTTCACGTTGATCATCGTCTGCCCGATCATGGCGCATCCGCCCATGCCGCCGGCAAAGCCAGAGAGGATGTTCGCGATGCCCTGGCCGCAGGACTCCCTGGTCTTGTTCGAGCCGGTATGGGTGATTTCGTCGACCAGGGTCGCGGTCATCAGCGACTCCATCAGCCCCACCAGGGCCATCGCCAGTGCGTAGGGACCGATGATCCGCAGGGTCTCGAAGTTCAGCGGCACATCGGGGATGAACAGGGTCGGCAGGCTGCGCGGCAGCTCGCCCATATCACCCACGGTGGGCACCTGGAACGCGAACACCAGGGTCACGGCCGTGACGATGACGATCGACACCAGGGGAGCGGGCACCGCCTTGGTGATCTTGGGGAAGAACACGATGACGAGGATGCCGAGGACGGTCAGGGGATAGACGGCCCACGGCACGCCGATCAGATTGGGCAGCTGGGCGGTGAAGAGCATGATGCCCAGGGCGTTGACGAAGCCGGTCATCACCGAGCGGGGCACGAAGCGCATGAGCTTGGCGACCCCGCAGGCGCCCAGAACGATCTGCAGGACGCCGGCCAGCAGCACCGTCGCGATCAGGTAGTCCAGGCCGTGCTCGCGCATCACCGGTGCGATCACCAGGGCCACGGCACCCGTGGCCGCGGATATCATCGCGGGCCGTCCGCCCACGAAGGCGATCGCCACGGCCATCACGCAGGCGGAGAACAGTCCGACCTTCGGGTCGACGCCGGCGATGATGGAGAAAGAAATGGCCTCGGGGATGAGTGCGAGTCCCACGACCAGCCCGGCCAGAACCTCACGAGTCAATAACTTCGGATTACGAAGCGCCCCGAGTACCGAGGTCGCCTGTGCGGGAGTGGTCATAGGTGGAACTCTATCGGGCACCCGTCTCACCCCGGAGTTCCACTACTTGACGAACTGTCGAAAATCCAGCGAATTCGGCCAAGAATCAACATTTCGCTAAGTAGTGGAACTCCTAGTAGTGGAACTCCTATCAGGAAGCGGGGATAGCCTCGGCCCCATGAACCCGAGCCTCCGCTACCTGCGGCTCATGGCCTTCGCCGTCCGCCTGATGACGACTCTCCTCTGGTGCGACCTGGTGCTGCCGCGCCTGGGCCTGGGGCGCCTGTCCGCTCGCGGCAGGCTGCGCCGGATGAGTGCTGCGGCCCGCCGCTTCCACCGCCTGGCCGCCGCCCACGGAGGTCTGCTGATCAAGCTGGGGCAGTTCCTCTCCACCCGGCTCGACATGCTGCCGGCCCAGGTCACCGGTGAGCTGTCCAGCCTGCAGGACGAAGCGCCCGCAGTGTCCGCCGAGCGGATCGCAGCCGTCATCGAGGCCGAACTGGGCGCCCCGCCGGCCATCGCGTTCGCCGCTTTCGATGCGCGCCCGCTGGCCGCGGCCTCGCTGGGGCAGGCCCACCGCGCCGTGCTGCATCCCGGGCCGGCGGCGGCATACGGGATGTCGCAGGTGGTGGTCAAGGTCCAGCGGCCGGGCATCGAGCGCATCGTCGAGGTCGACCTGGCGGTTCTGCGCCGCGTCGCAGGTATCGTCGGACGCCTGCCCACCGTCTCCGCCCGGGTGGACCTGCCGGCCCTGATCGCGGAGTTCGCCACGACCAGCCGGCAGGAGATCGACTACCGGCACGAGGCCTCGGCCGCCCGCCGTTTCCGCACGGCCTTCCGCGCCGACGCGCGGGTGAAGACGCCGCGGATCGCCCAGTCCCTGTGCACCGGCCGGGTCCTGACCCTCGAGGACGTCACCGCGATCAAGATCAACGACGTGGCCGCACTGCGTCGTGCCGGGATCGACCCGCACGCGGTCGCCGATGCCTTCGCCGCGGTCATGCTCGACCAGTTCTTCGTCCACCGGTTCTTCCACGCCGACCCGCACCCGGGCAACGTTTTCGTCACCCCGACCGCAGACGGGACGGTGGGCGGCGAAGCCGGTGGAACCGGTGGCCTCGGCGAACCCGACGAACCCGGTGGCCTCGGCGCGCCGGACCCCGGGTTCGCCCTGACGTTCATCGACTTCGGCATGATGGGCGAGGTCTCCGAGGCCCTGCGCGCCACCGTGCGGGACTTCGCCATCGCGCTCGCAGGCGAGCGGCCCGGCGAACTGGTCGACAGCCTGGACCGGTTGGGGGTCCTGCTGCCGAGTGCCGATAAGCGGCTGATCGAGCGGGCGCTCGCGGAGCTGTTCGACCGCTTCGGCGGCCTGAGCATCGCGCAGTTGCAGCGGAAGGACCAGCGCGAGTTCGCCGAATTCTTCTCCGAGTTCGGCGATCTGCTGCGTGATCTGCCCTTCCAACTGCCGGAGGACTTCTTGCTGATCTTCCGCGCCGTATCGATCGTCTCGGGACTGTGCAGTGAACTCGACCACGAGTTCAACATGTGGGATGCGGTGCGGCCCTACGGCCTGCGGTTGATGCGCGAGGAGGGTGGGAACTTCGCCCGGGACCAGGTGGACCGGGTCATCGCGGGAGTGCGGATGTTCGTCCGCCTGCCGGGCCGGATCGACGATCTGGTGAGCGTCATCTCGGCCGGCGACCTGGCGGTGCAGACCCCGGGCGTGGATCGGGAACTGCGCGGGCTGGAGCGTGTGGCCCGCCGCGCAGTGGCCGGGATCGTCTTCGCCGGTCTGTTCATCGGCGGAGCCGTGCTCTTCGGGACCGCCGCCGTGGGGGCCGGCGCGCGCGTCGTCGGGGTGGTCTGCATGTCCGGCTCGCTGGTTCCCCTGGCCTATGCGCTGCTGGCGCGGGGCGGTCGGGATTAGGCTGGGGCCATGAGTGTGACTGGCGACAACATCCCCGAGTCCCCGGAACCCGAGTCCCCCGGGCCCGAATTCGCGCAGACCGAGTCCGCGGAGGCCGAGTCCTCCGGCCCCTATGCGTCGGACCCCGTGTTCCCCGAGCCCTGGGCGCCGGTGCCCGCGGCAGCACAGGATCCATCCAACGACTCGGATCCATCCAACGGCCCGGAGCCGGCCTCGGGCCCGGTCAACGGTGTGGCCCCGGCCGCAGGCTCGGAGCCGGTTGGGCGCGCTGCCCTGCGCCGGGCCAGGGGCGGTCGACCCCGGCGCAGGGTTCCCCGGGCGCTGTGGATCTTGGGCGGCGCTGTCGTCGTCGTGGCCCTGGCCGCCGGCGGTGGGATCGCGGTGGTGGGCAGCTCATTCAATCCGACACATGTAGCCAAGAAGTTCGCCGCCGAAGCTCAGGACGGTTCCTTCGACCAGTCCCTGTTCGCCACAGATGGCCAGGCCGATGCCGCCTCGGCGGTCTTCGCGGACCTGCGCCCGGGCCTGCGCGCACAAGATGTCCGCGTGGTGAAGGTCCAGCGCTCCGGCGACCGGGCGACGGCCCTGCTCTCCTGGACCTGGACGAGCGCGGAGGGAACATCCGGCGCCGCGGACGCGGCCTCGGGCGACTCCGCAGCCGGTGCGCTCCCCGGCGCCCGAGCGGCGCTCGCCCAAGGTGCAGCCGCCCGGGCAGCGGGTGCCGGGTCGAGCGGGACCTCGGCAAAGGGCACCTGGACGTACTCAACCGACCTGGGGCTGGTGCGCCGGGGCGGCCGGTGGAAGGCCTCTCCCGCGCCGAGCGCCCTGTATCCCGCCTTGGGCAAGGACACCGTGCTCAGCGCCCGGGCGCAGCCGGCGACGCGCGGGCAGATCTTCGGAGCCGATGACAAACCACTGACGAAGGACGCCGAGGTCGTGGAAGTGGGTGTGCAGCCCTCGCGCGTCGAGGACGTGAAGTCGCTGACGAAGACTCTGGGCAAAGAGCTCGACATCGATGGGCCGGCTCTGCGCAAGCGGATCGAGGATGCGGACAAGGCCGGCCGCGGCGATCAGTTCCTGTCGGTGATCACGCTGCGTCGCGGTGACTACAACCGGGTCTCGACGACCATCCGGCCGCTGCCGGGGACGCTGTTTCGGACCTCGACCCGGTCGCTGAGCGTGGAGAAGGATTTGGCAGGGCCGGTGCTGGGCCGGGTCGGCCAGGCCAGTGCCGAGCAGATCGAGAAATCCGGCGGTGCGCTGAGGGCCGGCGATGAGGCCGGCCTGAGCGGGATGCAACGGACCTTCGACGGGCAGCTGCGGGGCCGGCCGGGCTACACGGTTACGGTCAGGCCCGCCAAGGACGCCGAGGCCTCGGCCCTGAGCGGGGACGAGCCCGCAGTGCGGCTGAGCCAGGGTGGCGGGACCAGTGCGGTCGGCACGACGGTGGGAACCCTGGGCGGGGCCGATGGCGGGGACGTGCACACGACCCTGGATCTGCGGGTGCAGAACCCGGCGGATGCCGCCGCGGCGCGCGCTGCGAAGAAGACGGGCAAGGCGGTGGCCATCGTCGCGCTGGACACGCGCAGCGGGCACGTGGTTGCCGCGGCGAACGCCGTGCCGACGGCGGCCCAGGCGCAGAAAGCCGCAGGGAAGTCCGGGGCGAAGGCCGCCGACGGTAAGGCGGATGACAAGTCCGGCGAGCAGACGGCCGAGGCCCCTGCAGCCTACGACCGGGCGCTGACCGGCCGGTACGCGCCGGGTTCGGTGTTCAAGATCGTCACCACGGGCGCGCTGCTGGGCAGCGGGACGAACCCGGACGACGCGATCGCCTGCCCCGATACGACGACCGTCGAGGGCAAGACCTTCAAGAACTCCGACGGCCACGTGCAGGGCAAAGCGACCCTGGCCGAGGACTTCGCCCAGTCCTGCAACACCGCCTTCATCGCCTCGGCGGGGAAGATTCCGGGCGAGGGTCTGGCGCAGGTCGCGAAGTCAACCGGGATGACCGATCCGCAGATCGGCGTACCGTCCTTCGGCGCTGCCGTGCCAACCGGTGACGATGCGGTCGAACACGCGGCCTCGATGATCGGGCAGGGCAAGGTTCTGGCCAGCCCCTTGGGGGTGGCGACCCTGGCCGCGGCGATCAAGCGTGGCGAGTCCGTGGCTCCGCAGTTGGTCCTGGGAGCCTCGGGGGAGTCTTCCGGGGCCACCGGGTCGGAATCCGCGGGGTCTTCGGATGCGGCCGGCGCGGATGCAAACGCATCGGGTCCGCTGCGTGGGGCCGATGGCAAGGAGCTTTCGGCCGGGCAGATCAAGCAGTTGCGCGAGATGATGCGCGGGGTCGTCACTACGGGCACCGGAACCAAGCTGAAGAACGTGCCGGGCGGCAAGGTCTACGGCAAGACGGGCACTGCCGAATACGGTGATGAGAATCCGCCGCGCACGCACTCCTGGTTCGCCGGCTTCCAAGGCGATCTGGCCTTCTCCGTCCTGGTGGAGGACGGTGGCTTCGGCGCCGCGGCCGCGGCACCGGCCGCCGCCGACTTCCTGCGTGGGGTGGACGGCGAATAGGCGAGCAGGGGAGTGTGAGCAGCGTCATGCTCAGCCGGTTTGCGGCCGGGTTGCGGGTCGTGTAATGTTTTCTCTTGTCGCCAGGACAGCCCAGCGGGTTCGCGGGGCCGGAAATCCCGGCGGCAGTGAACATAATCGAGCATCCCTTCGCGGTGACTCCTCTTGT
>NZ_JANIJZ010000003.1:0-322826 GCF_024580675.1 Brevibacterium sp. 50QC2O2
GAGAGGTAGCGTCCCAGGCCGGTCTGATCGATCGTGTCGGTCAGGACCGTGCCACCGGCTTGGGTGATGGCCGGGATGGGGGAAGTGTCGATGTGCGGGTGCGGGTACAGGCCGGTAGACTTCACTTCGAAGGTGATCTTTCTTCTGCGGGAATTGAACTCTAGACAAGTCCTATTTTCCCAGGTCAGAGGTCACCTTCACCTATTCATCCACACCCCGGACACCCCACACCATGAAAAACCCAGGATAGTGCACTCGGATCGCGGCAGTCAATTCAGGTCACGAAAATTCCAGCAAGCACTGAAGCGGCACAAACTCCGTGGGTCGATGGGCAGAGTCGGGGCGGCTGGCGACAATGCAGCCATGGAAAGCTTCTTTAGCCTCCTGCAAAAGAACGTGCTCGACAGACAATCGTGGCGTACGAGGCGAGAGCTTCGCCTCGCGATCGTGACCTGGGTCGAGGGCAAATATCATCGCAAACGCCGCCAACGAGGTCTCGGGAAACTCACACCGGTGGAATTCGAGGCCATAATGAGAAGTGCAGTCGACTTGGCTGCCTAATTAATGGAAACCCGAGTCAACTAAACCTTCAGCAGACCCGTCGGCGCCGATGACGAAATCGAAACGCTGTGGGCGTGCGCCACGGAACGTGACATTCACGTAGTTCGAACTCTGCGCGAGCTCGGTGATGGTGTCGTTGAAGATCCACTCGATACCGTCACCGAGCTGTTGGTAGAGCAGGTCGACGAGATCGCCGCGGAGGATCTCGATCTCCGAGATGAATCCTTCTCCCGAACGCATCCGTCGGCATGGCGGCGCGTGTCTGGCCGTGTGCGTCGACCCAGGACATGCCCGCCTGCTCGAGGCCGATCGCACGCGCCCCATTGAGCAGCCCCATACGGTCGATGACTGTGCGTCCGGCGCCGCGCAGGTCGACGGCTTGACCGCCGGGCCCTGGGCTGGGAGCGATCTCGACGATCGTGACGGAGAATCCGTGCCTTCGAAGCCAGTAGGCGCATGCCAGTCCTGCGATGCTTGCGCCAGAGATGAGTACTCGTCGTTCATTCATATTCATGACGCCAAACCTAAGGAAGGCCTGAGATGGTGAGCAAGCTCGTACTAGTACAGCGATGCTGAGACCTGCTCCACTGTGACGGAATGGCAAGGTTCTCATCGCTTGCCAACGCTGGTGTTCTAGTACAGGATGGCAAGGGTGGGAACGTCATCTGCGGAGATCGCTGCCGAGCTGCGGGCGCAGATATTTGCTGGAGAATTGCGGCCCGGGGAGATGCTTCCTTCTGCCAGGGAGATCACTGGTACGTGGAATGTCGCAATTGCAACGGCCAGTCGTGTGCACGCACTACTGCGATCCGAGGGACTGGCGACACCGGTGCCCGGTGTCGGAACGGTCGTCGCGACAACGGCACCAGGGGCAAGGGGTGGGCGCAGCTCACGAGACGCACCCCAGCACCCACAACGGCGGCAGCATGTGCAGCGTCCGGTGCCGGAAGCAGATGATGCCGTTGCGGAACGCATCGTAACTGCCGCTGTTTCCATCGCCGATGTCGAGGGTATTGACTCGCTTTCGATGCGGAGGGTCGCGAATGTGGTCCATATGGGGTCGGCCACGCTATATCGGTTCTACCCGAGCCAGGAACATCTGCTTTTCGCGATGATGGATCGTGCGCTTCGCGATTGGTCTGCGGGTGATGAAGTCGGGACCTGGCGTGAAGATCTGATCCGCGGACATCGAGAGCTGTGGCGAGTGTTCCGACGGCATCCGTGGCTTGCTCCGCAGCTTTCCGTCACACGCCCGCAATTAGTGCCCGCAGCACTCGTCTTCGCAGAGTGGGTGATTCGAACACTCACTCGGGCGGGTATCAGTGCCGAAGAAGCGATGGAGACGCACATTCTGCTCTTCACGCAGGCGCGAGGCACGGCAATTTTGCTCGAGCCCGAAACAGAGGCAGAATCTATCACCGGTGTCGATGCAGATACCTGGATCGATGAGCGTATCGACAAACTCGAGCAACTCAGTTCGAATGAGAACCACGCCGCGCTGAAATCCTTGATCGGCTCGGGTTATGCCCTCGATCTTGATCGTGCCTATGAGCGCGGTCTGGCGCTTATGGTGGACGGGATCTTTTCCCGTCTCGCGCGAACCCGCTGAGCGTCGAATGAGGTCACGATTCGCTCGAGGTCAATGACGCTGTGCGGGAGTGAGAGAATCCGTCGATCAGTGCTGTCAGGCCGAAATCGAATTCCCGGTCGCGTTCAGGAACGCTCGCATTGCCGACCTCTGCGGTTTGCTCCTCCAGTACGACACCGACGGTGTATCGGCTGACCGCGATGAGCATGCTGATGGCTGTCTGTTCATCGAATCCCTGAGACACGAGAAGCCCGACTTGCTGACCGGAAGCCTCAGCTCCTTCGTCGGTGTCGTCGCCGGATGGTCTGCGGTGGTGCTCAGCGTGGAGACGCGCACCGTCACGGACCGCGTGTAGTGCGTGGCGGAAACTTCTTGCGTTTCGCAAGAGAAATGCGTCCCATTTCTCGTCGGACTCGGGGAAGGAAGCGTGATGCTCTCGGTCAAGCACGTCGCTCGCCAGCGCTGCGAGGAGTTCGGCCTTCGTGCGGAAGTGCCAGTAGAGGCCGGGCTGCTGTACCTGTAAGTGAGCCGCCAGCGCGCGAGTGGTGAAGCCATCGAGCCCAGTCTCGTCGAGCACCTGCCGGGCCCCGAGCAACACGGACGTGCGGTCGAGACGCTTCCGGTGGTGAGTCATAGTTGCACTTTATCATCGATAACTTTATCTTAGATAAAGTGACTGCTCGCTACTCTCATCGTGGAATCCTGACAGCCGTGCTCATCACGGCGACCCTCGATGCTGCAGGGCTGGGCCTCGTGATGCCGATCTTGCCTACCCTTCTCGACCAGGTCGGTGCCCCCGACGACATGATCCCACTGCACGTCGGACTACTGACAGCGCTCTATGCGATCATGCAGTTTCTTTGCGCCCCGATCCTTGGCCGACTCTCTGACCGTTTCGGACGCCGCCGCGTGCTTGTCGCCTCCCTCGCAGGCGCGACGATCGACTACCTCGTGCTCGCACTGACGGACACGCTGTGGGTCTTTTACCTCGCCCGCGCGGTTGCAGGCATTACCGGCGCCACGAACGCCGTCACCGCGACGGTGATCGCCGACATTACTCCGCCGGATCAGCGCGCAAAACGCTACGGGTGGCTCGGCGCATGCTACGGCGGTGGCATGATCGCGGGTCCCGCCATTGGCGGTCTTTTCGGCGGGGTCTCACCGCATCTGCCATTCCTCGTCGCCGCCGCGCTCGCCGGAATCACCCTCGTACTCAGCGCGAGTCTTCTGCGTGAGACGCGGCCACCGGGCAGCAACGGCTCGCACGCACAGCAACCCGGTACGGCGAAGCGAACCGCAGTGCCGGGGATGCTTATCCTTCTCGCAGTCTTCGGCATCGTGCAGTTCATCGGCCAAGCACCAGGCTCCACCTGGGTGCTCTTCACGCAGCAGCGCCTCGACTGGAACCCCGTCGAAGTCGGCGTTTCGCTATCCATCTTCGGAATGGTGCAAGTATTCGTGCAGGCGGCACTGACCGGACGCATCGTGTCCCGGATCGGCGAGACCCGGGCGATCCTCGTCGGTATCGCCGCAGACGCCATTGGGCTCATCGGCCTTGCCCTCATCGCCAGCACATGGGCGATGCTACCGATCCTCGCAGCGCTCGGACTCGGCAGCATCACGTTGCCCGCACTGCAGACGCTGCTCTCGAGACGCGCGCCCGAGCAGCAGCAGGGACGCCTGCAGGGAACACTTGCAAGCCTGAACAGCCTCACCTCGATCATCGGCCCGGTCACCTTCACCGGCATTTTCGCACTCACCCGAACGAATGCAGACGGCACCCTCTGGATCTGCGCCGCAGCGCTCTACGTTCTCTGCGCCCTCCTGATGATCCGTGAGACATGCGCCTCACGGCGATCTCGATAACCGCGCTAAGGTGCCATCCCGATGCGACGGGATCGCTCTGCCACCAGTCAAGTCTCCCGTAGCCGGTATGAGCTGACAAGCACGGATATGGTGACTCGCTCGGGCAGGTCGTCGTCCGAGACCTCTGCCGGGGTGATGTGCCGCGCACTCGGCGTCATTCCGAGCAGATCGCGAGCCGTTTGCGGTTCAATCTCTGCGATGTAGCCGACGTGTTGATCTCGCTCCTGTTCGAAGAACGGTGCCAGGGCGTCATGCAGGCGTTGCTCCTTGGAAACATCGATAGTCACCGAGTCGGGCACATCGCGGCGCAACTCGGCCAGGTGGTCGACCGTCGGACGCACCACGATCAGGCTGCCGTTCGGGCGGAGGACCCGGTGAAACTCGCCGGGGTTGCGCGGAGCGAACATGTTCAGCACAGCATCCACCGACTGGTCGGCCAACGGATACGGGCGGAACACGTCCCAGCTCGCTGCGGCTGCTCGCTCGTGGACGCGCGCAGCGACCCGCAGCGCACGCACCGAGGAGTCAAGCCCCAGGCCGCGAGCCCCGGTCACTTTGTCGAGCGCACCGGCGAGGTAGTAGCCGGTACCACAGCCAACATCGAGAACTATGCCATCACGAGGGATCGTATGAGACACCATCGTCGAGACGGCCCGGCGTATCGGCTCGTAGGCGCCGGTCGCGAGGAAACGTTCTCGAGCTTGGATCATCGGCGCATCATCCCCGCTGATCGCATTAGTCCCAGACAGTAGGCTGACGTAGCCGTGCCGAGCGATGTTGAAGGTGTGTCGCTGACGACAACGCAGTGCCCCCGGTGTCAGTTCGAGGCGACCGGCGCAGATCGGGCACCGGAGTGAGTCACGGATAGCGCTGAGGCCAGGTGCGGCCAGGGCTGACATGATGGTCTACCTCTCTTCGGTCGAACGACGGTGTCAAAGACGATCTCGGCCTTCTGGGGGCGAGACAACGACTCTCACACAGTCATCGGCGGTCTTGTGGGATCCGGAGTTGGAAAGTTGGTTGAAGTCTTAGGAGCCGTCTTGCACATTTACGGGTACAGGACTGCCTTACACGGGGTATCCGTAGCGAAGTAGCAAGATGATTCCGGACGCAATCGCGAAGACGAGAAACGTCAAAGCAATCCAGGGGCATGCCCAGCGGCTGGTCGCATACGTACCACGCTTCAGAGGTGGAAACATGGTGACGAGACCGGCGACTTGAACAACAGCGAGCACAAGGTAGGACCAGTCTTCGAATATCCATGCCAGGGGAATAAAATGCAACGCCACACATATCCCGATCCACCACCCGTACCAGCGAGTCAATCCCCGCCGGGCGAGAAAAATACATCCGACACCGATGAGCACAGCTTCAGCAAGAACAATGAGACCAAACACCCAATAGCGACCCTCGAGAGCAGTTGGTGTTGTCCAATTGCGCCATACGAGGAGCCCGGCAGCTATCGCGATAAGCATTCCCAGCACTGAACCCGTACCGAGGGCGCCTCGGAGCCGAGGTTTGGGGTCTTCCTGGGACCACCCGAGCCATGCAGCGGCCATCATGGACAACCAGGCGACCGCGAATGCTTGATCTCGTAAGAAATCCGTTAGCATGTATCTCCTCGTACACCACGGCGCCGTGAAATGTCGGTGTATCCAATTGTGTCACACGAAGTTGCCCGATCTCTTGCTCGACCGTCGCGCAGTTCAATTCGGGACAAGCTGATTTAGATATTCGACGAGCCCGTACCCGCGGGCGACTTCGTGCTCTGTTAGATAGTGCGAGGGCGAATAGCTAGCGAGCACGAACACGGTCAGCTGTTTGTGGAATCATTCGCTGGCAAGAGTCGTTCGCGTAGCTGTTCATTCAGCATCACCTCTTTGCGCTTCATCAGCGGCGTGAATGGACAATGTGGCGGCCACATCGACCGATGAGGGACCTCCGGGAAAACCGGCCTGGGAGATGATCACAGCCCCGAAAACGGCGCTCCAAAAGGTTTTCGTGGCGCGGTCGATGTCTTGGTCTATCGTCCAGTGCTGCTCCCATAGCTTTCTTACTAAGAACTGCTCTGACTGGCGAAACAGGACATTGAGTCCAGCTTCAACTTCTGGCTGCAGCGTGGGGTTCCCGCGCGCGAGTGCGAGGGCGCTCACTACAACCGTTATTGACGGCATGGTCAGAGCAGTTCGGGCAAGGACTCGCTTCATGGCATCCGGCGTGCTGGCTCTACGCCCGGCTTTCTGCAGCCGCTCCGTATCTCGCAGAAGCAACCCGAATGCGACATCAACGTACAGTGCATCCTTGGACCCAAAGTGATGAGTGATCTGGTTGGGATACACCCCAGCCGCCTTTGCCAACTCGCTCATTGTGACCTCTACAAACTTGCGGTCTGTGAAGAGCGTCATTGCTGCGGCACGAATTCTACGGCGCGTGCCCGCTCCTCGCACCACTTGCTTGCGCTGGTTCTTATCGCTCACGCATCAATTGTATGTGATACAGTTCAACTTGATCATCATACAAGTTAGGGAGAGTCTTGATGCGAATTGCAATGACGGGGTACGGGGCGGTAACCCCGCTGGGGGCTGATGTAGAAGCCCTGTGGTCCGGGTTGCTTGAGGGGCGCTCTGGCATTTGTGAACTCGACGGCCTCGGCGACACATGGGCCAGTCTCCCGGTGCGTGTCGCCGCTCCGGTAACGACTGATCTCGAAGTGGTGCTCAGTCGCGTTCGCGCACGGCAGCTTGACCGCAGCCAGCAGTTAGCGCTTGCTGCGACCAGAGAGGCATGGCTTGATGCAGGCCTTTGCGACATAGACCCCGAACGTCTGGCTGTCGCAGTGGGCACTGGTGTTGGTGGCGTAGAGACACTCCTTGAGCAGGATGACGTGCTCGAGAGCCGGGGTGCGCGTCGTGTTTCTCCACGCGCCGTGCCCATGCTGATGCCCAACGGTGCCTCGGCTCAGATCAGTATCGAGTACTCCGCGAAGGCCGGTGTGTACACTCCGTCTTCGGCCTGCGCATCCGGAGCCGAGGCTATCGCCTTGGGAGCACGACTCATCGAGGCTGGCGAGGCGGATGCGGTAATTGCAGGTGGTGTTGAAGCGGCAATCACCCCGCTTACTCTGGCGGGCTTCGCGCAAGCGCAAGCGCTCGCGAAGCCCGACGGCGGCGACGTCACGTGTCTTTCCCGCCCATTCGACGCCAACCGTAGAGGCTTCGTGCTGGGTGAGGGTGCCGGGATCGTAATCCTTGAGAGTGAGAGGCACGCTGCCGCACGCGGTGCCCGCGTCCACGCCTGGCTCGCCGGTTGGGGCATCACCGCGGACGCGCACCACATCACCGGCACCGAACCAAGCGGACATGGGCAGGTCCGCGCCATTCGCAAGGCACTCACAGTGGGTGATCTCACGGTGAACGACATTGACCATGTGAATGCCCACGCGACCGGGACAGTCGTCGGGGATCGCGCTGAAGCACAGGCGCTCGTTGAAGTTTTTGGGGAAGACATCAACGTCACCGCCCCGAAGGGTGCGCTCGGGCACTTGGTCGGAGGGGCGGGAGCCGTCGAAGCGATCATCACGGCACGAACCATTGAATCAGGGATCATTCCCGCGACTGCCAACCTTCAAAGTATTGATCCCGAGATTCATCTTGACGTGGTCACGGAGGCTCTCCGCACTCGGGTCGGGGCAGCGGTCAGCAACTCCTTTGGGTTCGGCGGACAGAATGTGACGCTCGCAATCTGCTCAGCATAGAACCATTCCTCCGAGGCAATCTTATGCTTTGCGGGGGCCGCACATGATGGAAGAGAGGTAGCCGATTCCTGCGAGGAGGTGGAGAGCTGCTCCGATGACGCAGAATGCTTGACCGGCGACGCCGAATAGATGGAGGTTCGGGATCGCTCCGAGTCCGACGAGCAGAATGCCTGCCATCAGGACGGCCGTGCGAATCTTTCCGATCCATGACACTTCGGGAGCATGGCTGGGGCGGACCATCAGGTAGGTCACACCCAGCGCTACATCTACCGCTGCGATGCCGAGCGCAACCCAGATGGAAACGTGGCCAGCCATGACAAGTGCCAATGCGATCACGGCCACACCGATACGATCAGCGACCGGGTCGAGCACGGCACCGGTCTTGCTGGTCTGGCCGAGCTTGCGGGCGAGGGCGCCGTCGACCCAATCACTAGCCCCGAAGATCGCCAGGAGTACCACGGCGAGCACTGGTCGCGAGCCGTCCACGAGGAGGACCGCGACCGGGGCGACGAGCGCAAACCGGAGCAGCGTGACGGCGTTGGGGATCGTCGCCCAGTCGCGAGGGCGCTTGCTGTCTGTGGTGCGATTCATGGGTGGACTCTCTTTCGGTAGCGAATAAGCAGCCAGCCCGTCACGACAATGGCGAGGACTGCCAGAGTTGGGAGTGTGAATTGTTCGACGGCGTCAAGGAGGGCGCTCCCGACGGCTCTGTTGCAAAAATCGTGAAGCTTGAGCATGCTTGGCGGAGATTGGACGGACGGAACGATGACGGATTTCAAGTGGCGCCATTTCCAGGGTGATGTGATCCTGTGGGCGGTGCGCTGGTATTGTCGCTATCCGATCAGCTATCGCGACCTTGAGGAAATGCTGGCGGAACGCGGCATTTCGGTCGACCATACGACGATCTATCGCTGGGTCCAGTGCTACGCCCCGGAGATGGAGAAGCGGCTGCGCTGGTTCTGGCGGCGTGGCTTTGATCCGAGCTGGCGCCTGGATGAAACCTACGTCAAGGTGCGGGGCAAGTGGACCTACCTGTACCGGGCAGTCGACAAGCGGGGCGACACGATCGATTTCTACCTGTCGCCGACCCGCAGCGCCAAGGCAGCGAAGCGGTTCCTGGGCAAGGCCCTGCGAGGCCTGAAGCACTGGGAAAAGCCTGCCACGCTCAATACCGACAAAGCGCCGAGCTATGGTGCAGCGATCACCGAATTGAAGCGCGAAGGAAAGCTGGACCGGGAGACGGCCCACCGGCAGGTGAAGTATCTCAATAACGTGATCGAGGCCGATCACGGAAAGCTCAAGATACTGATCAAGCCGGTGCGCGGTTTCAAATCGATCCCCACGGCCTATGCCACGATCAAGGGATTCGAAGTCATGCGAGCCCTGCGCAAAGGACAGGCTCGCCCCTGGTGCCTGCAGCCCGGCATCAGGGGCGAGGTGCGCCTTGTGGAGAGAGCTTTTGGCATTGGGCCCTCGGCGCTGACGGAGGCCATGGGCATGCTCAACCACCATTTCGCAGCAGCCGCCTGATCGGCGCAGAGCGACAGCCTACCTCTGACTGCCGCCAATCTTTGCAACAGAGCCCCTGGCACTGCGCCACCGTTTCGGAGAAGTCGTACATCTGCATGGGCGAGGTCTGGGAATCCGCGGGCAGCAGGGCTCGGGCCCGCCCGGTCTCGCCCGGGACCACCAGGAACACCATGCCGGTCGAGTCGACGGGAATGCGCAGGAAGTGCAGTTTGTCCTTCCCCGCCGAGTACGACAGGCCACGCGCATCCAGGTCCAGATTCTGCACCGTGCTCAGGTACTCCCCGTCCTCCTTGAGGACCGCGACCTTCGCCGAGTTGTCGTCCTCATCATGGAGGTAGAGGATCAGCTCCACCGCGCCCAGGACAGGGTGGTTGAATCGCACGGCGTCCACGATCGTGCACTGCAGATTGCTGCACTGTTCGATCGCGCCGTTGTCCGGCAGGCTCATCGCATACGTTCCCGGGCGCGAGGCCCCGGCCCGGCCCGCCGCATGCCGCTTGGCGGGCGCGCCGCCGGGGTAGGCTGCGGCCGGACCACCGTCGGCGGCGCGTGACGCGTCCTGCCCTGAGTTGTCGGTCGAACCCTGCGCGCTCGCGTCGGCACCGGGCTGCCCGGAGGCCTCGGGCGCGGCGGTGACGTGCGAGCCCCGGCCCGACAGATAGCCGATGCCCGTCGCGGCCAGAAGAAGCACCACCACCCCGGCGAGCGCGGAGACGAGGAGCAGCCTGCGGCGTTTGCGTGGTGCGGGGTCGGCGGGCACCGCGGACGTTGCCGGCACGGTGGTCGCCGTAGGGACGCCGGTCGGAGTTCCCATGCCGGTCGGTTGGAAGGGCCGCTGGGGAGAGCCGGAAGTCGGCGCGGCGGCATGGGGGTGGTCCGGAACCTCATAGTGTTCGGACTCGGACTGGGGCAGCGACCACTGTGGCAGCCCGGACCCGGCCCCCGGCTCTCCCGCAGTGCCGGTGTCGTCGTTATTCGAGGACATACGCCTTACCATTCCAGCGTGCGGTCTGCGAGTTCACCTTCAGCGTGTAATAGCCCCGATCGTCCAAGGGTCCCCACCGCACGTCGGAGTCCTCGTCCAAATCGTCGGCCTCGGGCAACTCGGAGATGTCCAGGGGCTGGAAGTAACCGTTCGCCATGGGGATCAGACCGTCGGCGGTGCCTCCGTCGAGCACGGGGGATTTGATGAACAGCCGTTTCGTGGCGTCGGCGGCGGGGGACAGGAAGTGGAAGGCATTGGCGAGTTCCGCGCCGGTCAGGTCGAAGGTGTTGCCCCACAGGATCGGCACGATCTGCACGGTCTGGTCATCGGCCAGGACCGCGATCCGGCACTTCTCGGAGGGGTCCACGCTCTCGCGCCCGTCGACGTAGAGGACCACGGTCAAGAGGCCCTTGGACTCGTGCTGGTATTCCACCGCATCGGCGAGCTCACAGCTGTCCTCCGTGCACCCCTCGATCGCCGAGGCCGCCGGCGGGTCGACGGGCCGCGCCTGCCCGGCTGTGGCCTCGACCCCGGCGGGACCGGCGACAGAGCTGATGGGCGAGGTCGCGTCGTCGGCACTACCGGTCGAGGCGAATGCACCGCATCCGCCCAGAGCCAGTGCCGGGGCGAGGAGGATGCTGGGCAGGCGGAATGCCCGCGTCGCACGACACAAAGGGTGGGGCTCAGTTCTCGAGGACATATCCATCTCCCTTCCTGTGCCAGATATAGGTCTGTGGATTCTCTTCCTTTGCCACGACCTTGATGCGGTAGTAGCCACGCGAATCGATTCCGTTCCAGTCCATGTCGGCTTCTCCCTCGAACTGGATCTGGTCCCAGTCGATGACGGTGCTGTCCGTCCTGGTGAAGTAGCCGTTCTTCTCCATCTTCAGCGACAGAGCCTGAGTGCCGTCCAAGTGCAGAGACTTTCCGAAGATCCAGCCGGATCTATCCGTTGCGGGGCGCATGAAGCGGAAGTCCTCGGCGACCTCGTCCAGGGGTGAGAAGCTTTCCATCGCCGAACCGGTGTCGCCAGGGTCGACACCGGCGACCTTCCCCTCCGTAGTCATCACCTTGCCCGCGGAGTCGACGACATAGATGGCACCGTAGGAACCATATGGCTCGCCGGCCGGACCCGTGTTGGACCGAGCCACCATCGCCAGCGTCAATGCGCCCTTGGACGGATGCTGCACCTGGATCGCATCGGTGACCCGGCATTTGTCCGCGATCGTGCAGCCGGGGAAGATGCTCACCGGTGGGGGAGCCACGGAGTAGGAGTCGGTGGTCCCGCACAGGCACAGCACGATCTTGGTGATCGTGCCGCTGGGCTTCTGACCCGCCTGGTGGGAATCCGCCCCGTCGAAGTACATGCGGTAGCCCAGGCCGTTGATCGGATCCGCAGCGTAGGTTGCTGCACCATCGGCCACGGGGGTGGGCAGATCGGGATCCTTGTAGAGTTTCTCCGCAGCCGAGATGTCGTCGCCGACCTTCACCCCGTCAAGGGTAGTGGCCTTATCGGTGATGATCTCGCTGAGCTTCCCGTCCACGAAGACCAGGGTGCAGTCACGCCAGACGATCTCCACCCTGCCGGAGCCGGCAACGTCCTCGTCGAAGTCCGCGGCCTGCTTCGCCTGGTCGGCGCTCATGCCCGGGCGTAGTCCACCATATCCATCGGGGGTGAGCTGTTTGGACGTCAGCCCCGGGTTCAGGGTGGCCGCCAGCCGGGTCGTCAACTGGGCGTCGTTGACAGCGTCCCAGCTGGTGCCCTGCGTCGCCTCGGACAGACACGACAGCTGCCTGCTGGTCCGTCCGTCCACCCGGAACCCCACGGTGTGGATGTGCAGGCCGCCGTCGGCGCCCAGGTCCTTGGCCACGGTGCACGGGTTGAGTCTCTCGCCCTGATCGGCGCAGGTGTCGATGCCATCGGACAGCAGCACGATGGAGCGCTCGCCGGAATCGGGCAGCTCCTTCGCCGCGGTCTGCAGTGCCAGGGCGATGGGAGTGTAGCCCGAGGGCTTGATCCCATCGACCTTCGCATCGAAGGCCCTCTTGTCGATCGCCTTGGCCTTCAACAGCGTCGTGACGTCCTTGCAGCCCTTGGCCTGTGCGGAATCCGCGTTCGAGGTCCCCGTCCCGTAGGTCAGCAATGCGGTGCTCTGGCCCTCGGGGATCTTCTCGATCAGTCCGTGCACGGCGCGCTTGGCTGCGGCGAAGCGCTGGCCGGGTGCGTCCTCGGCTTTCATCGAGCCGGATGCGTCGAGCACGATCGCGGTGGGGACCGGCTGGATCTTATCCTGCACGGGCCGGCCCTCGCCGGTTCCCCCGGCCTGGTCAGCGGCCCCATCGGAGGTCTGGCCGCCGGGTGGGAAGGGGAGGAGGGAACAGCCGGTCAGGCCCAGCAGGACGAAGGCCAGCGCTGCGGCGATGACGGCGCTGAGGCCCGCACGCAGGGGTTTGAAGTGAGGGATCACCCCGTGATCGTATTCCACCCCACGGCTGCGCCGACCGGGTTTCCGCCCGCCGGGGCATACTGGTTTTCCAAAGTTTTCAGAATCTTCAAAACCCCAGGTCACAGGCCTGCACAGACCATAGTCGACGGTCGCCCAGCTATTCGGTTACGTACCCATGGCCGTCGTAATGGTATGCGCGGGTCGTGCCATTCGCGGTCGCGTTCAGCACGTAGTGTCCGCTCTGGTCCACATCGCCCAGCGCCAGGGTGTCCCGGTCGAATTGGAAATCTGCGATGTCGGGAACGTCCAGCTCGTAGGTGGTCCCGTACCTGCTGGGTTTCCACATGATGGGGTTCTTCACGCCCGGTGCGCGGAAGAACACGGTGCCGTCGCGGTCGGTTTCGGGGGTGAAGAACTTGAACGAATCGCGGTGCTCGTCGACCTCGGCCGCATCCCAGCGGAAGGCCGGTCCCACTGCCTCCCCGCAACCGCCCTCGGCGTGCGGGTCGCAGTCGGCGACGGAGGCAGCGGGACTGCCCATCGGATCGGTGACCTTGCCATCGGCGTCGACCACCCATAGGAAGCCCGTGGCCGCGGTATCCCCGTACTTCTTCGATGACTGGTTGTAGACCATCATCATCGTCAGTGTCAGCGGACCCTTCTCCGGGTGCCTGACCTGGACTGCGTCCACGGTGCGGCAGGTGTCGCCCGTGAGGTGTTCGCATCCGGGGAACATCCGCAGGGGCGGAGGGGCGACGGAGTAGGAGTCGTTCGTGGCGCAATCGCACAGGGTGATCGAGGTGATCTTGCCGCTCGGATTGGCGCCCGGAGTGTGCGCATCGGCACCGGTGAAGGCGATGCGGTAGCCGGTCCCGGTGATGGCATCGGCGGTGTAGCGCGCGGACCCGTCGACCACCTGGGTGGGCAGGTGCGGGTTCTTATACGTCGACTCCGCCTGCGAGATATCGTCTCCGGGGGCGAGGCCGTCGATGGTGCGGGCGGTCGACGTGGTGATCTCGCGCAGTTTTCCGTCCTCGAACACGACTGTGGCCCCATGGTAGGCCAGTTCGGCGCGGCCGGTGGCAGGTATTTCGCCTTCCAGCCCTGCGGCTGTGGCCGCCTGTGCGGTCATCCCCGGTGTCAATCCGTGGTACCCGGCGGGCGAGAGCCTGGTGTCGGCCAGCGGACGATTCAGCGCGGCGGCCATGCGCGCGCTCAGCTGTGGGCCATTGAGCGCATTCTGGCTGCTCCCACCGGTCTCATCGGCCAGGCAGGTCAGCTGCTTGCTCGTCGGTCCATCGGCCCGGAAGCCCACCGCATGAATGTGCAGGTCTCCGTCGGCGCCCAGCTCCTGGGCGACCCGGCAGGGGTCGAGGCCCTCGGCGTCGTCGGAGCAGGTGTCCACTCCGTCGGTCAGCAGCACGATCTGTCTGGGTCCGCTGCCCGGCAGCTGTGCCGCGGCCTGTTTGAGCGAGTAGGCGATCGGGGTGTAACCGGCCGGTTTCAGGTCGGTGATGGCGCGTTTGACCCTGCCCTTGTCCACCCGGCCGAATTTCGCCAGGGTCTTGACGTCCCGGCAGCCGGCTGTCTTCTGCGCGAAGGAACTGTCGGTGCCGGTGCCGTAGGCCAGCACTGCCGCCTGTTGTTCCGGTGGCAGGGAGTCGATCAGTTTGGTCACGGCACGCTGCGCGGCGGTGAAGCGCACCCCCGGCGCATCGTCGGCCTTCATCGAGCCCGAGGCGTCGAGCACGATGGCAGTGGGGATCGGCTCGGGCGGCGGGGCGGTCTCCTCCTGCGCCGAGGTTCCCGCCTGCTCGTCCGCCGAGTCGCCGGATCCTCCGCCGCCGAAGGGCAGGAACGCGCAACCGGTTAACCCGCAGATCAGGATGAGGATGAGGGCTGCGGTAACGGTGGCTGAGAGGCCCGCGTGCCGCGTCGTTGAGTCGGGGGTCACATGATGATTCTATTCGGTCGGCCGGGACCAGCGGTCCGAACCGTTCACTGCGCCGCCGGTACGCAGAGGATACTGCCGGCCGGGCGGAGCTCGCCGTCGACGGTGACGCTGCCCAGACCGCACACCTGCTGTTCGGTGCCGGTCATCACCAACATGGGGGAGGTCACCTTCCGCCTGTTCTCCACCTTCCGTTCGAGCGCACGGGCATCGGTGGAGTTCGCTCCGGGGAAGATGCGCATGATCACCCGCTGGCCCGTTTTCATCCCGATCTGATCGAACCGTTCCACGGTGCCCCAGTAGGCGTGGCAGGCGGCCGAGTGCACGAGCTTCACCTCGACCTGTTCCTCATACGCGGACTGCCTCTTCACGACCACGGCATCGCCACTGCACGTGGTCATGCTCGGATCGGCGCCATCCTTGGGGTCGATGTGCCGGGTGAGGCCGACGGCCTCCGAGTGCTCGTCCGAATCCCGGGCAGTCCCGGGGCTCAGTGTCATGGCGGTGATTCCGCCGATCGTGGCCGCGGTGACCAGCCCGGCGGCGATCGCGGTGCCGAACAGGAGCCTCGACCGCGGTCTGCGCCCGTGTGGTTCGGGCTCTGCCGGTTCCGGCGGTGTCTTCGGCAACCCGTTGCCCTGCGCACCGTCGCCGGTGTGCTGGGCCGGTGCCGGACCGGTCGGCTGGGCCGGCGGCGCAGTGGCCGGGTCGATACCCGGCTGGACACCTTCGGCATCCGTCTGCCGGGTCCGTCCCTCTGCGGCCAGGATTCGGGCGCGTTTGCGCAACAGTGGTTGTGGACTCACCTCGAAGTACCGGGCAAGTCGGTAGAGCGTCTTCTCCGAAGGCAGGGAACTACCGTTGAACGCAGCGGAGAGCGTGGCGTTCGACAGCTCGACCTTGGTCGCGATCTTCGCGAGTACGGGGTCGCCGCCCCTCATCCGCAGCACGCGCAGGTCGTAGGCCAGCGAGGCTCGGTCGTCTCTGCTCGCCTCTGGGGTATCCGGGGTCGAAGGTCGTTGCTGTGTCATCGCGGAGGTCCTTGGGCCTGAAAGTGGTCGGGGTGGATGGGGTGAGTAGGGGTTCAGGCGCATACAGGGGGCCCGAGTTCCACCTTCTTCCCCGCGATCCCCACCGTGGCGACACCACAGACCGTCCGGTCGATCTCCGGTTCGACGATCATCGGGGTGTAGACGCTCTGGGCGTTGTCGAAGCGCCTGGTCTGGGCGCGGTCGCTTGTGGGATCCCCCTGCGGGTAGATCGTCATCTCGACGAAGTTCCCACCCGACTTGCCGTCGTAACGGGTGACCCGGCCCCACATGGCCATGCACTGATTCGAGTAGAGCATTTCGATCAGAAAATCCTCGCCGCGCCGCTTCTCCGACAGGGCGATGATCTTGTCGTCCTTGCACCTGGTGGCCATGGGGTCGGCCCCATTGGCGCGTTCCAACAGTGGGTCCGTCGGAGCGAACAGATTCGTCCCGGGGCTCGGCGCGGAGACCAGGCGGCTGCCCAGGACCGAACCCCCGACGGACAGGACTATGGTGAGGATCAATGCGAGGAGCGCCGGACCCGCTGTCAGGGGACGGCGGTACCACTTGGTGGGGGCCGGGTGCGCGGCTGCGGGTACCGGCCCGGCCGAGTGCGCGGGCCCGGCCGGCGGGGTCGGCCGGGCCCGGGACTCCGGCGGGACTTCGGTACCCGTGCTATCGCGTTTGCGCCGCAGGTCATCGTAATCGGCGTTGAAGTACTCGACCAGACGGTAGAGGGTGTTGTCGGAGACACTGCCCTTGCCGTTGAAGGTGTCGGACAGGACGGTACGGGACAGCCCGGTGGCCTGCGCGATGTCATCGAGCCGGGGATTGCCCTTACTCAGCCGCAGTTCTCGCAACTCGCGTGCCAGGTCTTTGTGAGTAGATGGCTCTGTCATGGTGCGTCCTGGTTATGCGTTGCTGTTAGGAAGTTCGAAATATCCGAACCTAACCGATTATTCCGGATTCTGTTCCCTTCGTCATCTCCCCAGTTCCGGGGATTGTGCTGGGCAGGGCAGCACACCGTCCTGGACTGCGCGCTGGTAGAGGGCCACCTTGTCGTGTGCCGGCCGCCCGGCCTCGCGGTATTTTCTCCGAATGTGTTTGACATGGTCGGAGACCGTCCCCTCGGAGATACTCAGCGTATGGGCGATCCAGGCTGCGGTGTGTCCCAGCGCGTAGTGGGCGAGGACCTCGGTCTCCCTGGGGGACAGCCCCGCCCGGGGCCAGCGCTCGTCCGGAGCCGGCGGACGCGGGGCACGTGCGTCTTCGCGGCTGTCGGTCGAGGCCGCCCTCTGCAGGGCAAGGGTCAGTGCGGTCACGGGTTCGGCCTTGCTCACCACCCCGATCAGATCGCAATCGCGAAGCGCACGCCGCCGGTAGGGATCCTCATCGCCGATCAGTGCGATGACCACTGCGCCGGCCCGCCGCAGTCTGCTCACATTGTCCTGCGGCAGGATTTCGTCGTTGACATTCAAACCGAGGACCACGATGCCAGGGCACGGGGAACCGGCCAGGAGTTCGGCCACGGTGGGGAAGCCACCGATGAAGGTCAGCTGCGGGAGCTCGCCGGCGGCGGCAACGACGGCTGCGCGGATATACGAATGGTGGGTGTCGACGAGTGCGATGTCCATGGTGGCCTCTCGGAGGTGGTGCCGCTCCTGCCAGGACGGTGGAGACTGCGAGTAGTGCTGGTGTAGGGCCAGTGTGTACCCGGTCGAGTGCTGGAACGCCTGAATCCGCTTCGAATCGGAAAAACCGAAACTATTGAAACTGCGAACGGGGATATATGTGGATCGTTCGTTAAGCTGAGGACATGAATGATGCTCGTGCGGATGCGCACCCCCTTGACCGGGTCATCGGGACGTCGGACGTCGATGTCGATACTGTCCGGGCAGCCACTGATCCAGCGTTTGCGAACATGGTCGGACCCTATGGCGGAGCGACCGCGGCCACCGTCGTCGCGGCCATCGAACGTGATCAGCGGGTCCACGGCAGACCGGTCGCGCTGACCCTGAACTACGCGGCGCCCGTCGCCGATGGCTCCTACGAGCTGCATCGGACGCCCGTGCGCACGAACAACTCGAACCAGCACTGGACGTGCACGGTCGAACAGAACGGGTCCACCGTGCTCACCGGCTCCGCTCTGACCGCTGTCGAACGGGGTGGCTGGACGGACTTGGAGGTAACCGGACCGGTGGCACCGGCGCCCGCGGAGGTCCCCGTGGCGAAGCCCGTGCGCGGCCTCGCCTGGCTGGACAACTACGAGATGCGCTTCGTAACGGGAGCGTTCCCCGTCGACGGCGCCGAGGCCTCGCCCGATTCGACCACCACCGTCTGGGTGCGCCACGCCCGTCCACGGGGCTGGGACTATCCGGCCCTGGCCTCGGCCTGCGATATCTTCGGACCCCGGATCTTCAACCGTCTGGGCCGCGCGGTCCCCGCCGGCACCGTCACCCTGACCAGTTACTTCCATGCGGGCCCGGACGTGCTGGCAGAGCAGGGGGAGTATCTGCTGTGCACGGTGCGGGCCACCCAATTCTTCTCCGGCCTGGCCGATCAGCGCGCGCAGATCTGGGGAGCCGACGGCAGCCTGCTGGCGACCACTACTCAACTGTGCTACTACAAGGCCTGAAGAACCCACGGGCTTGGCGCGGCCCCCGGGTATCCACGGTGGCCTCGCGCACATAAGGGGAACGGCCAAGTAGGCTGGGGCCATGACCGCTTCCGCTTCGAACTCGCAGGCCTCACCCGAATCGACTACGGATGCGCCCTTCGCCCGTCGGGCGAGGTTGTCTGCGTGGGCCTCCTTTGCGCTCGCAGTGGTCTTCGTCGCGCTGGGCATCGGGTGGGCGGTGATGGCCAGGCCGACGGCAGCGCCCAGTTCAGTCGAGGTGGTCGAACAGGCTGATGCAGCGGATCCCACCCTGCTCAAGGAAGAGGTCGGGAAGCTGCGATTCCACCGGCCGGTTCGTGTGGTCGTCTGGTTCCGCACGGGGGATTATGCGGACAAGCTCAACGAGGAGACCCTGAAGTGGGCCCGCTCCAATCCCGATATGAATCTGCTGTCACCGGACGGGAGGAAGTGGGCGGACGGCACCTTCATCCTCACCGTTTCGGTGGAGAGCAATGAGGTGACCGGCTCCGGCCAGGTCGGGACCTACTTCGGCGAGGACGTTCGGGTGGAGTCGGGCGACGGGCACGATCGGGAGAAGAAGATTCAGCAGGCCGGATCGGATGCCTTCAAGCGGATGGACTGGACCGAGGGCGCCGTGCAGGTCACCAGGGCGGCAGCGGACTTGATGGCCCGGCCCTGGTATAAGACGCCACTGTTGGCCCTCATCATCCCGGGTATCTTCGTCGTCGCCTTCGCCCTCAACGGTGCGGGCACGCTGCTGTTGCGCAAGGGCTTCGTGATGGCGGCCGGGAAGTTCGACTCCACCACGGTCGGGGTCAACGACCGGGTCACCGCCGCGCAGGAGATCCCCGACGTCGGCCTGGGGGAGAAGATCCGCGCCACCGCCGGGGAGGTTCTGCGCATCTACGATGACAGCCTGAGCCAGCGCACGGCACTCAACTCCTTCGCCTGGCCCGTGATCAGTCCCGTCAACGGCCGGATGACCTCGCGGCTGAAGGATTTCGCCGGAAACGTCGACACCATCGTGGATGCCACGCATATGCTCCAGAACGCCATCGTGCTCTACAACCGCGACTCCAGCTGGGAACAGATCTGGACCGAGGAGATCAACGAGACGGGCCGGGCCCTGCGCGGTTTCGCCGATCCGCGGTTGGCCAACCGCGTCGGCGTGCAGCGGGCGGAGGAGTTCAAACGCTTCGGAGCCGCCGGCGAGGCCGAACTCGAGGACATCAGACGCTCCGGAATAGAAGGGGGCGGCGAGAACATCGTGCAGTGCCTGGACCGGATCGCGGATCTGCGGAAGCGCTTGAGCGCACAGACCCAGGAACTACAGGCGCGGGGCACCGCATATGCGGGAGGGGCCGGCCGCTACATCTCGAAGGCGATCGACAAGGAGCAGAGCCGGGCAAATGGGGCCTCGCGGTCGATCACCGGCTATTACGACCGTCCATACTTCTCCACCCCCACTGCCTTCATGATCGGCTACGTCAACGGTCAGCACAACTATCAGCGCGCGCAGCAGAGCTCGTCGTCCTCATCGGGTTCGTCAACCGGCTACGGCTCCTCCGGCGGCGGTTTCTCCGGTTCCGGCAGTTCTTCGAGGTTCTGAGCACAGTGCGGGGAATGAGAAGGGGTGCCGCGGCGGTGGCCGTGCTGGTCCTGGCAGTGCTGACCGGCTGCGCGGGTTCCGGTGAGCCCGGTTCCGGGCGAACGGGGGCGGGGGAGTCCACGGCTGCATCGACTCGGGCATCGTCCGCGCCGGCCACGCCCACCGCCGCGGCCCCGACGCCCGTTGCCGCGCCGAAGATCCCGGCCCACGGCAGCGGCAAATGGCAGGCGGTGCACAAGGGCTCCAAGGCCAGGGGGAAGGGTCGCCGGGTCGATGTGGCCGTCCGCGTGGAGTCGAATCTGCCGATCGACGGGGCCGAGGCCACCGGCTTCATCATGGCCACCCTGCGCGATAAGCGGAGCTGGCAGCAGCTGGACGGAGTGCGCTTCGCCCTGGTGCCCAAGGCGGCAACAGCCGATGTCGTGGTCAATATCGCCAGTCCCGACACCACCGACCGGATGTGCCTGCCATTGAATACGGTGGGCAAGCTGTCGTGTCGCAACGGCCGCAATGTCATCTTCAACGCGCGCCGGTGGGTTGGAGCCGCAAAGGGGTTCGGCTCCTTGACCCAGTACCGGCAGTATCTGGTCAATCACGAGGTCGGCCACGCCCTGGGACATGGCCACGCCTATTGCGGAGGCAAGGGCCGGACCGCGCCGTTGATGATGCAGCAGACCAAGGGGCTACACGGATGCAAGCCGAACGGCTGGCCCGCAGTGAAGTAGGAGAAACCTGTGGTGCAGGAGGCGGAAATGAAAATGGGCCCGGTTCCGAAGAACCGGGCCCATCGTGAAATGGCGACCCTGAAGGGACTTGAACCCTCGACCTCCGCCGTGACAGGGCGGCGCGCTAACCAACTGCGCCACAGGGCCATTATTCACTTGTGCCCACAAGGGGCGATTGCTTCGAAGAAGCAGTGGCTCCGACCGGCGTCGATCCGGTGACCTTTCGATTTTCAGTCGAACGCTCTACCAACTGAGCTACAGAGCCATATTCAATTTTCTCGTGAAAACGAGCTCTTCTGAAGAAGAACCACGTCTTCGCGACCCTGAAGGGACTTGAACCCTCGACCTCCGCCGTGACAGGGCGGCGCGCTAACCAACTGCGCCACAGGGCCATTATTCTATTGTCTGGAACTTCCGTTCCAGTCGTACCCCCAACGGGATTTGAACCCGTGTCGCCGCCGTGAAAGGGCGGTGTCCTAGGCCGCTAGACGATGGGGGCCCGGATTTCTCCTGTTCGAGCTAACCAGGCATTTACGCCCTGTTCGCTTGAACCTCCGTAAGCTTATCCCGAAACGAACCGCTAATGCAAAATCGATCGGGGGTGAGCTCTGTCACCACTCGTGTAGGGGTGTTTCAGGCATCAGGTGAGTGCCGCCCGTAGACTGATCGGATGGATCTTGACGCCGTCTCCGATGAGCTCTTCGACGACCTGGTGGCCCACGCCATGGATCGCCTGCCGGCGGAGGTCGCAGCGCATATGGACAATGTCGCCCTGTTCGTCGCCGACGATGCTCCGCCCGAGGACCCCGAGCTGCTGGGCCTTTATGACGGCATCGCCCTCACGGAGCGGACGGGCGATTACGGGTTCATGCCGCCGGACACCATCAGCCTGTTCAAGAACAACCTGGTCGCGATGTGTGCCGACGAGGGAGAACTGGCCGATGAAATCTTCATTACCATCGTCCACGAGATCGCCCATCACTTCGGTGTCGACGAAGACCGCCTGCACGAGCTGGGTTGGGGCTAATACACCGAATGACGCGATTTTGTCCGTGTCCGCCACGTCGCTTAGAGTTTCAAGCAGCTAGGAAACGAGTGATTCTACATTCGGGCCGAAAACCGGATCGCCGAGGCGGCCGAGTAATCCGAGCCCGAAGCGGAGGTAGCCAGTGACTGCAACACGATCCCGCGGGGGAGCCACACCCGCTCTGCGCATTCTCAATGCCTCGGGAATGGCCTATGAGGTGCATGAGTTCGAGCACGATCCGAATGTGCGCCAGTACGGGCCGGAAGCCGCTCATGCGCTGGGCGTGTCCGCCGATCGCGTGTTCAAAACGCTGGTCATCTCCGTCGACGGCGCACTGGTCAACGCGATCGTGCCGGTGTCGGGTCAGCTCGACCTCAAGGCCCTGGCCCAGGCGGCCGGCGGCAAGCGCGCAGAACTGGCGGGTCTGGCCGAGGCCGAAAGGACCACCGGCTATGTGGCGGGCGGGGTCAGCCCGCTGGGCCAACGCAAGCAGCTGCTGGTGGTGGCCGACCACACGATCAAGGACCATGAGACGATCTTCGTGTCCGGGGGCCGGCGCGGCCTGGACATCGAACTGACCCCGACGGCCTTCCTGGAGATCACCAACGCGACCTGCGCGAAGATCGCCACGCTCGACTAGGGCCTGGCACAGCCTCGCTCGAGCTCAGGGCTCCTCGCCCTCCAGATGGGCCAGTAGGTCGTCGAGTGAGTCGAAGACCAGGGTGTCGTCTTCGTCCTCGTCCTTCTCATCGAGCATCGCCGCGAAGACGTCGAGGTCCTCGTCCAGCTGCACCCGCACCCAATGATCCGGGAGGGTTTCCTCCGCGGCGAACTCGAGCAGCACCGCCTCGTGGAGCACCGCCACGCTGGTCAGCTCCATATCGTCGCGCAGGGCCGCCATCAGGTCCTCGTCCTGCGCGGATTCCTCTTCGAATTCCTCGGCTTCGATCAGTTCGTCGATCGTGGCCTCGACGATGGCCTGCCAATCCTCCGGGGTCTGGGCCAACAGCCCCTTGATGTGTCCGATGAGCACCGCGGAGTCGATTTGCGCTGCGGTGCGCTCTTCCAATTCCGGGTCCACATTGACGATCAGCTGTGCGTCGACGGCGGCTAGATCGGCCAGGCCGAACACGATTCCATCCGCTGCGTGCACATTGCTCAGTGCACCGGACGACTCGAGCGCCGTGCGCAGCGGTTCGAGGGACGGTGATTCGAGGGGATCTGCGGCGTTGTCGGCTGCGTTCATGTTCCCCAGTCTAGGGGAGTGGAGCCGGCTTGTGTGGGTCTGCGCGCGATCGGTTCAGAGCCAATCGGCCCGGCCCTCCACGGGCTCGATGCGCCCGGCCGACAAATCGGCCACCGCGGCCCTGGCGTCGGGGACCGCATCCCGCGGTACGGCGAAGGTCAGGGTCACCTCGGCGGCGAACCGCTGGTCGAGCACCCGCCAGCCGGCCTGCCCGATGCGGGCGCGCAGCAGCTCGGCCAGGGCGTAGGGGACGGTGACGGTCAGCGGGACCAGCAGGTCCCTGGTGGTGATCACCGCGTCCTCGAGTGCGGCCGAGACCGCCCCGCCGTAGGCGCGGACCAGACCGCCTGCGCCCAACAGGGTCCCACCGAAGTAGCGGGTGACAACGGCGACCACATCGGTCAGTTCACGGCCCACCAACACATCGAGCATCGGGATGCCGGCAGTACCTGAGGGCTCCCCGTCGTCGCTGGACCGGCGCACCTGCGGTGCGGGGCCCAGGACGAAGGCCGAGCAGTGGTGGCGCGCCTTCGGATGGTCCGCGCGCGCCGCTGCGACGACGGCCCTGGCGGCGGGCTCGTCGGCCACCGGCGCGACCACGGTCAAGAAGCGGGAGCGCTTGATCTCCAGTTCGGCTGCAACGGGTTCGGCCAGGCTGTACAGGGGCATACCGGCCAGCCTAGCGGGTGCACACGGACAGGATGCGGACAGGGCTTCACGCTGCCCGGCGCTGTGATCTACGATGTCCTCGACGGTGGTTCTGTGAGCCGCGTCGCAAACCCCGCCCTTTCCACCAGAAGGAAAAAGATAGTGTGACCGCTATGCCCGCCAACGCCCCGGAACTGTCTCCGGAGGAAACCGCAGCCATCGTCGCAGAATCCCAGCGCGCCTATGAGCTGGACCGTGCACATGTGTTCCACTCATGGTCGGCCCAGCAGCAGATCACCCCCATGGTCGTCTCCCGCGCACAGGGCTCCTATGTCTTCGACGGCGACGGCAAGCGCTACCTGGACTTCACCAGTCAGCTGGTCAACACGAACATCGGCCACCAGCACCCGGCAGTCGTCCAGGCGATCAAGGACCAGGCGGACCTGTTGTGCACCATCAACCCGGCCCACGCCAATGCCGCCCGCTCCGAGGCCGCCCGGCTCATCACCGAACGCACCCCCGCCGGGCTCGACCACGTGTTCTTCACCAATGCCGGCGCGGACGCCAATGAGCACGCGATCCGGATGGCCCGCCAGTTCACCGGCCGGCGCAAGGTGCTCTCGCGCTACCACAGCTACCACGGTGGGACCGACCTGGCCGTCAACGTCACCGGCGACCCCCGCCGGATCCCCAGCGACACCGCCGACTCGGGCGTTGTGCACTTCTTCGGCCCATTCCTCTACCGCTCCGAATTCGATGCGCAGACCGAGGAACAGGAGACCCGCCGGGCCCTGCACCATCTGGAACGGACCATCCAGCTGGAGGGCCCGGAGACCATCGCCGCCATCATCCTGGAGTCGATTCCCGGCACCGCCGGCATCATGATCCCCAGTGACGAGTACATGCAGGGCGTGCGCGAACTGGCCACGAAGTACGGCATCGTCTACATCGCCGACGAGGTGATGGCCGGGTTCGGCCGCGCCGGCAGCTGGTTCGCCTTCGAACGCTTTGGCATCGTGCCCGACGTCATCACCTTCGCCAAGGGCGTGAACTCCGGTTACGTGCCCCTGGGCGGAGTCGTGATGAACGATGCGATCTACTCCCACTTCGGCCAGCGCTCATACCCCGGCGGCCTGACCTACTCGGGCCACCCGCTGGCCTGCGCCGCCGCCGTGGCGACCATCAACGCGATGGCCGACGAGGGCATGGTGGACAATGCGGCCAGACTGGGCGAGGAGATCGTGGGCCCGCGCCTGGAGAAGATCGCCGCGAACGCCAAGCACGTGGGCGAGGTCCGTGGCACCGGCATGTTCTGGGCGATCGAGCTGGTCAAGGACCAGGAATCGCGCGAACCGCTGGCACCCTACGGCGGCGGCTCGCCGGAAGTCGCGGACATCCTGGCCAAGATCAAGGCCGCGGGCGTCCTACCATTCAACAACTTCAACCGGATCCACGTGGTTCCGCCGCTGAACGTCACGGAGGAGGAGCTCAACGCCGGCCTGGACGTCATCGAAGAGGTCCTGACCCAGGCGGACTACTCCGTCTGAGCCGATTCCGAGCCCGCTGCTCCGCAGGCTCTGGACAGCCGAGGCCCCGGCCCGGATCCGTATGTGCGGAACCGGGCCGGGGCCTCGGCTGTGTCGGGCGTCAGCGTGTGGGCAGCGGGACCGTTTCGAATGCCGCAGCAGCATGGCCGGCCCGCACGACCACGAGGAGCTCCGGATGCACGCGCCTGCGCGTCAGGGAGATCCGACCGCTGAAGGTGCCCGGCGAGCCGGCCACCGGGCGCAGGATGTGCCCGTCGGCCCACACCTGCGCGGTCCCGGCAGCAGGGGCCCCGGCCACAGTCACAGTGATGAGCCAGGAGCGCTCATCGGAGTCGATCGACACCGCGAAGTCCGGTGCGCCCGCCGGTTCCGGTCCGGTCGTGCCCGGTGCTGTTTCGGCCGCCGCGATCACATTGCCGGGCAGACTGGGCGTGAGGAAGGCCGGCACACGCCGGTGGGTTGCGGTCTCGAAAGCATGGGCTAAGTCCAAGAGGGCATCGTCTGTGTAGGCGGGCCCGGCAAAGGTCACATTGACCGGCATCGAGGTGTCGGCGATGAGGCCCATCGGCACTGACACCGTGGGGATGCCCAGGTGCCTGAACACGCGGTTGCCATTGGAGTACACGACGCCATTGCGCGATGCATCGGCGTGGCTCTCCGGCCGGGTGAACAGATCGTCGCGGCCCACGTCCCCGGCGGCGGGGAATGCGATGGCGTCCAGGGCGAGCCCGTCCATCCAGTCCTCCAGATCGACCCGGCGCACGGCTTCGAGTCCGCGGAGGACCTCCGCCAGCTGCGGCACCTCGTCATAGGATTCCGGGAGTCCTGCTTTGACGAGTTCGGCTAGGCGCTGGAAATCGTAGCCGCCGCGGGCCATTGTGATCCACACGGGTATGAGTGGGTCCTGGGCGGGGAACACGTCATCGCCGTCCACATCGGCCCAGCTGGTCAGGGCCGGGTCGCCATTGACGGCCAGGAACTGATCGAAGGCCATCGCGGCCACGGTACCGGTTTCGATTGCACGCCAGTCCGGGGGCACCAGGCCGCGCTCGGCCATGCCCCTGGCGCTCGGCCGGTCCTCCTCATAGTTCGAAACAACGGGGAAGTCGACTGCCACGACGGTGGCGCCGAGCCCTCGCAGATCGGCAGCTGCGCGGTCCCACAGGGCGCGCACCGCGGGGTTGATGACCGGTGGCACTTCCGCGGTGGGGTCCTCGCCGATGTACATCTTCGGCACACCGATGCGCAGGCCGTCCAAGCGTGCGGGCCGAACCCGTTCGCGCGGGGCCGGCAGCACGGTCGCCGGTGCGGGGAGTTCGACGGCGCTCTGCTGGCGCCAGAAGTCGCCGGTGGTCTGCGGGTCGTCCACCGCCAACACCTCGAGCAGCCGCAGCAGGTCGTCCACCCCACGGGTGTGCGGGACGACGACATCGCAGGTGGGGCGCAGGGGCCAATTGCCGCGAATGGACAACACCCCGCGCGAGGGAGTGTAGGCCACGAGCGCGTTGTTCGAGGCCGGCGAGCGGCCCGAGGAGACCGTCTCCTCTGCCATGCCGAAGGCGGCGAAGCTCGCCGCGGTGCTCGTGCCGGAGCCGTTGGACGAGCCCGAGCCGTAGGCCGCGGTCAGATAATCGGGGTTGTACGGGCTGCGCGCGTAATCGTAGAGCCCCGGCTGCACACCGCCGGCGGCCATCGGCGGCATATTCGTCTTGCCGATGAGCACGGCGCCTGCGGCACGCAGCAGTTCGACCGCGCGGGCGTCCTGTCCGGCCACCAGGTCGGCCAGCGCGGGCGACCCCGAGGCCACGGTGAGGCCGGCGACCTTGTAGCTGTCCTTGACGGTGAACGGAACGCCCTCGAGCGGTCCCACGGTGCCGGCGGCCCGCCGGGCATCGGAGGCGCGCGCCTCCTCCAGGCACTCGGGGTTGAGGACGGGGACGGCCTTGAGACACAGTCCTGTGCGGTCGTAGTACCCGATGCGGTTGAGATAGGCGCACACCAGGTCGACGCTTGTGACCCGGCCCGCTGCGAGCGCCTCCAGCAGCTGGCCGATCGACTTCTCGACGACGTCGAATCCTGTGCTCATGACTTCTGCTTCCTCCAACTTTCCGATTGTCCACGCGATCCGCCCCGGCCGGAGCCGGGGCGGATCAGCGGTTCTGTGGTGTTCTCGATTGCGCTCGATCAGAGCGTCGTGTGGGTCTCCACACCGCCCACGAAGGTCGCCAGCACTTCCGTGGCGGCGATCGTCGTGGGATCGACGGTCAGCGGATCGGCGCCCAGCACGACGAAGTCCGCCAACTTGCCCGGTGTCAGGGTGCCCTTGAGGTGGCCCTGGCCCGAGGCCTGTGCTGCGATCGTCGTGTAGGCCTGGACGGCCTGCAGTGGGCTCAGCTTCTCCGCTGCGGATCCCATCACCGCGCCGGAGCGGGTGGCGCGGTCCACGAAGGCCTGGATGCCGCGCAGCACATTGCCGTTGGCACACGGCCGGTCGGAGGAACCGGGCAGCAGGATGCCGGCGTCGAAGAAGGCCTTGGCGCGGTACAGCTGGGCGGTGCGCGGATGGTCCGCGCCTCCCAGCACCGTGTTCATAGAGTCGCCGATGTTGTCGGCGAAGGCCGACTGCGGGGTCACCGCGATGCCGTACTCCTTGATCCGCGGCAGCAGCGCATCGGGCACGATGGCGGCGTGTTCGATCCGGTTGGGCACGGGGTGGGCGTTGAGTGCCGAGGCCCGGCCGCCGGCGGCGGCACCGCCGTGGCCGGGTGCACCGTAGGTGTCCACGGCCTCGGCGATGATGTCCACTGCGCCCTTGACCGCCAGGTCGCCGATCGCATGGATCGCCAGCGACCAGCCGGACCGGTAGGCGGCCAGTGCCTGGGCGCGCAGCACCTCGAACTCGTCCTGCAGATAGCCCTTGGTGTCGCGGCCGGCGTAGTTCTCGCTCATCGCCGCGGTCTCGCCGGACAGGGCCCCGTCCATGAACATCTTGGTCGGGCCGATCGACAGGTAGTCGTCGCCGAAGCCGGTGACCATGCCCAGATCCAGTCCCGTGCCGAAATCATCGGCGGAGTTCGCCGTGATCGGGTGCAGGGTCTGGATGGCGGGCAGCAGCTGGGCGCGGGCCTTGAGCGCACCCGAGGTCCGTGCCCGCATATAGGCGCTGACCTCGACGGGGGAGTGGCCGATCCAGCCGCCGCAGATCCCCGCCTCGCCGAAGCTGGTGATGCCCTCGCGGGCGTATTCCGCGGTGGCCAGGCCCAGGACCTTCTCGATCTGGGCCTGCGAATAGGGCCGGATCAGGTCCTGGACGAGGTTCTGGGCGGTCTCCTCGACAAGTCCGGTGGGCCGGCCGGAGGAATCGCGGACCACCAGGCCGCCCTCGGGGTCGGTGAACCCTGGCGCGAGCATCCCGGCCTTGTCCATCGCCAGGGTGTTGGCGATTGCGGCGTGCCCGGAGACCTTGCGCAGGAACAGCGGGTGGTCGCCGCAGATCCGGTCCAGGATCTCCAAGTCCGGGTACTGGTCGGCGTAATCCTGCTGGGCGAAGCCGGTGGCGTTGATCCATTCGCCCGCGGGCAGGCGGCGCGCCTCGGCCTCGAGCTTGGAGTACAGCTCGTCCATGCCTCCGGGCAGGTTCTCCACGTCGACACTGTCGAGCGTCAGACCGAACCAGGTGGTGTGGCAGTGGACGTCGTTGAAGCCGGGCAGCACGGTCGCCCCGCCCAAGTCCAGCGTGCGGGCGGCCGGCAAGCCGGCCACGTCCTCGTCCAAGCCGATGATCCGCCCGCCCCATACGCCGATGGTGTGTGCAGTGGGCCGGGCCGGGTCCATGGTCTGGACGCGGGCCCCGGTGATGAGCAGATCGAGTTTCATCAGTATTTGTATCCTTCCACTTTGACACTGAACTTCGGCGCCAACGCCGAGCAGATCAGGGTGATCGCACCGAAGACGATGAGCATGATGGGCGCGGGCCACCAGGCCTCACCCGATGCATGGAGTAGCGCGGTGGCGATCATCGGCGTGAAGCCGGAGACGATGGAGCCCAGGTTGGCGGCGATCGCGACCCCGGACAGGCGGTGGGCCGGCGGGAACAGAGCGGTCATCAGGGCGCCGTTGGCGGCGTAGGGCACCGACAGGCAGGCGACGCCGAAGGCCACGCCCAGGATCACCAGCACCGGATTGGTGGTATCGACCATGAGGAAGACGGGGAAGGCGCACAGGATGGTCAGCACCCCGCCGATCACGGACACGCGGGCAGGGCCGTACTTCTGGCCGAGCTTGCCGCCGTAGACCAGCACCAGGATCTCCAGGGCCGCGCCCACCAGGGTGGCAGCCAGCAGCAGGTTCTTGTTCATGCCCAACTGCTGGGTGCCGTATGACACGACGAAGGTGGTGACCAGGAAGAAGCCGGCACCGCCGGTCAGATTGGCGCCGAAGCCGATGAGCACCTGCAGGGGCGAGTGCTTGAAGACCTGGATGATAGGGGCCGATTCCTTGGCCGATTCCTCTTCCAGCTCCTGGAACACCGGGGTTTCCTCCAGGTGCTTTCGGATGTAGACGGAGACCAGCAGCAGTGGGATGGCCAGCAGGAACGGGATGCGCCAGCCCCACATGTTGAAGTGCTCGTCATTGGTGATGATGATGCCGACCAGGAAGAAGAAACCGGAGGACAAGATGGTGCCGATGGGCGAGCCGATCTGGGGGAAGGCGGCATACCAGGCGCGCTTGTGCGCCGGCGCGGATTCCACCGCGGCCGTCACAGCGCCGCCCCATTCGCCGCCCACGGCCAGGCCCTGGAAGACGCGCAGGATGATGAGCAGGACCGGGGCGGCCATGCCGATCGCGTGGCGGTCAGGCAGCAGGCCGATCAGGCCGGTGGCGGTGCCGATGCCCACCACGGTGATCATCAGGACGGTCTTGCGGCCGATCTTATCGCCCAGGTGGCCGAAGATCAGGCCGCCGATCGGGCGGGCCACGAAGCCAACGGCCATGGTGGCGAAGGACGCCATGGTGGCCAGGAAGGGGTCGGAGGAATCGAAGTAGAGCACATTGAAGATCAGTGCGCTGGCGGTGGTGAACAGGAAGAAGTCGTACCACTCCATGGCGGTGCCCACCAGGGCCGCGATCGCGGCCTTCTTGGCGGTCTGTTCATCGACGTGGTGGGTGGTCTCCACCTTTTCGCGCATTCCGGGCGCGGTTGAGTCGCTCAAGGGTCTCCTTAGTCGCTATTCCTGGGCCCGCGAACGGGGCCGAGGCCGTGGCCGCGGCGGTGGCCGGGCTCACGAAGGGGAACAGGGACATGTTACATGCGGCACTGTGATGCCTAGAACACGAATGCCCGGAAGGCGAGCCTTCCGGGCATTCGTTCACACAGGTTTTACATGGGCCGAGGTGCGCCCCCGGGTTTCAGGACCCGCTCAGCGGGCCGGTCAGGACCGGGGCTCCGTGGGGTGCAGGACGCGGGACAGGAAGCTCCTGGTGCGCTCGTGCTGCGGATCGCCGATCACCGCCGAGGGCGGCCCGGCCTCGACCACCACGCCGCCGTCCATGAAGACGACCCGGTCGGCGACCTCGCGGGCGAATTCGATCTCGTGGGTCACCACGATCATCGTCATCCCCTCATCGGCCAGATCGCGCATCACGCCCAGCACATCGCCCACGGTCTCCGGATCCAGGGCCGAGGTGGGCTCGTCGAACAGCATCAGGCTGGGGTTCATCGCCAGGGACCTGGCGATGGCCACGCGCTGCTGCTGTCCGCCGGAGAGCTGTTCCGGTTTGGCGTCGAGCTTGTCGGTCAGCCCGACCAGGGCGATCTGCTTCTGGGCCTCCGCGTCAGCCTGTTCCGCTGTGCGCTTGAGGACCTTGCGCTGGGCCACGGTGAGGTTCTCCCGCACGCTTAAGTGCGAGAACAGGTTGAAGCCCTGGAAGACCATGCCGATGCGCCGCCGTGCGGCGTCGATGTCGAGGTCCGGATCCGTTATGTCCATTCCGTCGACCACGATGGAGCCGTGGCTGGGCGTCTCCAGTAGGTTGATGCAGCGCAGCATCGTCGACTTACCCGAACCGGAGGGGCCGATGACGCACACGACCTCGCCCCTGGTGATCTCCAGGTTGATATCGCGCAGCACCTCGTTGTCTCCGAAGGATTTGCCCAGGTTCGTGATCGAGACGATCGGTGTTTCCTCTGACGTGCTCATCTCATGCCCCCATTCCCGCGGATCCGTACTTGCGTTCGAGCCTGCGCGAAAGATATGACAGCGGCAGGGTGATGATCAGATAGCACACGGCGATCACCAGGAACGGCGTCAGACTCGCCGATGACACGATTTCGGAGCGGGCCAGCATGGCCAGTTCGCGTTCCGTCACGGACGCGCCCAGGATGTAGGCCAGGGACGAGTCCTTGGTCAGCAGGATCAGCTCGTTGGTCAGCGGCGGCAGGATGATCCGGAAGGCCTGCGGCAGCACGATCGTGATGGTGGTCCTGGTGTGGGACATGCCCAGGGACCTGGCGGCCTCGATCTGTCCGCGCGGGACCGCCTGGATGCCGGCACGGATCGTCTCCGCCATATAGGCCGAGGACACCAGCCCCAGGGCGATCGTGATCGACACGAGCCGCGGGATCTGCGCATCCGGGAAGGCCGCCGGCAGGCCGAACCCCATGGCCAGGAAGACGACCAGGGCCGGCAGGCCGCGGAAGAACTCGATATAGGCGAACGAGATCCCCCGGTAGACGGCCACCGAGGACAGCCGCATGAGCGCCAGGACGATGGCCGCCGCCAGACCCACGACGAAGCCCAGCAGGGTGAAGATCACCGTGTTCTTCAACGCGACCGTGATGACCTGCGGGAACATCCCGGCGGCCACCTTGGGGTCGGCGAAGGTCTCCAGCAGGGTCCGCCAGTCGGCCGCGAAGGCCAGGACGATGACGATGACGATCAGGATCGCGTACTGGATCCCGCGTGAGAGTCGTTGTTTCTGACGTCTCTTCATGGGTGTCACTTATCGGTCGCGGCAGCCGAGGCCGCGGCGGTGGGCGCGTCCACGCCGAACCACTTCTTGTAGATCTCGTTGTAGGTGCCGTCGGACTTCAGTTCGGCCAGGACCTCGTTCGTGGTCTTGAGCAGTTCGGCATCGCCCTTCTTCACGGCGATTCCGTAGTGTTCGCCGGTGGCGATGTCGAAGGCGACGTTGAAGCCCGAGTTCTGTTTGGCGTAGTCGTAGAGCACGCCGTTGTCGTTGACCACGGCGTCGACCTGGCCGTTCTTCAGGGCCTCCAGGGACAGGGGCAGATCCTCGTAGGTGGTGTTGGTCGAGTCCTTGAAGTTCTCATTGGCGTACATCTCACCGGTCGTGCCCTGCTGGACCGCGATCTTCATGCCCTTGAGGTCGGCTTCCGCCGCCGGCTTCTTGTCCTTGACGAGGACCGCCTGGTTCGCGTCGAAGTAGGAATCGGAGAAGTCGACCTTGCCCTTGCGCTCATCGGTGACCGTGGTGCCGGCCGCCGAGATATCGCAGGTCTTCTGGTTGAAGGCCGCACCGGTCGTGATGGTCTCGAAGGGGGTGTCGACGACCTCCTGCTCCAGGCCCAACTTCTCGGCGACCTTGGCGACGATGTCGACATCGAAGCCGACGATCTCCCCACCCTTCTCGTACTCGAAGGGCTGGTAGGACAGGTGGGTGCAGTTGGTCAGCTTGCCCTCGTTGATCGGGGTGAAGCCGTCGGCCGACTGGGAATCCTTCTCCGAGGCCGAACCGCCGCAGGCGGACAGGGTCAGGACGACGGCGGCCAGTGCCGCCGCGATGGGGAGTGCTTTCACGGGTATGTTCCTCCTGGGTGTCTCCGGTCACGTAACCGGGGGTGGAAGGAACTATACCGACAATATGAGAAGAACGTGTAACGCACGTAACAGGTATCGAAAAGGCCTGTGGCCCCGCTGCATTGCAGCGGGGCCACAGACGGGATCTGCGGGCGGGTCAGTCGTCGACCAGGACCACGTCCAGGGTGCGGGGGCCGTGCACGCCGGCCACCCGCTCCAGTTCGATGTCCACGGTGGCCGACGGCCCCGACACCCAGGTCTGGGGCCAGGTGGCGAGCTCGCGTTCGATGAGGATCCCCACGGCCTCGGGCACCAGCTGCACGATGTCGGAGACGAACACCAGGCAGATGTGGTGATCGGGCACCAGGGTGATCGCGCGGCGCCCGCAGCCGGGGCCGGACAGGCAGATCGTGCCGGTGTCGGCGATCGCCACCTGGGAACCGGTGACCACTGCGTCGATCACCGTGTTCAGCTCCTCCTTGGGCGTGGGATCCGAACCGGAATCCTGGCGCACCTCGGCGGTGACCTCGGACAGCAGGGCGTCGTCCAGATCATCGGGCACCACGATCCGCTTGGCATCCCCGAGCAGGCGCGCCACGGTCGCCGGGACCTCGGCCTCGGACACGCGGGTGACACCGGCGTCGTAGTCGACCAGCCGGTCGGTCAGCAGCGCGACCAGACCCTCGCGGTCCAGCTCGCCGGTCACGGACTGGTGCGCCGGGATCTCCGGCGGTTCGTGATCGGCCGGTACGAAGCCCTGCTCGCCCACGGTGCCCTCGCGGCCCAGGGCCGCGGAGATCCTGGCCAGGACTTCGGAGCGGGCGTCGGGGAAGGACGGCTGCGGTTCCGTTTCCGGGTCGGCGGCCGGTTTGGTGCCCAGCATCCTCTTGAGCGGATTCGAGGTCATTTCGCATCTCCGTTCCCACGGGCGGAATTCCCGCGTTCCCTGGCCCACCACGTCCGGAACGATTCCTTGGGCGGCTGGGGGACCGTGCGAGTCTTCGTCCACTTGCCCGCCACGCCTGGGGCCTTCTTCAGGCCCTCGGGGGAGACCATCAGCTTCGCCAGCGGCAGGCCCTTCTCGACCGCGGCCATGCGCTTGCCGTCCGACATCATCCAGGAGGCCGCGGTCAGTGCCGCGTCCAGCTGGCTGTGCGGCAGCTTGCCCAGCACACCGGCCTTCTGCTCTGCCTTGCGCTCCTTGTTCTCCACGTCCTCGGCGCGCAGGCGCACCAGCATCTCCGGGATGTTGATCTTCACGGGGCAGGCGTCGTAGCAGGAGCCGCACAGGCTCGAGGCGTACGGCAGGCTGCCGTTCTCGCTCTCGTCCACACCGGTCAGCAGCGGGGTCAGGATCGCACCGATCGGGCCGGGGTAGACAGAGCCGTAGGCGTGCCCGCCGGTGCGCTCGTAGACGGGGCAGACGTTCATGCAGGCAGAGCAGCGGATGCAGTGCAGGGCCTGGCGGCCGTGCTCATCTGCCAGCGCCCTGGTCCGCCCGTTGTCCAGCAGCACGATGTGCACGTTCTGCGGACCGTCGCCCTCGCTCACGCCCGTCCAGTAGGAGGTGTACGGGTTCATCCGCTCGCCGGTGGACGAACGCGGCAGCAGCTGCATGAAGGTGCCGAGGTCCTCGAACTTCGGCAGCAGCTTCTCGATGCCCATGACGGTGATGAGGGTCTCCGGCAGGGTCACACACATCCGGCCGTTGCCCTCGGACTCGACCACGCCCAGGGTGCCGGTTTCGGCGATGCCGAAGTTGGCGCCGGAGATCGCGACCTTGGTGGACATGAACTTCTTGCGCAGGTGCTTGCGGCTGGCCTCGGCCAGATCCTGCGGATTGTTCGACAGGTTCGGGTCGGCATCGTCCATCTCGCGCAGGAAGATCTCGCGGATCTCGTCGCGGTTGCGGTGGATGGCCGGCACCAGGATGTGGCTGGGGCGGTCGTGGCCCAGCTGGACGATGAGTTCGGCCAGGTCGGTTTCGAAGGCGTCGATGCCGTGGGGCTCGAGGTATTCGTTCAGGCCGATCTCCTGGGTGGCCATCGACTTGACCTTGATGACCTCGCGCCGGCCGTTGTCCAGCACGGGTGCGTTCTGCTTGACCAGGTCCTCGACGATCCTGTTGGCCTCGTCTGCGTTGCGCGCCCAGTGGACGTGGCCGCCGCGGGCGGTGAAGGCGGCTTCGAACTGGGTCAGCAGTTCGGGCAGCCGGTCCATCACATAGGACTTCACGCCCGAGCCGTTGTCGCGCAGGTCCTCCCAGTCGGGGCGTTCGGCCACGCGCAGTGCCCGCTTGCCGCGGATCGTGGTGGTGGCCTTCGTCAGGTTGGTGCGCAGCTGGACATTGCTCAGTTCGTGTTCGGCGACCTGCGGGAAGGGCGCGCCCTCCTTCAGGAAGCCCTGGCCGGCGACCGGCCGCAGGGTCACGCCGTCCTTGCCGAGGACCATGGGGGTTCCGATGTTGACGGCGGTCATCGCAGGGCACCTCCGCTCACGAGCTCTTCGTCGAGGACCAGCGGGTTCTCCTTGGTCGAGGCCAGGATCCGGGCCAGGTGGACCGTGGCGGGCACGCTGCCCTGGGCCGGCAGCAGTTCCGAGGTGCGCGAGAGGCCGCCGCCGATGTGCATGAGGCAGCTGGCGTCGCCGCCGGAGCACACCTGTGCGCCGGTTCCGATGATCGCGTCGACCTTGTCCGAGAGCATCGCCGAGGACACCTGCGGGTTCTTCACGGAGAAGGTGCCGCCGAAGCCGCAGCAGGAATCCCAGTTATCGGCCTTGACCACTGTGGCGCCCTCGACGGTCTCCAAGAGGCGCTGCTGCCGGTCGCCCAGGCGCAGCAGCCGCATCCCGTGGCAGGAGGGGTGGTAGGCGATCTTGTACGGGAAGTACGAGCCCAACTGTTCGGCGGCATCGGTGATGCCCTCGACATCGGTGAGGAACTGCGCCAGTTCCATGGTGCGCCCGGCGATGTCGGTGGCGCGCTTGGACAGCTCGTCGTCGTTGTTGTATTCGGCGATCATGGGGTGCTGGTGGCCCAGTGAGGCCACGCAGGAACCACTGGGGGCCACGGCATAGTCCCAGGATTCGGCCTCGAATGCCCGCACGTGGTTCTCCACGACCGGGTAGGCCTGCTTGAACTTGCCGGAGTTGATGTGCATCTGACCGCAGCAGGCCTGGCCGGCGGGGAAGATGACCTCATGCCCCAGTCGTTCCAGAATGCTGACGGTCGCGCGTGCCACCTCCGGGTACATCGCATCGACGATGCACGTAGCGAAAAGCGCGATTCTCACGGTGTCTCCCAATAATCCGCAGTGTGTCGATTGGCAGGCCGGTCGGGTTCAGCGGTTTCCGCCTGCCGCTGGAACTACCGTACGCACGATGGGCCGTCCCGGCTCGGCGGCTGGCCCGACCGTGTTCTGCGCAACGTCGTGACGCCGGTTATCCAGGCCACGACACCCCTGACCTGCGATGTTTTAAGATCGGCTGGGATGAAATCGCAAAGCTGTCCTTGCGTTAAGGTGAGCGCTCACACGGGCACTACGTCGCGGGCCCGGGTCCGTCGGCGCCGGTAGCCGATCACGGCGGCCAGGATGAAGCAGAAGCCGATTGCGGTCAGCCCGACCCCGGTGAAGGCCGGCGCCCGGTAGCCCAGTCCCGCGTCGATCACGACCCCGCCGAGGAACGCGCCCAGGGCATTGGCCAGATTGAACGCCGATTGATTCATCGCGGCGGACATGCTGGGGGCGTCGTGGGTTTCGCGCATCAGGCGCACCTGCAGGCCCGTGGTGAAGATGGAACCGCCGATGCCCAGGAGCACCATGCACACCACGATCGCCGGGAACAGGTGGGCCAGGGTGCCGAAGGCGGCCAGGACGATGCCCAGGCCCGCCACTCCGATGATGACGGCGCGTTCGATCGACTTGTCGATCAGCGGGCCTGCGATCAGCGAGCCCAGGGTCATCCCGACTCCATAGGCCACCAGCACCCAGGGGACCACGGAGTCCGCGGCACCGGCCAGATCGGTCACCGTCGGCGCGATATAGGTGTAGACGGCGAACATGCCGCCGAACCCCAGGGAGCCGGCCAGCAGGGTCAGCACCACCTGTGGGCGGGCCAGGGTGCGCAGCTCGGCCCGGGTCGAGGGCCGCTGGGCCGGGGCGGGGTCCCCCGTGGCAGTGTTCGTCCCCGTGGCTCCGACGGCGGGCACGAACAGGGCCACCGCCAGGAAGTTGACCACTCCGACGGCTGCGAAGACGAAATAGGAGGTGCGCCAGCCCAGCTGGGCGCCCAGCACGGTGGCCGCCGGTACGCCGACGATGTTCGCGATCGTCATGCCCAGCATCACCCGCGCCACGGCCGTCCCCGAGCGCTCAGGGCGGGTTAGGCGGGCTGCGACGATTCCGGCGACTCCCAGGTAGACGCCGTGGGGCAGCCCGGAGACGACGCGGGCGATGAGCAGCATCGACATACTGGGGCTGGTCGCCACCAGCAGGTTGCCCAGGATGAACAGGCACACCATGGCCAGCAGCAGCGGCTTGCGCGGGACACGGGAGGTCAGGGCGGTGATGAGGGGTGCGCCCACCACCACGCCCAGGGCGTAGGCGGAGACCGCATGGCCGGCCTCGGTGATGCTCACTCCCAGGTCCGCGGCGAACTGGGGCATCAGCCCCATGGTGGCGAATTCCGTCAGGCCCAGTCCGAAGGCACCGATGGCCAAACAGGCATAGGACACGGGGACGGGCAGTGAATGGCGGCCAGTGGGAAGCAGTGGGAGAGCGGGCACGGGGTGTAAGCCTAGTGGCTGGGAGGCGACCCGCATAACGGTACTGGGGTGTGCTTTTCAGTTTCGTATAGTGAGTCACATGGATCTCATTAAATGAGATTTCGTGAGATTTTCCCTTGTCCTCGGGCGTACTGTCTTCTTTGCGCGAGTGCCACAGCAATCGCGCAAAGAACACTCAGGCTCACCCATGGCCCGGCCGTTCGCCGTTTCACCATTCGGAATCAAGAATCAAGGGATCATGTCCACCCACACCAGTAATGCCGCGGCAGGCGCGGCTCATGGCGGTCAGGCGGTCGACAACATCGCACTGGCCCGCAAGACGAACACCCGCGGCAAAGTCCTGACGGCGTCGATGATCGGTACGACGATCGAGTTCTTCGACTTCTACTCGTACGCGACCGCATCCTCGCTGGTCTTCCCCGCTCTGTTCTTCCCGCACCAGACCTCGACGACGCAGCTGCTGAGCTCCTTCGCCGTGTTCGGCGTCGCCTTCGTCGCGCGCCCGATCGGCTCGGTCCTCTTCGGCCACTTCGGCGACCGGATCGGCCGTAAGAAGACCCTGATCGCCTCGCTGCTCATCATGGGCATCGGCACCTTCCTGATCGGTCTGCTGCCCACGGCGGAGACCCCCGGATGGATGATCCTGGCCCCGCTGTTCCTGGTGCTGCTGCGTTTCTGCCAGGGTGTGGGCCTGGGCGGTGAGTGGTCCGGCGCGGCACTGCTGGCGACCGAGAACGCTCCGCAGGGCAAACGGGCCATCTGGGGCACGTTCCCCCAGCTGGGCGCCCCGGTGGGCTTCATCATCGCAAACCTGTTGTTCGTGGGAATCAGCTACGGGATCTCGCCCGAGGCCTTCCTGAACTGGGGCTGGCGCATCCCGTTCCTGCTGTCGGCCATCCTGGTGGCCGTGGGCCTGTGGGTCCGCATGTCCCTGATGGAGACCCCGGCCTTCCAGCTGGTGGAACAGAAGCAGCAGATCGCCAAGGCCCCCATCGCCACGGTCTTCAGGACCAGCTGGTGGCAGATGGTCCTGGGCACCTTCATCATGTTGGCGACCTATGTGCTGTTCTACTTCATGACCGCCTTCACCCTGACCTACGGCACCTCGCCCGACACCACCGATAAGGCGGCTGCCGCTGCGGCCAAGGCCGGCAAGGCCTTCGATCCGGCGACCTTCGTGCCCGGCCTGGGCTACACCAAGAACGAATTCCTGGTCTACCTCATCATCGGCGTGATCTTCTTCGGCGTCTTCACCGTGGTCTCCGGACCGCTGGCGGAGAAAATGGGCCGGCGCAAGATGCTGAGCATCGTCACCGTGCTGATCGGGGTCTACGGCCTGTGCCTGCAGCCCCTGTTCACCGCCGGCACCGCAGGGGTGTTGGCCGGTCTGATCATCGGCTTCACCCTGATGGGCCTGACCTTCGGGCCGATGGCGGCCTATCTGCCTGAGCTGTTCCCCGCGAACGTCCGGTACACGGGTTCGGCGATCTCGTACAACATGTCCTCGGTCATCGGCGCGGGTCCCGCCCCGTTCGCCATGGTCGCGCTGTGGCAGCACTCGAACGGCGGTTCGATCTTCACCGTCGGCCTGTACATGCTGGTCGGTGCGGTGCTCACGGTGATCGCCCTGCTCCTGGCCAAGGACACCACGCACGTCGATATGGAAGCCGAACTCGCCTGACCCCGGGCGGGTGCCGGCAGCGCATCCCCGCAATACACGAGGGCGGCGCCCGCGGAGATCATCCGCGGGCGCCGCCCTCGTGTGTGGTTCCGGTGTCTAACTCACTTGCGATCCGACAGTGCCCATGCGGCACCCGCGGCCACAGCGGTGACGACGCCCACGGCGGGCCAGGCGCCGAGCTTCTTGGCAAGCGGATGTGACAGGCCGAAGCCCAGCAGGTACGTCGCGGCCAGCGCCGAGGTGGTGGCCGGGTTGGTCTTCTTCAGCCAGCTGCGGCCGGCGTAGGCGCCGGCGGCGGCCAGGACGACTCCGCCGAGGGGGCGGATAAGGGTTTCGCGGGCGGTCAGATAGCCGCCCACCAGGCCCGCGGCGACGACGGCTGCGGTGTTCACTTCTTCAGCTGCTTTCATGTGTGCGATCCTACTCCGCGGGTCTTCGGCGGTCTCACCGGCGGCCTCGGACCAGGCCGGCGAGGACCAGCACCACAAGCGAACCTCCCACGGCGAACAGCCAGGTGCTCCAGGAGAAGAACGCCAGGTTGGGGTTGAAGCCCAGGGCACGGCCGATGAAGCCGCCGACGATCGCACCGACGACGCCCAACAACAGGTTGCTGAAGAAACCACCGCCGTGGTCCCCCGGCAGCAGGAAACGGGCGATGGCACCGGCCACCAGCCCCACGATGATCCACGCCAAGATACTCATGTGGTCAGCCTAACAAGCATCGGTGGAACCGGGCTGGGAAGAGACAGGGCGAATGATGGGCCAGGAGCCGGGGCAGAGGGGACCCACACTACCACGACCAGGTGCCTTGCCGGTATCCTGGTGAGTCCGGATGCCGAAGAGGCGACCTACCCGGTGAGGAACCGGGCAATGAACGAGGAAGACGGAGGCCCTGTGTCCCAGGAGTCGGACGAGTCGAGTACCGAGTCGAGGAAATGGCCGCGCACCCTGCGAGCCCTGCGTGTGGCGGGCCGCTGGAGCGCGCGGATCGGTGGTTGGCTGCTGGTCTGGGTGGGCCTGACGCTGTTGGCCGCCGGATGGAACATCCGCCAGGTCTGGGGCGATATCACCGTCGACCAGATGCTGACGAACATCACCGGCGTCCGCCGTGACGGCGGGGGCGGCGACCTGGCTATCCAGGCCGTCTGGTGGATCGGCGTCGTACCGCTGGTCGCCACGGTACTGCTGGCCGTCATCGTCTATCTGCTGCGCCGCCCCGGCCGCAAGCGTGCGGGCCGCACGTCCAAGGCCACGGGCGTCCGCCGGATCGCGGCCGTGCAGAGCCCCACCGGGAGGGGACTGCGGCGCTTCGGTGCAGTGGTGCCGATCGCGCTCGTCACGGCCATCGCCGTGACCGGCACGGCGACGTTCTCCTCGGCTGTGAGCATGCCGGACTACATCCGTGCGGTGCGCTCGAACCTGGACCTGGGGCCCTATTATGCGCAGCCCACGGTTGACAGGGCCGCTGCGAAGAAGGTCGCCGGGGGCAAGAAGAACCTGGTGTTGATCTACCTGGAGTCTGGGGAGGCGACGCTGGGCGATGACAGCGTGTTCGAGAAGGACATGCTGGCACCTGCCAAGGAGGCCACGCAGGGCTGGGCCGGGATCGACGGCCTGCAGCAGTACCACGGCGGGGGCTGGACCATGGCCGGAATCGTCTCCAGCCAGTGCGGCATCCCCCTGCGCGGCAAGAGCGCTGCGACCGGCGACAAGATCATGAACGAGCTGGGAACGGAACTGGACAGCTTCATGTCAGGGCAGACCTGCCTGGGCGATGTGCTGGCCGACAACGGGTACACGAACACCTTCATAGGCGGGGCGAACGCGGACTTCGCGGCCAAGGGAACGTTCCTGCGCACCCACGGTTACGACACCATCAAGGACCTCAAGACCTGGCGGGCCGCCGGCGAGGCCTCCAAGGACATCCGCAGCGACTGGGGCCTGAGCGATAAGCGGCTGATGGAGCACGCGAAGGACGAGGTCGACCAGCTGCACAAGAAGTCGCAGAAGACCGGCAAGCCGTTCAACCTGTCGATGCTGACGCTGGACACGCACGAACCCGTGCACGTCTACGACTCCTGCAAGGTCGACACCCAGGATCAGCTGGCCTCCGTGTTCTCCTGCTCTATGGCCACCGTCGCGGGCTTCCTCGACCACATGAAGGACAAGGGGTACCTCGACGATACGACCGTCGTCGTAATGGGCGACCACCTCAAGCACATGGCCGGGTGGAACGCCTACCACGAGGAACTCGACGGCCGTGACGACCGCACCGTGTTCAATCGCATCTGGGTGCCGGGGACGAAGAACGGTAAAACACCGTTGGGCACCCCGCGCGCAGGCGTGGACCAGCTCAACTGGCTGCCCACGATCATGGACGCCGTCGGAGTGCCGGCCACCGGTTCCCGGGCGGGCCTGGGCGTTTCGGCCTTCGCGCCGGAAATCCCGGCAGAGTCCGCGCAGGCGTTGGATGAGAACAAGTACAAGGAACTCCTGGATGCCAGGTCCGGCGACTTCTACGCCAGGGCCTGGGGCGAGGCGAAGTGAGGCGTGCGGATTTTTCCAAACCCACCGACAGGCGTTAGGATGTTCGGGTGTGTGGCGGTCGCATGATCTCCCACGCACGGGCCTCTAGCTCAGTTGGTAGAGCAGCGGACTTTTAATCCGCGGGTCGAGGGTTCGATCCCCTCGGGGCCCACCAGAAGTTGGTTGTTCAAACCGCCGACATTTCCGGTTTGACCTGCGTGGACTGCCGTCTCCCCGTCTGGGGAGGCGGCAGTTTGCTGTACTCCGGGGTCGAACAGGATGTGGAACGGCTCCCCTGCCTGGCCGTCGATGCCGTCGTTTGTGACGAGCAGGCGTTCGAAGAACGCCTGGTTCGCGATGCGACGCAGGGAGTCGTCCACGCTCATGTAGATCTTGTGCGCGTTGCCTGCCAGGGCAAGGCAGTCGTCCAGGTGGGCGCGGGCCTGTTCGTACTCGACGGAGCTGGCTTCGATGCGGGCGTCGAGGAACCCGATCTGTCGGGCGATGCGGTCCTGCTCCGACTTGAGCAGGTCGATGGGCACGGCTCCGGCGTAGTGGGCTTGCAGGAGCTTGTGGCGCTCGTCATGCAGCCGGTCGCGTTCGGCGATCTGGCTCTTGCGCTCGCTCTTCGCGGTGGCGTAGAGCCGGTCGAACTCGGCGTGGATGAGCTTGCGCAGCGGCTCGATGACGTGGGCGGGGATCTGCACGCTGCGGTAGTAGTCTTCGACGGCGGCTTCGACGTCGGGCACGTACATGGCCTTACGGTCGCAGGCGGTGCGCTTCTTGTGCCGGCCGGAGCAGATGAAGTACGGGTAGATCACCCCACGGCCGCTCTTGGCGTTGGTGAGGATCAGCCGCGACCCGCACGTACCGCAGAAGATGCTGCCCTTGAGGTAGTGGTCGTGGGCCTGGGTCTTCTCCCCGGAGATGCGGTGCGAGGCGAGCACGGTCTGCACCCGGTACCAGACCTCGGGAGCGACGAGGGGTTCGTGCAGGCCGTCGTACATCGCGCCTTTGAACAGCACGTTGCCCTTGTAGTACGGGCTGGCGAGCAGCTGCTGGATCGTGGACAGCCCGGGCGCCTTCTCGGGTCGCTTCGGCGTCGGCACGGTCGTCAGGCCGCGGTCGATGAGTTCTTCGCGGAGGGTGATGGTCGAGTAGTTCCCCGTCGCGTACGCCTCGAACGCCCACTTGATGAGCGGGCCGCGCTTCGGGTCGACTTCGATGCTGCGCACCTCCCGGCCCAGTTCGTCGCGGTGGGTGGCGTTGAGGTAGCCGATCGGGGCCTTGCCGTTGGTGCCGCCGGTGATGGCCTTCTGGGTCATGCCCTTGGAGACCTCGTTGGCGAGGTTGCGGGAGTAGAACTCCGCGATCGTGGACATGATGCCGTGCAGCAGCATCCCCGACGGGGTCTCATCGATGTTCTCCGTCGCGGACACCAGCAGCACCCCGGCCTCTTTGAGCGCGAGGTGGATCGCGACATCATCGGCACGGTTGCGGGCGAGGCGGTCGACCTTGTGGACGATGCAGTACGCGACCGGGTGGGTCTTGACGTACTCGATCATCTCCATCAGCGCGGGGCGATCGGCCTTGCGGGCGGACTCGCCCGCATCGACGAACTCCTCGATCACGACCGCGCCGAGGTCTTGGGCCTTGCGGAGGTTCGCCTCGCGCTGCGCGGGGATCGAGAAGCCCTCGTCCCGTCCGCCCTTGGAGGCCTGCTCCTTGGTGGACACGCGCAGGTAGGACACGGCGAGCGTGGTGGTCTCGCCGATCTGGCTCAGGTCGAACGATGGCGGCCCCGCCGGGGCCAGGCAGTCAGTGTCTCCGGGCGTGCCGGAGAACGTATTCGCAGTGGACACGGGTCGTGTTTCCTTCCCCACAGGTGGGGCCAACACGAGCTGGAGAAACCTGCTCGTGCGGTGCGACAGTAAGGAAACAACAAGACCCGGAAACCACCCTTGCGGGTGGTGATAGGTAGTGCCCCGAAGGGCTCAGCAAGAAGGTCGTACCACGGCGATCCGGTACCCGGTCCGCCGCTGGCGACGTACATCGATTCTACCTCGGAGCTCCGGACTCGTCACGGGCACCGGACGGCCGGTCGGCGAGCCCCGGCGACTCCGCAGCCGTGCTGCCCGGGTCTGGGGCGCTATGAGCGGTGTGGGCGTCGCGGGCGCGGGCCTGGGCCATCCCGATGAACAGCCGCGCGAGCTGGTGCAGGTCCGGGCTCTGTCGTGGTTCGGCTTGCACCCGGTGGTTCTTCATGCGCGGCGGCGGGGTGCTGGAGCGGGTCACTGCTCGTCTCCTTCCGCATAATCGATCCCGGCGAAGAAGGAGTCCTCGGCGGCTTTGCTGCGGGCGACCTGCTCGATCACGTACTGCACGAAGTCGGCGCGACGGTCCTCGATCGGGGTGTCCTCGACGGTCGGGGCGGGTGGTTCGCCGGGCCAGGCGGTCTGTCGGGAGGGCCGGTCGCGGTCCAGTCGGGTGCCGGATGCGGCGACCCAGTCGCGCAGCCGCTGGCGAGCGGCAGCGAAGTCGCGGTGCCAGCCGATCGGGGCGCTGGCGTTCTGCTCGGGGTCGTAGGCGGCGAGCCAGTGCAGGTGCAGCGCGGACAGCTCCCAGAGCAGTTCGGGGTGGCGGTGCCACAGCGGCGGGATCACCGAGGCCGGCAGGGCGTAGGTGTGACGGAGCCATTCGACCCACCGGTTCAGGGCGAGCCATTCCTGCTCCAGGTCGTGTGAGAGCAGCAGGTTCCAGTTCACCGGCCGCGGCGGCCCAGGCACGTCATCGCCCGCGCCTGCCGGGTCGAATGCGTCGTCCAGGTCGTCCCAGTCCTCCGGCTCCACCGGATCAGCAGGTGTCGTGGTGTCGTCGTTCATGATGTCCGCCCCTTCTCACAGGGCCCGGGCGGGCTGCACGGTCTTGGGCTGTTCGGGTTCCGGGGCGCTGAACTCGACGGCGCGTTCGGGCCCGGCCTGCTTCGGGGGCTCCATCTGCGACAGCCGGCGCGACGTGCCGACCTCGGTGTTCATGCGGGAGGCGTCATGTCCGAGCCGGTTCGCGATGAACTCGTTCGACTCGACGCCGGTCTTCGGGTTGGTGCTCGGCTTGAGGGTGCCGTGTGCGATGAACCAGTCCTGCTTGGCGAGCTTCGCGTACCCGGCCTCGGCCGCGCCCCGGAAGGCGACGACGTCGTGGAAGGTGGTCGGCAGCTTGATCCGCGACCCGTCCGGGGCATACTCGTGGTGCTCCTGCCCGGCCTTGAAGTACAGGCGTGGCACCCCGTCGTGGTACGTCCGCTTCGGGGTCGAGGCGACGAACCCGTAGAACGCTTGCCCGAGTTCCGGATCCGGCTGCTGAGACTGCTGCTGCTCGTCCATCGTGTGCTCCCGTAGGTCTGCTCAGGCCGCGCACCTCTGACGTGGGCGGCTTCAGCAGGCAGGTGCACTCACCCGACCCTGCGAGCTCCGCGACGGAATCAGCTCTGGTGGACGTTGTGGAGGAGCTGTTCGACCTCGGCCCGATCCGCAGCGAGCTGTGTCCCGTCGGGGCGGGTGGGCCAGCCGCGCAGATCGGTGATGATCGGCGGCGCGGATCGGAGCAGCGTGACGGCGGTGCCGAACGGGAGCGTCCTGATCCGGTCCGGGGGCAGGATCAGCACCCGGCGGATCGAGCGCTGGTTGGAGCGGGAGCCATAGTCGCCGACCGTGGTGGAGTCGGTCAGCTCGTCGCGTTCCCCGATCAGCGTGGACAGGTCTTGGAGATCACGACTGTTGGAGGCGCCGCCGAGGAGGACTTTCACGATGGAGGCATCCCAGATCGCGCCGGCCTGGTGCTCGTTCCACTTGTCCCGGGCTTGGGCGAGGGACTGGAGCACCGCGAGGGTGGTGATCCCGGTGCCGCCGCCTTCGGCCATCAACGTCGGCAGCGACGGCAGCGGGGCGAGGTTGCCGATCTCGTCCAGGGCCAGCAGCATCGGCGGGTCGAGCCTGGCCCCGGTGGAGCGGGCGGCGAGTCGGCGGGCGGTCTCGATCAGATCCTCCACCAGCGCGGCGACCAGCGCGGCACTGTTGCCCGCTCCGGCACCGGTCGCGAGGAGGAACAACGTGCCGCGGTCGCGGATGAAGGCTTCTGGGTCGAACTCCTCGCCCTCTGCCGGGGAGACCGCATCGAGCACCCGCGGGTCTGCGAGGGCAGCCAGGGAGAGGGAGACGCCTTGCAGATCGAGTCTCGGGTGCGCGGATCGGAGTCGATCATCGAGGCGAGCGAGTCCGCCCACCCGGTCGCGGCCTGCGGGTGGTTGGTGAGGATCGCGACCGCATCCGCCGCGCTCGTGGGGTCGAGCGTCCACCGGAACAGCTCGACCGGCGACCGGCCATCCAGGGCGGCGGCGTGCAGCAGGGCTTGGAGTGCTGCCCGGGTCTTGCCTTCCCAGAAGTCGCCGCCCTCGACCCCGCCTGAAGAAAGGCCGGTGGCGGAGGCGAGGCCGGCGGCGCGGATCATCGCGGTCTGCGGGGACTCGCAGCCCCGGATCGGTGACCACCGCAGCCCGGCGGGGAGGCCTTCGGCGAGGTGCTGCGGGTCGAACACCGCGACCGGGCCGACACGCTTTCTCGCGCGCAGGCAGGCGGTGAGGTTGTCCGGGCGGGTGCTGGTGGTGACGACGGCGCCGGGAGCGTCGAGGATCGCGGGGATCACCAGGTGCAGGCCCTTCCCGGAGCGGGGCGGGCCGATCAGCAGGATCGAGTCCTCCACGCTCGCCCACACCTCGCACCGCCGCGACTGCCCCAACCGGTACCCGACATCCACCGGACGCGGATCATCAAGCGCGGGTCGGAGGGTGCTGGCGCGGCGCATCAACGCCCGCGCCGACGCCGTCTGGGCGACCTCGTGCCCGGTCGCGACGCCTGCCTGCCGGTGCGGGTCGGCGGCGGCCTGCCGCGTCATCCTCCGGAACAGTCGCGATGCCCAGATGCCGGCCGCGGCGAGGGCGCCGAGCATGACGGTGGTGACGATCCAGTAGACGACCGGGTTCAGGTCGTCAGCGCCGAGCTGCCCGCCCGGATCACCGGGATCGAAGAACACGGCAATGCCGCCGGTCGCGCCTGCGGTCGGTTGGTCGGTGCCGGTGAGGAATGCCGCCACGCTGCCGGCGGCGCGCAGCACGAACGCGACCCCGATGATTCCGCCGATGGCGATGAGGACGAGGTTGGTCAGCTCGTCTCCCATCGCCCCGCTCCCGGGGCGGGTCTGGGGGCCGGTCACGACAGGCCCCGGATCGCAATCGCACCCGAGACTCGCCCGACCAGCACCACCTCGCCCGCTTTCACAGCGGCGATGGTCCTGGGATCCAGGAGCGCGCGGACGTGCCCTTCGTAGGTGGCGTCGGTGCGGGCGATGATCAGCGCGACCGCCACGTCTTCTCCGGCGATGAACCCGTCACCACCGTCGACCTCAACCAGTGCTGCGGGCCGGCCCCGACGCCGCGACGGCCGCGCGGATTCCGGGGCCGGGTCGGGCTGCACGACCGGGCGATGGGCGGCAGGGAGGATGTCGGTGAACCTGGTGCCGTCGCTCTCGTGGACGGTCACCCGCACCGGGAACGCCCGCTCCATCGTGGCCAGGTCAACGATCTGCCCGAACATCCCCCGCCGCCACGCCTCCACCCCATCCGGCGGAGCCAGCTCCTGCCCATCGAGCCGCGCGGTCAGCGTGCCATCGGACTGGACGTCGAGTACGAGCAGCGGCACCGACACCGGCACGACTGCCGCGGAGGAGCGATCGGGGGCATCAGGAAGAGGTCTCATACCCGCAGGTGCGCCCGCCCGCCCGTGCCAGGCCCGGCTTCATCGACGCGCTACACGCTGGCCTGAGACGAAGAACCCCTACCTGCTCGTTACCACCCAGACCGCGCCCCGTCTCTCGCCGCCCAGCCGGAACTTCCCCTGGAAGAAAGCCGGTGTCACCGCCCAGGCGCTGCGCACCGACCGGATTCTCTACGAAGTCGAGCAGACCGGCGGCGACATCCGACGCATCTGCGACCTCTTCGGCATCAGCGTCGAGGGAGCCCTGCGCTACACCGTCACCGATCAAGGCACTCTTGAGGCCAGCCCGATCGATCATCTGCCCGAGCGTGCGGCGAGGTGAACACCGGGCAAACACTTCGCGGCGGGCGACGATCCCACTTGCGGGCTGATTCGATGAGTGTGAATATAGAAGCATGTCGATGCAACAGGTAGTGATTGTCGGGTCTGGTCCGGCGGGGTATACGGCCGCGGTGTACGCGGCTCGGGCGGGGCTTGCGCCGGTGGTGATCGCGGGGTCGGTGTCGGCGGGTGGTTCGCTGATGACGACGACCGAGGTGGAGAACTTCCCGGGGTTCACGGACGGGGTGCAGGGTCCGGATCTGATGGAGTCGATGCGGGCGCAGGCCGAGCGCTTCGGCGCCCGCATCCTCCTCGATGACGCGACCCGCATCGACCTGGCTGGCGCCGTCAAGAGGATCGAGACGGGTGCGGGCGAGACCTTCGAGGCGCGCAGTGTGATCCTCACCACCGGCTCCGCCTACCGCAAGCTCGGGCTGCCCGAAGAGGAGCGGCTGTCGGGGCACGGCTTGTCGTGGTGCGCGACCTGTGACGGATTCTTCTTCCGCGACCAGGAGATCGCCGTCATCGGCGGCGGGGACTCCGCGATGGAGGAAGCCTTGTTCCTGACCCGCTTCGCGTCGAAGGTGACGATCGTGCACCGGCGTGAGGCGTTCCGGGCGTCGAAGATCATGGCCGAGCGGGTGCTCGCGGATCCGAAGATCGAGGTCTCCTGGAACAGCGAGGTCGCGGGCATCCTTGGCGAGACCCGCGTCGAGGGCCTCCGGTTGCGCGACACCGGCACCGGCGAGGAGCGCGTCCTGCCCGTGACCGGGGTGTTCGTCGCGATCGGACACGACCCGCGCTCGGAGCTGCTGACCGGCCAGGTCGACCTCGACGACGACGGCTACGTGCTCGTCGAGCACCCCACGACCGCGACGAACCTGCCGGGCGTGTTCGCCGCCGGGGATCTCGTCGACCGCCGTTACCGGCAGGCGATCACCGCCGCGGGGACCGGGTGCGCTGCCGCCCTCGACGCGCAGCACTTCCTCGCCGGCCTGCCTGCCGAGGACCTTGATTCTGAACTTCTGGAGGTGTCCGCATGAGCGCGACCATGACCGTGACCGATGCCACGTTCGAGGCCGAGGTGATCCAGTCCGATCTCCCTGTGGTGGTCGATATCTGGGCGGCCTGGTGCGGGCCGTGCAAGGCGATCGCCCCGATCCTGGAAGACCTCGCCGGCGAGTACGACGGCCGGGTGAAGATCGTCAAGCTCGACGCCGACCAGAACCCCGATGCCGTGATGGCGGCGGGGGTGACGTCGATCCCGACGCTCGGCTTCTACCGGGATGGTGAGCGCGTGGACGTGCTCATCGGCGCGCACCCGAAGCCCGTCATCGCAGGCAAGATCGAGAGCCTGATCGCATGAGTACCGCAACTACTGTTCGCGTCAAGCCCGCGCGCCTCTCCACCCTCGACCGGTGGCTGCCTGTGTGGATCGGCCTCGCCATGGTCGCGGGCCTCCTGCTCGGCCGCTTCATCCCGGCACTCTCCGAGATGCTCGCCCGCATGGAGGTCGGCGGCATCTCGGTGCCGATCGGGCTCGGCCTGCTCGTCATGATGTACCCGGTGCTCGCGAAGGTCCGCTACGACAAGGTCGCCGCCGTCACCGGCGATAAGAAGCTCCTCGTCTCCTCCCTGATCTTGAACTGGCTGGTCGGCCCGGCCGTGATGTTCGCGCTCGCGTGGGTCTTCCTCCCGGATCTGCCCGAGTACCGCACCGGCCTCATCATCGTCGGCCTGGCCCGCTGCATCGCGATGGTGGTGATCTGGAACGACCTCGCCTGCGGCGACCGCGAAGCGACCGCCGTGCTGGTGTTCATCAACTCGGTGTTCCAGGTGATCGCGTTCTCGCTGCTCGGCTGGTTCTACCTCACCATCCTGCCGGGCTGGCTCGGCCTCGACACCCAGGGACTGGACGTCTCGGTCGGGCAGATCGCGCTCAACGTGCTCGTCTTCCTCGGCGTCCCGCTCCTGGCGGGGTTCCTCACCCGCTACTTCGGCGAGCAGGCGAAGGGGCGCGACTGGTACGAGGGGAAGTTCATCCCCGTGATCGGCCCGTTCGCGCTCTATGGTCTCCTTTTCACGATCGTGCTGCTGTTCGCCCTGCAGGGCGAGGCGATCACGTCGCAGCCGTGGGATGTCGCACGGATCGCGCTGCCACTGCTGGCGTACTTCGCGATCATGTGGTTCGCAGGACTCCTGCTCGGCAAGGGCATCGGCCTGAACTACGCCCGCTCGACCACGCTCGCGTTCACCGCAGCGGGCAACAACTTCGAGCTCGCGATCGCGGTCGCCATCGGCACCTTCGGTGCGACCAGCGGGCAGGCCCTCGCCGGTGTCGTCGGCCCGCTGATCGAGGTGCCCGTGCTCGTCGGCCTCGTCTACGTCTCCCTGTGGGCCGCCCGCAGCTGGTTCCACACCGATCCCTACGCCGTGGAGGCACGCTCATGACCGACACCCTCGCAGCCGGTGACGAGGTTTGCGCGCCCAGCGCCGCACCGGCCATCGGCGCCGAGATCGCGCAGGCTCTCGCGGGCACGCTCAAAGCCCTCGCCGATCCGCTGCGGCTGCGGATGCTCTCGGCGATCGCGACCGATCCGCGCGGCGAGTCCTGCGTGTGCGATCTCGCCGAACTCGCCGACGTCTCCCAGCCCACCGTCTCCCACCATCTGAAGGTCCTCAAGACCGTGGGGCTGCTCGATTCCGAACGGCGCGGCACCTGGGTCTGGTACTCCATCCCCGTCGATCGGCGCGGGGCGGTGACCGCGCTGCTGGAGGCCTTCGCCCCCGCAGTGGTCGCCCCCGCCTCGACGACTCCGTCTGCGGACTTCGGGGAGTTCGCCGACATGGATGCGCACATCACCCATCTCGCCGCGGATCTCGCCGCCCGCACCCCGGAACTGCCGGCGGCGACGGTGACCGGGATCGTGCGCGACTCCTTCACCGCGCTGGCGAGGTCGGCGAAGATCACCCGCTACCTCGTCCCGCTGACCGAGCGGTTCGCCAAGCAACGCCTCGCCGACCTCACGAGAGACCGGGCGACCGCGCCGCCGCAGGTGCTGTTCGTGTGCGTGGCGAACGCCGGCCGCTCCCAGCTCGCCGCCGCCCTCACCCGGCAGCTCTCGGGAGGGCGGGTCGTGGCCCGCTCGGCCGGGTCGACCCCGGCCGCCGGCATCCACCCGCACGTGCGGGACCTCATCACCGAGATCACCGGCACCGGAACCGAGGCAGAAGAAGCGTTCCCGAAGCCGCTCACCGACGACGCGATCCGCGCCGCCGACGTGGTGATCACGATGGGATGCGGCGACGTCTGCCCGGTCGTGCCCGGCGTCCGCTACGAGGACTGGCCGGTCGCCGACCCCGCACTGGCATCCCCGGACGGGGTGCTCGCGATCCGCGACGACATCGCCGCCCGCGTCCGCACCCTCATCGACTCCCTCCTCACCGACTGAAAGCAGAGACCTGCCATGACTGATCCCAAGCCCTCCGTGCTGTTCGTGTGCGTGCACAACGCGGGCCGCTCCCAAATGGTCGCCGGCTACCTCCGCCACTACGCCACCGGTCGCATCGAAGTCCGATCCGCCGGGTCGATGCCCGCCGAGCAGATCAACCCCGTCGCCGTCGAAGCGATGCGGGAGGACGGCATCGACATCACCGCGGAGCAGCCCAAGGTGCTCACGACCGAGGCCGTGCAGGCCTCCGACGTGGTCATCACCATGGGGTGCGGCGACGCCTGCCCGTTCTTCCCCGGCAAGCGCTACGAGGACTGGAAGCTCGACGACCCCGCAGGCCAGGGCATCGACGCCGTCCGCCCCATCCGCGACGACATCAAGGCACGCATCCGAGCCCTGGTCGCCGAGCTGCTGGGTGAGGAGCAGGTGGCGTCTGCGTGATCGATGTCGTCGTCATCGGCGGCGGTCAGGCCGGGCTCGCCGCGGGCTTCTACCTGCGGCGGTCCGGCCTGGACTTCGTCATCCTCGACGCCCAGACCGGGCCGGGCGGGGCGTGGCGGCACGGATGGGAGTCCCTGCGGCTGTTCTCCCCGGCCCAGTACAGCCCGCTCCCGGGCTGGCCGATGCCACCCCAGCCCGGGGAGACGTTCCCGACCGCCGCACACGTCGCCCAATACCTCGCCGACTACGAAGCACGCTACGAGCTCCCCGTTCACCGGCCCGTCCGCGTCCACCAGGTCCGCTGGGATGCGGGAGCCTTCGTGGTGGGCACTGACCGGGGCGAATGGGTGGCGCGGGCGGTGATCAGCGCCACCGGTACCTGGCAGAGCCCCCATGTTCCCGCCTATCCGGGGCAGGACGCGTTCACCGGCCCGCAGTTGCACACCGTTGACTATCGGACGCCGGAGCGGTTTTCCGGGCAGCGGGTCGTGGTCGTCGGCGGAGGGAACTCCGCCGCGCAGATCCTCGCCGAAGTCTCCACTGTCGCCGACACCCTCTGGGTCACGGCGCGCCCGCCGCGGTTCATGCCCGACGACGTCGACGGGCGGGTGCTCTTCGACGTCGCCACCGCCCGCGCCGCCGCCCAGCGCGCCGGGGTCCGCCATGACGGGGTGGCCGGGCTCGGCGACATCGTCATGGTGCCCCCGGTGCGCGAGGCCCGCGACCGTGGCGTCCTCCACGCGGTCCCGATGTTCGACCGGCTCACCTCGACGGGCGTGGCGTGGAGTAGCGGGCGCGAGTATGCGTGCGACGCGGTCATCTGGTGCACCGGGTTCGCCCCGCACCTCGATCACCTCGCCCCGCTCGGCCTCACCCTCACCGGCGGGCACCCGGCCACCGCGGGAACCCGCTCGGTCGATCATCCCGGCCTGCATCTGCTCGGATACGGCGACTGGACCGGATTCGCATCGGCAACCCTCATCGGCGCCGGACGCACCGCGAAACTCGCGGTCACCGAACTCCGCACCCACCTCGCCCCCGGAAGCCGGTAGGATGCCGCCGCCGCGCCCCGTCCATGATCCGCGGTCGCGAGGGGGTCGTCTCAGGCCGTGGCCGGCTCGGCCCGGGTTGCCTCGGGTTGCCTGGCAGGGTGCGGGCGGGCGCTCAGCAGGAGCAGGACGGTGCCGACTGCGGCGAGGCCTGCCAGCACGGCGAATCCGGTCGCGTAGCTGCCCGTCGCCCAGGCCAGGAACGTGCCCGCCCAGGGCGCGATCGCCGTGGCCAGCAGCACCGCGACGCCCATCACCGCGGACAGGTGCCCGTAGGCGCGCGGCCCCCACCGGTCGGTGATCGCCGTGGCCTGCAGCAGCGTCGCGATGCCCCGCCCGACGCCGGCGAGGATCAACAGAGGCCGAAGCGCTTCCCACCTTGGCCGAGCAGGGAATCTCATCCGACTCGGTCGCGGAGCGGATGCGGCTGTGGCGAGGTGACTTGACCGTTCTGCGAGCTGATGCGATCGTGAATGCCGCGAACGACCGCATGCTGGGATGCTTCGTTCCAGGCCATGTCTGCATCGACAACGTGATCCATGCCGCAGCCGGTCCGGCGTTGCGCGAAGAGTGCGCCGAACACATGCGACGTCAGGGACACGCGGAACCCACCGGCAGCGCGACACTGACCGCCGCGTATCACCTGCCGGCCTCGTATCTGATCCACACTATCGGTCCGATCGTGCCGAGCCACCGGCCCACAGCTGCGGATGAAGCCGCATTGGCGTCTTGCTATCGCTCGATCCTCGACGCCGCGGAGGCGCAACGGCGGCATTCGTACCGTCGGGTTCTGCTCCATCTCCACCGGGGTGTTCGGCTACCCGAAGGACGCCGGGGCAGGCGTCGCAATCCGCACCATCCGCGACTGGCTCACCAACCACCCGGAGAGCCGCATCGAACCCCTCGTTTCTGCATTCACGCCCACAGATGAAGCCGTCTACCTCGACGCCATCACGGAGGTACTGACATGACGGACATGCGCGACGCCGCTTCGTGGATTGCCGACGCTGATCGGGTACTCGTCACCGCCGGCGCGGGACTCTCCGCTGCAGCCGGGTTCGACTACACCGACCAGGAGCGTTTCGCGGAGCTGTTCCCCGTGCTCCACCAGGCCGGGCTACGAGCGCGCTACGAGATGATCGGCCGCGACCTGCCGCCCGAGTACCTCTGGGGATTCTGGGCCGTGCACACGAGCGACATTCGGTTCAACTCCGCACCGTCACCGCTATACCAGCAACTACGGGGCATGGTTGGCGACCGCGACTACTTCGTGATGACCTCGAATGTCGACCAGCTCTTCTCGCGCAACGGGTTCGACACCGATCGTATGTACACCCCGCAAGGCGACTACGGACTGTACCAATGCCTCACTCCCTGCACCCGCGAAGTCTGGCCATCCGAGCCCATCATCCGTGCCGCCCTTGACGCCTATGACCCGGGGACGGGGAAGGTCGCTCCCGAGGCGATCTCGACCTGCCCGAACTGCGGCGGCCAGGTGTTCCTCAACGTGTACGCCGGAGCCTGGTACATCAACGATCACTTCCAGCCCGGTCTCGGCCGCCTCAACGACTGGCTCGCCGAAACACGGGAGAGTGGGGACTCCCTTGCCATCGTGGAAATCGGTGCTGGTTTCAACACGCCCGGCGTGATCCGCTGGCCCAGTGAACAGCTCGCTCGTGCCCTGCCGAACGCCAGACTCATCCGCATCAACCGCGATCACGCAGACCTACCCGACGATCTTGTCGGTCGAGCCTTCCCCATCCCCGCTAATGCCGGAGACGCCATCGCCCAGATCACTTCACTCTCAGGAGCCTTCGAATGACCCTTCCCCCTCGTGCTGTCGCAGCGGCACGAGCACGGCCAGCGGTGAGACTGTTCCCCGCGTGAAACCCGGCGGTGGATGCTGCCGGCGCCTGCGTGGCGAGGCACCGCTGGAGTCCTCGGAGCATGGGGACGTCGCACCGACCTGACCTGCGTCCGCGGACATGCCCGGCGGGTTCCGATGCTCGTGGTCGGCGTCGGTCCGGTCTCCTGATGGACTCCGGCCGATCCTCGAGCCGTCAGCGCCGCATGCCCTCCTCGACGAGCCGGATCGCCGTGGTGAGCCCGTCCGCCGCCTGTGCGTGGTCGATGCGCGCGAGGGCGAACGCCGCGACGACCAGTCCTGTCACCGCGTCGACGAGGCGCGCCCGGTCCGCGGGATCGCCCTCCGGCTCGTGTGCGGCGATGCCGCGAGAGATCGCCGTGTGCAGCTCGGTGCGGTACTCGGCGATGGTGCGGGCGATCTGCTCGTCGTGGGCGATGGATGCGCCGGCCGCGTTGATGAGCAGGCAGCCGTTGGCGGCGGGCATCGAATCCCTTCGCCGGAACGCGTCGCGGAGCCCGGTGAGGTACGCGAGGATCGCATCCCGATCGACGGGATCGGTCTGCAGCGGGCGAAGCCGCGGGCGGACGATGTCGTCGAGATAGCTCTGCACCGCCGCGTCGAAGAGTCCCCGCTTGGATCCGAAAGTGTTGTAGATGCTGGATCGGCTCAGTCCGGTGGCGTGTTCGAGCGCGGGGATGGATGCGTCCTCGTAGCCGCATTGCCAGAACAGCGTCCGCGCGGCGTGCACGACCGCATCCCGATCGAAGCTCTGCGTGCGTGACATCGCCCGCCTTCTTTCCGTAACGTTCTTTCCAGTATATATTGGAAGAGTCGTTACAGAACACGGGCGAGAGTCCGTGAAAGGGGCAACATCATGATCGTCGCAGGTCTCGTGCTCGCGGGCGTCGCCGCGCTGGTGCACGTCTACATCTTCTACCTGGAGTCCGTCGCGTGGACGAGCCCGCGCACGTGGGCGACGTTCGGAACGGATGAGGCAGAGGCGAGGGCGACGAAGGGGATGGCGTTCAACCAGGGCTTCTACAACCTGTTCCTGGCGATCGTCGTGATCGTCGGCATCGTCTTCGTCGCCCTGGGCGGCACGGCCGTCGGGGCGGCGCTGGTGTTCAGCGCCGCCGGTTCGATGTCCGCCGCCGCGCTGGTGCTGGCGCTGTCCAGTCCGGACAAGTCCGCAGCCGCCCTCAAGCAGGGTGTGATCCCGGCGCTCGGCGTGATCACCCTGGCGATCGGCCTCGCACTCTGACGCGTGCCCCGTCGGGGCCGCGTGCGCATACAGATCCCACCGAGGATCCCATCGAGAAGGAAGAAACCGTTCCATGTCTGATTTCGTCAGCACTCAGATCCAGCTCGCGGCACGCCCGATCGGCTGGCCCGCTCCGGAGGACTTCCGGGTCGTGCGGGTCCCGTACGGGCCGCTGGAACCCGGCCAGGTGCGTGTGCGGAACGAATACGTGTCCGTCGACCCGTACATGCGCGGAAGGATGAACGACACGCGCTCGTACGTCGCCCCCTACGCGCTGGGGGAGACGATCGCGGGCGGGGCGATCGGCCGGGTGGTGGCCTCGACGGTCGCCGACATGCCCGTGGGGTCGCTGGTGCTGCACCAGCACGGCTGGACGGACACGGCGCAGGATGCCGCATCTACGTTCCAGATCGTTCCCGAGACACCCGGCGTGCCCTCGTCTCTGCGGTTGCACATCCTGGGGATGACCGGTCTGACCGCGTATGTCGGGCTGACGGCGATCGCCGGCATGAAGGAGGGCGACACGGTGTTCGTCTCCGGTGCCGCGGGCGCGGTGGGCACCGCGGTCGGGCAGATCGCGAAGCTCCTCGGCGCGGGCCGGGTGGTGGGCTCGGCCGGATCGCCGGAGAAGGTGGCGCTGCTGACCGAGAAGTACGGGTACGACGCGGCGTTCGACTACAAGGACGGCGACGTGCGCGGCCAGCTCGCCGCGGCCGCACCGGACGGCATCGACGTCTTCTTCGACAATGTGGGCGGAGGCCACCTCGAAGCAGCGCTCGATGCCTTCAACGACGGCGGTCGCGCGGCGCTCTGCGGGGCGATCGCCGGATACAACACCACGACGCGCCTGCCCGGGCCGGACAACATGGCGAACATCATCACCCGCGCGCTCACGCTCCGGGGCTTCACCCTGGCGGCCCACCTCCACCTGGCCCCCGAGTTCCGGGAGAAGATGACGGGCTGGTTCGCGGAGGGAAGGATCTCTTACGACGAGACCATCGTGGACGGCATCGAGAACACCGTCGATGCCTTCCTCGACATGATGCGCGGTGCGAACACCGGCAAGATGCTCGTGCGCGTCGCACCCGAGCAGGCCTGAGCCGATGCGCGCGCTCGTGCACGACGGGTACACCTCGGCGGCTGGGCTCGCGGTCGCCGAGGTGCCGACGCCACGGGTCGGTGCCGATCGGGTCCTCGTCCGCGTGCTCACGGCGTCGGTGAACCCCGTCGACTGGCATCTCTACCGCGGAGATCCGTGGATCATGCGTCTGCGCAGACCCGGCGCGGCGCGGCAGGGGCTGCAGGGCGTCGGGGAGGACTTCGCCGGTGTCGTCGCCGAGGTCGGCGCGGGTGTGACCGGTGTCGCAGTGGGGGAGCGGGTCTTCGGCACGATCCCCGCGACGGCGCAGCGGACCGGTTCGATCGCCGAGTACGTCGACGTCGATCCCGAGTGGTTCGCGGTTCTGCCGCCGGGCGTCGATCCCTCCGCCGCGGCGGCGAGCTCACTCGCCGGCCTCACCGCCATGCAGGCGCTTCGGGACGCCGGCGGCCCCGAACCCGGCGGACGTGTCCTGGTGTGGGGCGCCGCCGGTGGCGTCGGCCACCTCGCCGTGCAGATCGCCCGTCTGCTGGGGGCCTCCCGGGTGGATGCCGTGTGCTCTGCGCGCAGCATCGACATGGTCCGTGGTCTCGGAGCGGACGACGTCTTCGACTACACGGTGGGTGAGACACCGCGCGGGCCCTACGACGTCGTGATCGACACCGTCTGCACGGCGCGCGCCTCGACCCTCCGCCGCATCCTCGCCCCGGAGGGCGTCGTCGTCACGATCGGGGCGGCGGGCGGAGGCAGGATCCTGGGACCCGGCGGCCCGATCGTGAGACGTGCGGTGGGCAGCGCGCTCGCACGCATCACGGCCCGCACCGTGCTGACGAGAGTCGATTCGAGCGATCTCGCTCGGCTCGGCAGCTGGTTGCAGACCGGTGCGCTGCGCGTCGTGCTGGAACGCGTCTTCCCCCTGGCGCAGGCGCCTGCCGCGTATGAGGTGCTCGAGGAAGGCCGGGTGCGCGGCAAGCTGGTCATCGACGTGTCGGGAGCGCCTGCCGCTTGAGGCACGGCGAAGGGCCGCCCGAACGAGATGACACGGGCAGCGGGTGAACTCAGACCTCCTTGGCGAGGAGGCGTCGATGCACGGCTCGACCTCGGTGGCCAGCAGTGTGAGGCACTCCAGGAAGTGCTCGTGGGGAAGACTGCCGATGTCCATCTGGAGAATGTGCCGAACGTGGCCGAGATGGCTGTGCAGGTGGACGATTACGCCGTCAACGCCGGTCCGGCCATCACGACACCACCTGTACCGAGAATCTGATAGGCCTCGCTGTATCAAGCCGTTGCTACACGAACAAGATCACGCCCTTCTCTCGTGAATGAACGCAGGCTGCGTCTCGTAGTACGTGAGTGCCCCGTCACAAGCTGCGTGCTGCTCCGTCTCGATGCGGCCCGGGGCGACGGGACTCGTGCTCGAACGGGTCGTGGAGCTGCCGTTCCCGCCGCTCCGCTCGCCGCCTCGCCTGTTCCTGCTCCTGCTGAGCGCGGTTGGCCTCGATGCGCCGCGCGGCATCGCTCACCGGGAGGTTGCGGAGTTCACGGGCTTCGGCGCGGATTAGGGCGGCCCGTGTGCGGGCGTCGGCGGCGTCGCGGTGCGGGTTGACCGTGCGCATGCCGAACTGGTCTCGGCGGGTGTGTTCAGTTCCGTACCCGCTGACCAGCAACGCCGTGCGCTCACGCTGGTGTCGCTGCTGGGTTGCTTTCTGCTGGGAGTGTGCTGCGTGGACGGCACGGTCGGCGTCGCCGACGCGGGGGTCGGTCTCGGCTCGGCGCGCTGCTGCCTGGGCCATCCAGGCAGGGAGCGCTTCGAGGGTGCGGGGCGGCTCGGCATCCCAGGCGTCGCGGAGCTGGGCGCGGGTAGTCCGGACTTGTTCGGTTGCGGTGCGATGTTCGGTGCGGGCCTTGCGTCTGCCGAACGGTCCCACGGTCGCGAGGCGGGCACTCGCGGCCGCCTCAGTGTCGATGACGGCGACGTAGGCCGCGCCGTCCGCCTCGGCCTGCATGGTCAGCGGCGCAGTGACCTCGGCACGGAGACGCGCGGCCTCGTCCTCTACCCGGTGGAGCGTCGCGGCGTCTTCGTCGTCCTCGGCCCGGTGCGCAGCGCGTTGGGCGTCGAGGTATGCGGCGGCCTTCTCCCACCGTTGCGCCTGCCGGTGTGCGCGCTCGGCTTCCTCGTCAAGGCGTGCGAGTTCGTCGGTGACGAGCCGAACAGGGCCATCCGCGGCAAGTCCACGCACGGCTTCGACGGCTTGGGCGGTGGCGTAGTCGAGGCCGCGGTCTGCCGGGTCGCGTTCCATCGCCTCGATGAACTGGGCCCTGGCGTCGGCCAGGTTCTCCGCAACGACGTGCAGTTGGTTCTGCTCGCGGCCTCGGGTCATGCCGACGTAGACGCCTGCCGCGCTGGTCGCCTCCGACAGCACCGTGTGAGACGCATCGACGGTCGCGCCTTGGACGCCGTAGGCGGTCGCGGCATAGGACAGGTGCGCATGCTCGCCCACATACTCGGGCGGGAGCGCGACCGTGCGCCGGTGCTTTCGGCCGCTGCCGACCCCGCGGGCATAGACGGTGCCGTCCTCAGTGACGTGTTGCACGATCCACTGCTGCCGGTTTGCCACACCCAGGTCGCTGCTGTTCTTCCTCGTCTGGATGAGGTCACCGGAACCGATGCTCAGCCCGTCACTCCCGGTCTCTGTCACGATGTCGTCGACCTCGCCGCGCTCGACCCGACCAGTACGGATGCGCTCGTTCAGCGCGGCGGCTTCGTCGTTCGTAGCGACAGTGATCGCCTTACCCTCCTGGGCGTGAGCGGTGATGTGTTCACGCGCCGCGTTGTCGCTTTCGTGCAGGGTGACGAGGGGGTCTGATGCACGTTCACCGACATCGGTTCCACGGGACACGAGTTGGAGCGGCTACTCGAAGCCGGCGCGAACGGAGAGATCTCCACCGTCATCGTTTCTGATCTGGCACGACTCGGCCGCCGACCAGGCGAGAACATGCGCATCATCGATCAGCTCGAAGAAGCAGGGGTCACGGTGCGGGTTGCTGACCAGCACGCACCGGGACCGTCCGGCCTCGAACAGAGACTCCTGATGCTCGTCGCCGCGGAGCCAGGTCAACGTGGAGAGCACCCGACGCGACGGCACTGACCAGGTCCGCTAGGTACGAGAGCGCCCTCTGATTTCCGGGAATCAGGGGGCGCTCAGGTCTGCGAAGAAGGTCATGCCACGCGAGGACGCCGACCCTTCGGACGGATCGTGCCCCCGCACGAGACCACAGCGGCTCGTACCGCGTCGTTGCTGATCCCAAGCTGTCGTCCCGCGTCGAGCAACGTCAGACCATTGGCATACAGCCGAGCAGCCTCCTCACGCACCGAATTAGGAAGCTCAGGCCCGTTTCGAGGCCGCAGTCCCGCCCGTCGTGCCAGCGCGTGCACCGTGCCTCGATGCACCCCGAACCGCTTCGCCAGCTCCTGCACCGGTGCACCTTCCGAGTAGGCAGCGAGTAGTTCCGCGCGACTCTGGGCGTTCAAACGGGTTTGACTCACGAGCGGTTTCGCGACCACCTCACCCCGCTCGTCCTGGACGGGCTGACGCTCCGGACGAACACCAGAGAGCTTCTTTCCCTTGAGAGCGCGCCTGATCAGCGTCAGAACAGGCTTTCTGGGGTTTGACAAGTACCCAGCAAGGTCCACCGCAGACAAGGCCCCTCACCAGGCAAAACGCCGGGTGAGGGGCCTTCGTCGCATTCAGAGGGCCGCCCTCTAGATGAAGACGTCCAGGAGCAGCGCACCCAGCAGGCCCACCACCGAGATGAGCGACTCCAGCACCGTCCAGGTCTTGAAGGTCTGCGTGACGCTGGTGCCCAGGTACTGCTTGACCAGCCAGAACCCCGCATCGTTGACGTGCGAGAGGAACACGGAGCCGGCCCCCACGGCCAAAACCAGCAGCGAGACCTCGGCGGTGGGCAATTCTGCGGCCGCGGGTGCCATGAGGCCGGCTGCGGTCACCGTCGCCACGGTCGCCGAACCGGTGGCCACACGCACCAGGGCCGACACCAGCCAGCCCAACAGGACGATCGACACGCCAGTGCCCAGCACGCCGGCCGTGATGACCGTACCGATGCCGGTGTCCACCAGGATCTGCTTGAAGGCACCGCCGGCGCCCACGATGAGGATGATCCCAGCGATGGGCGGAACCGAGGACTCGAGCGTCTTGGCGACCTGTGCGCGCCCCATGCCAGATGGCAGGCCCAGGGTGAAGATGCTGACGAACACCGTGATCAGCAGGGCCACGGCGGGTGTGCCGAGGAAGTCGATCAGGTGCCAGAGGAAGCCGGAGCTAGCGGGCGCGAAGACCTCGACGATCGCCTTGAGCAGCATGAGCACGACCGGCAACAGGATCGAGGCCAGGGCGTTGCCGAACGGGGGTCTGCGAGTGGGGGTGAAAGGCGCGTCCTCGTCGGCGGTGGCGCCTGCGGGTGTCTGGGCACCGGCCTGCTCCCCGTGCTTGAACTTCCGTGACACGCGCTCCTGTTCCTGCGGGTCGTTGCCCGGCCCCGTACGGTACTGGTCCGGCACGCCGAACAGCGGCGGCACGGGCACAGGGGCCCAGCGCGCGGCGAATCCGGAGAACAGGGGACCGGCGATGATCAGAGTCGGAATGGCCACCAGAATGCCCAGCGCCAGGGTCAACCCCAGGTTGGCCTTGAGGGCGTCGATGGCGATGAGGGGTCCGGGGTGCGGCGGCACCAGGCCGTGCATGGTGGACAGTCCGGACAGGGTCGGGATCGCGATCTTCATCAGCGGCAGGCCCGAACGCCGGGTGACCAGGATGATGATCGGGATGAGCAGCACCAAGCCGATCTCGAAAAACATGGGCAGGCCGATCACCGAGCCGACCACTGCCATGGTCCACGGTAGGAAGCGCGGGCTGGACCGGTCGACGAGCGTATCGACGATCCGGTCGGCGCCGCCGGAGTCGGCCAGCATCTTGCCGAACATGGCACCCAGGGCGATGAGCACGCCCACGCCGCCGGCGGTGTCGCCGAATCCCTTGGTGAAACTGGTCAGAGCGTCCGCCGGGGCCATGCCGGCACCGATCCCCACTCCCAGCGCCCCCACGGTCAGGGCCAGGAACGGCGAGACCTTGAGCCAGGTGATGAGCGCGATGATGACGGCGAAACCGATGATGGTCGCTGCCAACAGCCGGGGTTCGGAGCCGACGGCGGTTGCGGTTGCGGCGGAATCGCCCTCGGCCAGGAGGGTTACCGCGGGGGAGTGCAGTGCAGGTAGTGCCTGAAACATCATTGTTCCCAAGCCTTCCCGTGAGGTCCAGTGGTGGAGCCGCCCGGTGGACGGCTTGGATGAGAACATGCCCGAATAATCGATGTCTGTGTTCCGCAGCACTCTGCGAGCCGCCACAATCGTCTTCCCGGAGTAGCGTGGAGGGTACGCGAAGCACATCGATGTACAGGAGGCCTTCCCATGTATCGCATAGTCCGGCCCGGCGCGGCGCTCGCCCTGGCCATCGGAATCGCGGTACCCCTTGCCGCGTGCTCGGGTGCATCCCAAACGACCGGCGCCCCCGCCCCAACCGAGCAGGTCACACAACCGGGTGCCCCCGCAGCGCCGACGGCCCCCGATGACGGCTCCGCCCAGGCCCCGGCGTCCACAGCAGGGACCGAACCGGGGCAGGACCCGTCGAAGACGGACGGGCTCTGCACGACGGCGGCTCTGCACGTCACGATGACCCCGGAGGACGCCGCAGCTGGCTCCCGCTACTTCACGATCACCTTCAAGAACCAAGGGGAGACGAGCTGCCACCTCAACGGTCATCCGGGCGTTTCTGCCGTCGCCGGCGATAAGGGCGAACAACTCGGAAAGGCGGCAGCACATGGCGCGCCGGACCCCGGCCGGGTCACCCTGGCGCCGGGCGATTCCGCACATGCCACGCTCAAGGCGGTCAACATCGGCGACGATGGCGGCCCGCTGGCCGGACGCTGCAAGGTCGAATCCGCGGCCGGGTGGAGGATCTACCCGCCGGATTCGAAGAAGTCCGTGTTCCTCCGGCAAACGGATATGAGGGCCTGCGGCTCCGACGTCGAATGGCTGACAGTCGGCTCCGTGACGAAGTGAGCCGGGGGAGCGAGTCAGAGCATGGGCGGCAGGCACAACAGGCCGCCTGACCGACGCCCCACCCCGTCTGATAGCCTGATTCGCTGTGTCTGAGACTGTAAGCGAAGAGAACGCCCCTGAAACCCCCATCCCGGCAGGTAGCCTGACCGGCAAGGTCGCCCTGGTGACCGGATCCTCGCGCGGAATCGGCGCTGACACCGCGGGCTACCTGGCCGCGGCCGGCGCCGATGTCGTCATCAACTACCGCAACAAGGCCCCGCGCGCGCAGCGCCTGGCGACCAAGCTGCAGGAGGCATACGGGGTCCAGGCGCCCACCATCGGCGCCGACCTGACGGATCCGGAATCCGTCACCGCGATGTTCGAGCAGATCCGCGAACACTTCGGCAAGCTCGACATCCTGGTCCTGAACGCCTCGGGCGGGATGGAGTCGGGGATGGCAGAGGACTATGCCCTGAAACTCAACCGCGATGCCCAGGTCAATGCGCTGCGCACCGCGCTGCCGCTGCTGTCCAGCGGCGCCCGCGTGGTCTTCGTGACCAGCCACCAGGCCCACTTCGTCGAAACCGCCCCGCAGATGGCCGACTACGCCCCGGTGGCGCGGTCGAAGAACGCCGGCGAGCAGGCACTGCGTGGCCTGATCGGCGAACTGGACGCCAAGGGCATCGGGTTCACCGTGGTCTCCGGGGACATGATCGAGGGCACGATCACGGCAACCCTGCTGGAACGGTCCAATCCGGGTGCGATCGAGGCCAGCCGCAAGCAGGCCGGCCGTCTGTACACCGTGTCGGAATTCGCCGCCGAGGTCGCCGCGGCCGCCGTCGAACCCGTCCCCGCCGATCACACCAAGTTGGTCGGCGACGTCAGCGCATACCAGGCCTGAGACCGCCCGGGCAGCACCGGCTTACAGCCGGATATCCGGCCGCCGGCGCCCGCGCCTGCCGCCCGGGCTCCGGTGCGTGCGCGGCCGGCCGTCGTCGGGTTCGTCCGCGACGACGACCTCGGCGATCTCCGGGGTGTGCGCATCGGGAGCAGGGGCTTCGGCCCCGCGCTTGGCCCGGCCGGCGCCCAGGGCCCGGCGCAACCCGCCCAACAGGTCCGCATCCGCCTTCTGCGATGATCTGCGCGGGTCGGTCCCGGGGGTGAAGTCCTCCGGGAAGGTGCCGAAGGTGATCCGTGCGTTCGAAGCGACCCGGCGGGCCATCGAGTGGTTGACGGACCCGCCGACCAGGGCGCCGACGCCGAAGGGCAGAGCGGTGCCCAGCACCGAACCGACGGTGCCGGCAGCGTACTTCTTCACCAGCATCTGCTTGAGCTTCTTCGCCAGTGCATTGACCGCGGTCTGCGGCAGGGTTCCGGCGACCAACGACATCCAGCTGTCGTTCTGATCGCGCTCCATCATGTCCAGGGCGTTCTGTGCGGCGCTCGGGCGCGCACCCGCACCGGAAGCGCCGGCGCCCCTGGCCCTGGACGCACCTCTGGCGCCCGCGGCGCGCTGGGCGAACTGCCGGATCACCTTCTGCCCCGAGGAGCCCAACACCACACCCAGCACCAGCGCATTGGCCCGCTGCTCGTCGGCGACCTCGACCCCGGAGAGCTCCGCCAGGGACTGCGCGTAGAGCGCCGTGAGCTCGAGGAAGGCGCCGGTCTCCGCGGTCGCCAGGCCCAGGCCGACGGCAGTGCCGATGCCCGGGACCACAGCGCCCGCACCCACAGCTGCACCGCTGCCCGTGGTCGCCCACAGGTAATGATTTGTCACGATCCGGGCGATCCGGTCCGGTCCGACATCCGGGTGGGCCCTGCGGACTGCGCGCAGATAGGCCAGGACGACCGGCCGCTGGACCGATACCGCCTTGCCCAGGATGCGCGATGCCAATGGCAGGCGCGCCGCCCGGGGGAGGGCCTTCATCGAATTCGCCACGTGAGATTCCTTTCGCCGGCGGATGGTGCAGAGCCCCATCCTGTCATCGCCGGCCGAAAGGATGATGGGAGCCGGGTACGATGTGCGGGTGAGTGAAACCCCGAACCGGAACCAGGGCCGGGCCTATCACCGGCCCGTCAAACGTGCCGACTTGGACGGGCCGGACACCGGTCTGGACCCCGCGGCCCGCGCGGAACTCGCCCATGAGCTCGCATCCCTCCTGGTGACGGGCCCGGACCTGCCGCGCAATGCCGCATCCGCCCGCCGTTTCGTCACCCTGGCCGAGGAATTCGGAATGGACACCGTCACCCGGATGTGGGCCTCGTGTCCGCCGGTCAGCCTGCCCGGCGCGCTGTTCCGTCTGTACGCACTGCGCGCCTGGATCCAGGGCCACGGGAGACAAGCCGCACAGTGGTATACGAACGGTCTGGGGCATACCGCCGACCCCGGTGCCAGGCGGTTGACCGCGGCCCAGGTCGTCGCCGGAGTGCAGGAACCACCGGGACCCGCCGAGGTCGCGCGGACCGCCGACGAAATCCTCACCGGGGCCTTCCTGGGCGACTTCGCCGATGCGCTGGCCCGTGCCTCGGCCTTCGTGTCCGTGGCCGCGACCGGGCGCGCAGCGGACCCCGGCACGACGGCGGATACACCGGATCCCGGCCTCGGCAATTTCGTCCGGCTGGCCGAGGACCTGGCCTGCGCCGCCCGGGATTACCGGGCCGGAAGCCTGAACTGATACGCTGGACGCGGATGTCGGGCTGCTGAAGCCCCGGGCTCCAAAAATCGCCGCTTCGAGCGGCCTACCGCCGAGAGGCGCTCTCAGTCCGGCATCCCTATCATCACGGAAAGAGGAACCGTGCCACTTCGTCGCTCTGCCCACGATTCGGCGTTCTTCTCCCTCCTGGTCACCCAGACCGAACATCTGCGCGATGCGAACCTGGTGTTGGCCGAACTCTCCGGGATCCCCGCAGCCGAACGCCGGCAGGCGGTCAAACGGATGCACTCGATCAGCGACCGGGCCGATGAGTCCGCCGGTGCCATGTTGCGCCTGCTGCGGGAGAACTATCTGCCGCCATTGGACCGGAGGGAACTCTACGCCCTCTCCGATACGATCCGCGACGTCAACCACCGCCTGGACGCGGTCGGTTTCGCCATGACGTCCTCGGCGTTCGACGATCTGCCCGTGGGAGTGCTGGAGATGCTCTCGTTGCTCTCCCAACAGGCCGACCAGACCATCAGGATGGCCCAGCGGCTGGGTGCGAAGGTCGATCAATGGGACTACGTCGACCGGATGAACAGCCTGCACAACCGTGCGATCGCCCTGCAACAGCAGGTGTCAGACGCGGTGCCGGCGGCACGCCTGGGCCTGACCTATCTGGCGGCCGCGATGTCGCTGTCGAACGCGTTCATCCAGGCGTCCAGCGGCTGCAAGGCGATCGCCCGGGTGGTCGCCGAGATCGCCATCCGCGAATCCTAGGCGCCGACCCGTGATCGAACTTCTCACCGGGGTCCTCGTTCTGGGCCTGGTCTTCGCCTTCGCCAACGGTTTCCACGATATGGGAGTGGTGGTCGGCAACGCCGTGGCCACCCGTGCTCTGCGACCCGGCCCCGCAGTCACCCTGGCCACCGGTTTCACCGTGGTGGGCGCCCTGTTGGGCCAGGGGATCGCCGATGCCGTGACCGACGCCCTGCTGCACTTCAGCGAGGACCCGCGCACGATCCTGCTGACGATGCTGGCGGGCCTGTCGGCGGCGCTGCTGATCAACGTCGCAACGTACCTGATGGCGGTGCCGGTGAGTTCCACCCATTGCCTGTTCGGCGGGCTGGCCGGCGCGGCCGTGATCTTCGGATTCACCGGGCCCGACCGCGCATCCCTTCTGGCGGTCGGGCTGCCCCTGCTGCTGGCGCCCGTCATCGCCTGGCTGTGTTCCCTGCTTGTCACCCGGGTGGTACTGCAGGTGGTCCGGGCACGGCCGGCCAAACCCCTGCTGCGCGTGTTCCGCATGGCCTCGAGCGTTGGGGTGGCCCTGCTGTCCCTGGTCCACGGGGTGCAGGATGCGCAGAAGATCGGCGCGGTGCTGTTCTTCGCCTGGGGCGCGGTCCACGCCCTGCCCGGCGGTGCCGGGCTCGGAGCCCAGCGGCCGCTGTGGCTGCTGCTGGCCGTGGCCTGTGCACTGGGCCTGGGCACCGCCACCGGCGGCTGGCGGGTGGCGCGCACGGTGAGTATGCGGATGGTTTCGCTGGAACCGGTGCGCGGTGCGGTGGCCGGGCTGGTCGCCTCCGCCGTGCTCTACGTGTCGACCTTCGTCTTCCGGGCCCCGTTCTCCACCGCCTGGTCGGTGGTCGGGGCCAATCTGGGCACCCAGATCGGGGCCCGGCCCAACCGCGTCCACCTGGAGCTGGCCCTGAAGGTGGGGAGCACCTGGCTGTTGACCCTGGTGGTCGCGGCCGGGCTGGGCTGCCTGCTGGCCTGGCCGCTGTCCGGCCTGGTCTGAGTCCTGCGGAGAGCGGGAGCGGGGCTCAGCCGAACCGGCCGGAGATGTAGTTCTGCGTCTCCTCCCGCTCCGGGTTGGAGAAGATCGTCTCGGTGTCGTTGAACTCGATGAGGTGGCCGGGCTTGCCGGTGCCAGCGATGTTGAAGAACGCGGTCTTCTGCGACACCCGCGCCGCCTGCTGCATATTGTGCGTGACGATGACGACGGTGAAGTCCTCTTTGAGCTCGTTGATCAGGTCCTCGATCGCCAGGGTGGAGATCGGGTCCAGGGCCGAACACGGCTCGTCCATCAGCAGCACCGAGGGGCGCACCGCGATCGCCCTGGCAATGCACAGACGCTGCTGCTGGCCACCGGACAGGCCGGAGCCCGGCAGGTCGAGGCGGTCCTTGACCTCACCCCACAGATTCGCCCCGCGCAGGGCCGATTCGGCCAGCTCGTCGGCGTCGGCCCGGCTGATCTTCGAGTTGTTCAGTCGCACCCCGGCCAGCACGTTCTCCTTGATGGACATGGTGGGGAAGGGGTTGGCGCGCTGGAACACCATCCCCACCTCGCGGCGCACGTCGACGGGGTCGACCCCGCCGGCGTAGATGTCCTGGCCGTCCATCCTGACGCGGCCCTCGACTCGGGCTCCGGGGATCACCTCGTGCATCCGGTTCAGCGTGCGCAGCACAGTGGACTTGCCACAGCCCGAAGGGCCGATGAAGGCCGTGACGGTGCGCGGGCGGATGCTCATCGACACGCCCTCGACGGCACGGAAATCGCCGTAGAAGATGTTCAAGTCGTCGATGTCGATCTGTTTGGACATGCGTTGTGCCTTTCGTGTGCCTAGCGGGAGGCCTTGGGGGCCAGCCGGTGGGCGATGATTCGGGCGGCCAGGTTGAGCACCATGACCAGCACGATGAGCACCAGGGCCGCTGCCCAGGCGCGATCATAGCTGGCGATGGCGTCGGACCCGGGCGCGGTGGGGCGCATCTGCGCATCGTAGATGAAGGTCGGCAGGGTGGTCATCCAGCCGGAGAACACGTTCCAGTTCATTCCGGCGGCGAACCCGGCGGTGACCATGATGGGCGCGGTTTCGCCGATCACCCGGGAGATCGCGATCGTGATCCCCGACAGGATGCCGCTGATCGCGGTGGGCAGGACGATCTTCATGATCGTCTTCCACTTCGGCACGCCCAGGGCGTATGTGGCCTCGCGCAGGTCGTGGGGGACCAGGCGCAGGATCTCCTCCGTCGAGCGCACGACCAGAGGGATCATCAGCACGGACAGGGCGACGGCCGCGGCCAGCCCGGATTTGGCATTGGTCAGCTGGGAGGGCGCCACGATGCCGATGACCGTCGAGAACAGGGCGAAGGCGAACAGGCCGGCGACGATCGACGGAATGCCGGTCATCACGTCGACGAAGAAGGTGATCGCCCGGCCCAGCCGGTTCTTCCCCGCGTACTCGACCAGGTAGATGGCTGCGAGCACGCCGATCGGGATCGAGATGATGGCCGCGACCAACGTGATGAGGACGGTGCCGACGATCGCATGGTAGAACCCGCCCATCAGGGGTCCGTCGCCGGCGACGAATTCGCGGTCGAATACCCCCTTCATCCCGTCCATGGTCCGGGTGAGCACCGTGGAGTTCTCCAGCAGCACGGGCAGTCCACGGCTGACGGCCATCCACAGCAGGGCCAGCAGCGGGATGCAGGCGATGACGAAGGAGGCCACGATGAGTGTCGTCATGACCCGGTCGGTCACTTTGCGGCGGTTCATATCAGCCCTCCTTGATGGTCGTGCGGGTGACGATCCAGCGGGCCGCCATGTTCACGATCAGGGTGATCGCGAAGAGCACCAGGCCGATGGAGATGAGTTCCGAGAGCCGCAGTCCCGAGGCCTCTGGGAAGTTCTGTGCGATCTCCGCGGCGATCGTCTGGTTGCCGGATACCAGTAGGGACAGGGTCAGTCCGCCCGAGGACAGGACCATGGCAACCGCCATGGTCTCGCCCAGGGCCCGGCCCAGTCCCAGCATGATGGCCGAGACGATGCCCGAGGTGCCGAAGGGCAGCACGGCCATACGGATCATCTCCCAGCGGGTCGCGCCCAGGGCCAGGGCCGCCTCCTCCTGCAGCCGGGGCGTCTGCAGGAAGACCTCGCGCGACAGGGAGGTGATGATCGGCAGCACCATGATGGACAGCACCAGGGAGGCGGTGAGGATGGTATTGCCGGTCTGGGACACTCCGCCGCCCGCATCGGGGGCGAAGATCGGGATCCAGCCCAGCCAGGTCGCCAGCCAGGCGTAGAGGCCCGTGAGGTGTCCGGAGATGGACAGGCCCCACAGTCCGTAGACCACCGAGGGAATGGCCGCCAGCAGGTCGATGACATAGCCCAGGCTGGAGGCGAAACGGCGTGGTGCGATGTGCGTGGTGAACAGTGCGATGCCCAGGGCGAAGGGAGTGGCGACCAGCAGCGCGATGAGCGCGCTGATGAGCGTGCCCGCGATCAGCGGCAGCACATAGGCAATGAACCCGTGCCCGCCGGAGATCGAACCGGGCTCCGAGGCCGAGGCCCTGATGACATCGGTCGACTGCAACAACAGGAACAGCGCCACACCGGCCAGGATGGCCAGGATCAGGATGCCAGCCGCCAGCGACAGGAGGGAGAAAATGCGGTCGCCCGGCCGCACCACGGCGCGTGTCCGTGATGCGGCCGGGCGCTCGATTACTGTGTCGCTCAACCCTTGACCTTAATCGTGTCGACTGCCTTGGCGGCCTTTTCGGCTACGGCCGGGGACAGCGGCGCGGATTTGGCGTTCTCCGCACCCGACTGCTGCCCCTCATCGCTGAGCACGTACTTCTCCCAGGACTTGACCAGATCGGCCTTGGCCTGGTCGGCATAGGCCGAGCAGACGATGTGATAGGACACCAGGACCAGCGGGTAGGTGTCCGCCTCGGTGGAATCGCGCTTGATGTCGATGGCGATGTCGTTCTCGCCGCGGCCGGACACCTGATCGGAGGCCTCGACGGCCTTGGCAGCGGCCTCGGCCGAATGGGCCACATAGGTGTCGCCGACCTTGATCTTCGCGGTTCCCATATCGTCGGTGACGGCGGAGGAGTCGACGTAGCCGATCGCCCCCTTGGTCTTCGTCACCGTGGAGACGACGCCATCGGTGCCCTGCGCGGATTCGCCCTTGTAGGCGCCGGGGAACTCCTTGGAGCCCTCATCGGGCCAGTCCTTGGAGGCGGTCTTGTTCAGGTAGTCCGTGAAGTTCTCCGTGGTGCCCGATTCGTCCTTGCGGTGCACGGCGGTGATGGGGGAGTCCGGCAGGTTGGCATCGGCGTTCTCCGCCTTGATCGCCGGATCGTTCCACGTGGTGATCTTGCCGGAGAAAATCTGTGCGATGAGGGATGGGGACATATTGAGTTCGCTCACCCCCTCGAGGTTGAAGGCCACCGAAATGGGGGAGATGTAGACGGGGAACTCGATGGCGCCATCGGGCCCGCAGACCTTCTTGGCGGCTTCGACCTGATCGTCCTCGAGGTAGGCGTCGGAACCTGCGAAGTCCGCGGTGCCGGCCAGGAACTGCTTGACGCCGGCACCCGAACCATCGGGCGAGTAGTTCACCTGGGCTCCCGAATTCGCCGACTTGAAGTCGGTTGACCAGGCCTGCACAGCGGACTTCTGCGCCGAGGACCCGATGCCCACCAGGGTGCCGGAAACACTTGCGGAATCCGACGCCTGGGAACCGGTCCCGGTTTCCCCCGTGGCCGAACCGCCACAGGCGGACAGCGTGAGAGCGCCGATCGAGACGATGGCGGCGGCGGGGATGACGCGCTTGAGTTTCACTATGATGTACCTTTCACACCAGGGTTCTTCGGGCCGAACGCCCGCTTCGCCTTCACGGTAGAAGCGGCAGTTTGCCCGAAGACCCATAGCGGGTGAACGGTGAGTGAACAGCGGTGGAACGAGTCAGGAATGGAGCCGTCAGGGAATCCGCATGCCCCGCTGGCCGTTTAGGAAGCGGCCTCTGCGGAGGCTTGCGTCATCGTTGTCAATGGTACGGGGGTGAGTGTGCCCGTTCGATTAACAGCCTCGGGATAGCGTTTTGGTGCTGGAGGGGTAGGAATCGGAGTGCGTGCCTGACGTCTAGTGAGCTTCTTACCGAGCGATTCGATGAAGGCCACAGTGCGCTCGCAGTTCTTGCCATCGGCCGGTGCGAAAACCTGTTCGACGCGTTCGGCGAATTCCGGCCGGAGCTCACCGGGGGAATCGAGCAGCGCGGGCAGGGATTCTTCGAGTTCGGTGAAGGTCCGGCAGACGGGGCCGAATCCATCCCGATCGTAGTCGAAGTAACCAGGTCGTGTCGTATGGCCTCCTCTGAATACGACCTCCCGATCGAACTGATAGTAGACGACGGGTCGGCGGATCATAGCGGTGTCGAAGGCGATGGAGGAGTAATCGGTGATGACTAGGGCCGCGTTGGCAAGGACCTCTTGGACGTCGTCGGTTTCATAGGAGGCCATGTGAACGTCCTGGGGGATATTGAACCGGTCCAGGTACGGGGTGATATTGGGGTGGGGCATGAACGTGATGGATAATCCGAAAGCACGGGCGAGCGACTGGAGAGTGGTTGAATTCACCACTGTGGTCCAAGCCTGGCAATATTCCGACTGCTCGAAATCGGCAAGCAGGCCGGGAGCACCAGTAGCCGGGTCGACGTCCCCCACTAGGAACTGTCGCCAAGTGGGCATGACTACGATGGATTTAGGATCATTGTGCCGTGCGGCGATCCGGACGAGACGGTCATATCGCGCGAGCCCGGTATTCGCTACCTCGTGAGGTGAGAACTTGTACTCGGACCCTTCGCCGCAAACCGAAGCGTATTCGGCCTGTGTGGTGGTGATAAAGCCCGCGATCGGCTTGGGAGACAGCCAACGGGACAGGTCATCCTTAATTACGCCATGTTGGAGGAAGAAGAACTTCCACTTCCATCCGCCCGTGCGCGGGAATGGGTTGTACACATGTCCATTGGCATGTGAAGAAACGATATGGGTGGCGTTGAGGCAGAGTATTTTCCACAATAGTGAGCCGTGGGCGATGACCCGTTTGTACCCGGCCTTTTTCAGACGGGAGTAGTCTGGCGAGTCCTTGGAGACGACGAACCAGGCGTTGATGTCCCGTCGGTGCTTTCGTAGATAAGTGAAGAGGTGCTCGGCGTTGTCGTGGGCATCGGGGCCCCGGTCCATGAGAACCCAGGCGCGTGAGAACAGGTTTTTGAAAATACGGAGGTTTGCAAGACGTTCTGCATCGCCATCGAAAAATTTGAAAGTTTTACGAGAGGGTGTTTTCCTGGTGGGTAGACTTGATTTAGCTCGATACTTCTCGATTTCTCCTCGGCGTAATGTTAAATATCCTGAAGTGGGCCATGTAAACGTTAAGGGTATTGACTTCCCTGATATGCGTGCCTCGATCTCCCCGTTACTCCATACCCAAACGGTTCGTTCATGGAGCAGAGTTCTTTGGAGATATACGATATCGCGAGTTTTGGAATGATGTGGTTGGGTTGTAAGACCTCGCACGAGGAATTCTTCTTCTGGCTGTGGTCCGGTGAAGCGATAAGTCAGCTTGACTAACCCTTGAGAATGATCCAAGTCGCTAACGAATACTCTGTCCCAATGCCAGGTGACACTGTCGTATCCATGGCTTAGAGCTTCGCGTTGTGACGCTGAGCGCTTGATTAGATCAAAACCTTCTACGACTATGTCTTCAAGGAATGGTCGGATTTTACTTACGAGTTGGTGAAATTTTATACAGGTAGTCTGATCAAGACCTGCAGTCTTCCCGAACATTGACTCTTCGGCACGGAGCACCCAAGTTAATTCATAGATAACCGTGTTTTGAATCCAACGGGGAATAGTGGGTGATAGTCTAGACGCGGAGGTTAGGAGATCAAGATAACCGAATTCAAGTACGTCAGTGTATTTGCGTGGGTCCACTCCTGCTATCTGCAGGGATGAGGTCCCATCGGCTCGACGACGATAATTATATATTGCGGTTCCGACGAACCCGACAAGGCGGTCTCGTTGGTCAAGCAAGTAATGGGCTACGAAATGCCCATCTTCGAATATGGGGCGAATCCGTTTGTCGAAGTGGGTGTTAAGTCGATGGAGTGTTGTGACCCTGAAAAAAGTAGACGCTGCGTGCATGTGGATGAATCGTGGAAACCTATCGATATCGACCAACTGGTCACCACCGGCGAAGCGGAAACGCAGTGGGTGTCTGTCCACTTGTTCTTCACGCCCGTCATCATAGTAATCGTGCTGATGGCCGACAGCCATAATCGCATCAGGGTGCTCTATCAGGAAATCGGAAATACGCTCGAAGTAGTCGTCGGCGACGAAGTCGTCGGGGTCGATGAAAGTGACCCAATCCGCATTACCCACTAATTCCAAGCCGTGGTTACGGGCAGGGCCCTGGCCTGCATTGGTCTGGCTCACTACGGTCACATCGATATCGGTGCGCTGTGCCCAGGTTCGCAGAGTCTGGGCCGAATCGTCCGTAGAGCCATCGTCAACCATAATGACGTGCAACCGCGCATGATCGATTGTCTGCCGGTCCAGTGATCCGGTGAAGTCGCCCAGGAAACGATCGACGTTGTAGACGGCGGAGACCACGGCGAAGGTGGGCAGAGATCGGGCTGAAGCGGATACAGACATGGGCAATTCGGATTCCTTGGTTCGGATCTGGTCGTGGTGCATTACTTCTCGAAACTGCTCTTGACTGGGAAGACGGTCTCGAAGAAGTGGAGTAGGGAGGCGGTGATGGCGTCATTGACCGAGGGATCCGCATTGGTGTCATTGGCGCAGAACACATCCAAGTCCTTCCGCTGTGACAGGCGGGCTAAACGCAGGTCACGGTCCTTCACTGCGATGTCCAGGTAGGCGTAGCGGATGTTCGCCTCCACTGCGCGGCCTCTGGCGTAGGCATCGTAGTGGTACAGGGAACTGGTGATGGACAGGTCGTCGGGATGGCGGAACCTGGAGTGTTCGACCTGCGTGAACATATCGGGGTGTTGTTCTTCCATCCATTCCAGTTCGCGGCGCAACTGCGGATGTGGGGTGTGCTTGAATTTGTTCGTCACGATCCGGCCGTAATTGGTCCGGATGTAGTCGCGGTTGCGCTTTGCCGCTGACATCACCGGCAGATCCCTGGAGCTGGGTGGTTCGATGTCCAGCGGCGCCGCGGACGGGAAGAACTTCGACTGTCCGCTGCCGGTGAAGAAGAGCTCGGGGTTGGTAGGGCGCATGAAGACGATGTCGTCGTTCATGTAGACGTACTTATCGGCCAGCCCGGGTATATGGTGCAGCTGCGATTCGATGGCGTGTGAGTTGAACACGGGCAGGGCGTCGGCATCCGTGAAGATGTCCTTGTGGTCGATCACCTTGATTTTGGGGTTCGAGGTGTCCAGCCAGTCCGGAATCTGTCCATCGGTGACCAGGTAGATCGTACGGACCCAGCTGGCGTAGTACTCGACCGATCGCAGGGAGTACTTCAGCTCATTGCGGCTGATGAACCGGGATGTCACGGTCGCCGTTTCATTGAGCGAGCCGGGGTCCACCGATGCCTCGACGGCGGCGCGTTTGGCCCTCCAGCCCGGATCGTCGCCGTCGACCCAGGTGTAGACGAGGTCGACTGGCCCCTCGACCTCGTACAGATGCGGGCAGTCCCAGGCGATCCGACCATTGTGGTTCTCAACGGTATCGTTCCACCGGTCCGGGACGATGTATTCGACCAGGGTGCGCGGCCTGCTGATCTTCCTGTGTAGAGTCCCCGGAATATGCGTTTCCCCGTCGACCCGGGGCACTCGGTTGTCCAGAATCGCCCACGGCTCGATCGACACGATCTCTTGGTTGGTCGTCATCTGCCGGCCGTTGGCGGCTTCCTGACGGTGGGCCAACCTGATGGAGCCGATCTGGTCAGGGCGGCGCAGAGCTGCGCGGCGGCTCAACGCCCGCCGCTGCACGTTGAGGAAACGGATACTCCAAGAATCCGCCGGGAAATATGCGTCGATATTGCGCACGAAGGGATAGGTCGCGCTTTCGGGAATGACCAGGATGGGAACGAAGGCTCCGACTTGGGGGAGCTGTACGTGCTGGATGCTCAGCGCGTCAAGGGCCGTGGCGACCGCGGCCCTGGTGGCCTCGACATGGGCGCGGGCATCGTAGTGGAAAGAACTGGTAGCGGCTGATTTCTGCGCGCCCGGCCGTTCAGCGGCCCGACCGAAGCCCTCGCGTGCACCGGCTGTGTACACGGCCCCTGCGGTCAACTGCAGCTGCCTTGGCGTCATACGCGACACCATCGTCCGGACGAGCGATGACGTGGCGGTGCGGGGATGTAACACGGGGCTCCGTTCGAGTAGTACCAACTGCAGAACCCATACCGGACGAAGCCGAAAAGTGGGGATCTCGCACCATTATATCCATATGCCCTACCAAAGACGGTCAATTCGGCTAGTGCGTCGCACATGGTGGTCCGAGGATGCGGAAAAGTGGCCTTACGTGCCGCGAGAACTACGGGAGCACAGTCAGCCGTCGATCGGGCGGAACCGCTCCAGCGCGACGATGCGCGGCACGGGGCCCCGGCGCACATGGGCGATGAGGACCTCGCCGGGGTGCAGGTAGGGATCCTCCTGCGGCAGTTCGGTGCGGACCCCGGCCGGCGCGTGCTCGCCCAAGACGTGCAGGATGCTCGGCAGCACGGGCCGGTGGGTGCACACCACGGCCGGCTGTTCCTTGAGCAATAGCTTCTCGATCGTCTTGACGGTCTTCTGCGGCGCCAGGGTGTGCGCCTTCTCCGACAGCGGGGCCAGTAGCCTGACGTTCTTACCGAGGGCCGCGGCGATCGGCTTGACGGTCGCCACACAGCGTTTCCACGGTGATGAGTAGACCCGTTTGATCTTCCAAGCGCTCAACAGCCCGGTCAGTGCCATGGCCTGCACGGTCCCCAGACCCAGCAGGGGGCGAACCGACTCGGTCTCATGCCATTTGGCCCGCGGGAACGCCTTGCCGTGGCGCACCAGGATGAAGGGCCAGGTGAACAGGCTGCCGGTCGCATGGGCCTGCATCAGCCGGGTCAGCTGTTCCCGGTCGGCGTGGGCGCTGAGCCTGCTCAGGGCGGTCTGCGCAGGGCACCAGGCTGCCTCGTCGATCTCCTTGGGATTCTCCGGTGCGGGAGGCGCATCGGATTTCACCTGTGCGGCCCAGTAGGACACGTGCTTGTCCAGCCGCTTGCCGACCGTGTACCGGGCAGCTGGCAGCGGAATGCCCAAGTGGATACGGTACCCGGTTTCCTCGGCGACCTCGCGCACCGCGGTCTCCGGCAGGGTCTCGCCCGGCTCCACCTTGCCCTTGGGCCACGACCAGTCGTTGTACTTGGGCCGGTGGACCAGCAGGACCTCGAGCACTCCGCCGCGTTCGCGCCAGCACACGGCGCCGGCGGCGTAGACGTCCGCACGAACTCCGGCGGATTCCCCTGCGTTCGACACGGCCTGGCTCATCGGCGGCCCCGTGCCATGGTCAGCGGAGTGGGCCGGGCGGTCGGGCCCGGACGCCCGGGCGCTGCGGTGGGCACCGGCGCGCCGGGCTGGGACTGTAGTTCGTCCTCCTCCTGTGCCGTGGTCGCGGCGGTCGTCGGAGCCGAGGCGAGTTGACCGATGGTCGAATCCGTGACGTGCCGGGCCCGCGCGCCGCTCGAACTACTCGCATGGTCCCGCCTGCCGCGTTCGATCAGGGTGAACTGGTAGTCGCGCAGCACCGCTCCGGATTCGCTGCGGGAGTGCCGGGTCCAGGCGCCGTCGGCGTCGAGCCGGAAGCTCGCCGTGCGATTCGAGAAGGCAAGATCGAACAGGTCCTCCACCGCCCCGCGGTGGGCCGGCGTCTCCAACCGGACCAGGGCCTCGACCCTGCGGTCCAGATTGCGGTGCATGAGGTCGGCCGAGCCGATGTAGGCGGTGGATTCCGCACCGGAGCCGAAGACGAAGATGCGCGAATGCTCCAGATAGCGTCCCAGTACGGACCTGACCTCGATGTTCTCCGACAGGCCCGGCACTCCGGGGCGCAGCGAGCAGATGCCGCGGACGAACAGCTGCACCTTCACCCCGGCGCGGGAGGCCAGGTAGAGCGCATCGACCAGGGCCTCGTCGACGATCGAGTTGACCTTGATCCTGATCCGCGCGGGTCTGCCGGCTGCGGCCAGTTCGGTCTGTTGACCGATGAGCTCCAGCAGGCCCTCGCGAACCCGCTGTGGGGAGACCAGCAGGCGGGAGAAATCGGCCAGCGGGGAATAGCCGGAGAGCCGGTTGAACAACTTGCTCAGGTCATCGGCCAGCACGGGATCGGTCGACAGCAGGCCCAGGTCCTCATAGCCGCGGGCGGTCTTGGGATTGTAGTTGCCCGTGCCCACATGGCAGTAACGGCGCAGCCCGTCGGCCTCCCGCCTGACCACCAGGGACAGCTTCGCATGGGTTTTCAGCCCCACCACCCCGTAGACCACGTGGACGCCGGCGCGTTCGAGCTTGCGGGCCCAGATGATATTGGCCTCCTCGTCGAACCGGGCCTTGATCTCCACCACCGCCAGCACCTGCTTGCCCGCCTGCGCGGCGTCGACCAGGGCGTTGACGATGGGGGAGTCGCCCGAGGTCCGGTAGAGCGTCTGCTTGATCGCCAGTACCTGCGGGTCGGTGGCAGCCTGTTCCAGGAAGGCCTGCACGGAGGTGGAGAAGGAATCGTACGGGTGGTGCAGCAGCACCTCGTGTTCGCGCATCGCCTCGAACACATCGACCTGGTCGGAGGACTCCACCGGGGCCAGGTCGCGGTTGGTCTTGGGCACGGCCCGGGGGAAGTGCAGATCGTCGCGTTCGATGTCGACGACGATCCCCAGGCCCCGCATGTCCAGCGGGTCGTCCAGCGTGAAGACCTCGCGCTCGTCGAGTTCGAGCTCGTCGATGAGGATCTCGCGGACCCGCGGGTGCAGGTCCCCGGTGGCCTCCAGGCGCACGGCGGGACCGAAGCGGCGGCGCAGCAGTTCCTTCTCCAGCGCCTTGAGCAGGTTCTCGGTGTCGTCCTCCTCGACTTCCAGATCCTCGTTGCGGGTGACGCGGAAGACGGAGCAGTTGAGGATCTCCATCCCGGTGAACAGCCGCGTCAAGTGCGCGGCGATGAGGTCTTCGAGTTTGAGGAAGCGGGCCGGGGTGTCGGGACCGACCTGGCGCACCCCCCGGTGGGCGGAGACATTGATGAACCGCGGCAGGGTCTGTGGGACCTTGACCCGGGCGAACAGTTCCGCCCCAGTGGTGGGATTGCGCAGCAGCACCCCCAGGTTCAGTGACAACCCGGAGATATAGGGGAAGGGATGCGAGGGATCGACCGCCAGCGGGGTGAGCACGGGGAAGACCTGGCTGGTGAAGAAATCATCGGCCATCGCCCGCTCGTCCCCGTCGAGCTGGTCCATCGTCACGAAGTGGATGCCCTCGTCGGCCAGCCGGGGCCGGATATCGGCGCGGAACAGTTCGACCTGTCGCTCCATCAGTTCCCTGGCCCGCCGGCTGATCTTCGCCATGACGGTCAGGGGCGTCTCGCCGGTCAGGGTGGGCACCGCCAGTCCCGTCTGGATCCGGCGCTTGAGGCCGGCGACGCGGACCATGAAGAACTCGTCGAGGTTCGAGGCGAAGATCGCCAGGAAATTCAATCTCTCCAACAGCGGGATCGATTCGTCGGCGGCCAGGGTCAGGACCCGCTCATTGAAGGCCAGCCAGGACAGTTCCCGATCGAAGAACCGGTCCTTCGGCTCCGGCAGGTTGAAGGCGGTGACGGCCTGCTGGGCGTTGTACATGGCATGTCCTCACATGGTCGGTGCGGTCGGTGCAGCGGGCGGGGCGTAGCTGGCGTGGACGATGCGGTGGCCGAAGCCCAGGGACTCGTAGAGTCGCAGCGCCCTGTCGTTGTCGGACTCGACGTACAGCTCGATCAGGTCGGCCCCGCGGTCCCGCAGATGCGCCATCCCTGCCAGGGTCAGCGCCCTGCCAACCCCGTGGGCGCCGGCGTCCGGATCGACCCCGATGACGTAGACCTCGCCGACGCGCTCGGCCAGCGGGGAGTCGGTGTGCAGCTTGGTCTCGTGGAATCCGATGATCCGCCCTGCCCGCTCGCCGGCGCTCGCCACGGCGAAGAACACATCGGCCGGATCGAAGTCCGGTTCGGCGACCCGTGCGGCGTAGGACTCAGCCGACTGCCGGCCCTGTTCGGGGTGCCAGTCGAAGGCCCGGTTGTTCACCGCGCGCCAGTCGGCCTCGTCGCCGGGGCGGAAGGTGCGGATCTCCACACCTGTGGGAATCTGCGGGGCCGGGATCTCCAGCTCGGCCAGGTCTCCGGTGTGCAGTTGCAGCAGTTCCCGTTCGCGCCGGTAGCCGCGGGCCGCCGCCAGCCGACGGGCTCCCGGATGGTCGCCGTGGGACCAGAACCAGGTGGAATCGACGGCGTCGGGAACGGCCGCCAAGTGCTCCAGCAAAGCGGCGACGAGTCGGGTTCCGGCGCCGGCGCCGCGTGCCGCGGGGGCGATGACGAGTTCGGCGGCGCCGCGCTCGCCCTGGGGTGCGGCCACGGCCCAGCCGATCAGTGCTCCGGCGTCGTCGCGCAGTCCTAGTGTGACGGATTCCGATGCTGCGGCGGCACTCAGCAGACCGTCGGAGATCGGCGCGATCCCATCGGCCGCGGCGGCGGTGCTCAGCAGGGAGCCGACCTCCTCGGTCAGTCCGGTTTCCTCAATCCGCATCCTGGTCCTCCTTCGCGTCATCGGCCTGTTCTGGACTGAAACGGTAGCCCACATTGCGCACCGTCAGGATGGTCGAATCGAGTTCGGGTCCCAGCTTGGCGCGCAGTCGGCGCACGTGCACGTCCACGGTCCGCGTGCCGCCGTAGTAGTCGTAGCCCCACACGTCCTGCAGCAGCTGGGCCCGGGTGAAGGCCCGGCCCGGGTGCTGGGCCAGGTACTTCAGCAGTTCGAACTCCTTGAAGGTCAGGTCGAGGTTCTTCCCGCCGGCGGTGGCGGTGTACGAGTCCTCGTCGATCTCCAGCGAACCCACGACCGTGGGCTGGTTGGACTCCGGTGCAGCGGGTGCCTGGGCGTGCCCTGCGGCCAGTTTGAGGCGGGCGTCGATTTCTGCGGGGCCCGCGCCGGCCAGGATGATGTCAGCGGCACCCCATGCGGGATTCGCGGCGGCCAGCCCGCCCTCGCTGAGCACGATGATGACGGGTGCGGTGATCGACATGGTGCGCAGATAATCCACAACGGTGGCGGTCCGACTCAGATCGGTGGTCGCGTCGAAGATGACGACATCGCTGTGCGGCGCGCGCAGCAGCGAGCCCCCGTCCAGGCTGGACCTGTACACGGTGTGGGGGAGGAAGGTCAGGGCGGCGGGATTGCCCGGGCCGGCCGCGGCACTCACCGGCGCCTGAGTCGGGATGATGTGCAGAATCCGCAAACTACGACTCCCTCCTCATATGTGATGGGCCACCTCTGAAAGAAGTATAACGACCCCACAGCGGCAGGCGGGTTATCACCGTCCGGTTAGGCCCGTGGGCCATGATGGGCCAAAATGGTAGGCGTGATGAACTGGATCCGCGTCGTCGTCGCGTTGTTACTGGCCGTGACCCTGGGCGTGACGAGCGTCTTCGGATACGTGCCCGTGGTGATGGGCTCTGCCCTGGTCGTCGTGTTCATCGCCTTCGGTTGGCCCCGGCTGACCGACACCCCACAGCCGCACATCACCTCGCTCATGCTCGGCCTGTTCGGCCTGGCCGGAATGGCCGCCACCTGGCTGGCCGATCACCCGCCGTACCTCGAATGGTTGCCGATCCTGGCGGCCCTGGGCCTGCTGTGGTCGTTCGTACAGAACCTCTCGCGCGGGATCGATGCGGACAATGCGGTGGCGAATGTGTCCGCGCACGTCGCCGGCGTCGTCATCGTCCTGTCGACCTGCAGCTGGGCCGCGGCGATCAGGTTGGCCGGTGAGCGCAATGCCGTGATCATGGGCCTGGTGGCCATCATGCTGGCCCAGTGCGCGACCGCTATGCCATGGCCCGGCAAGTTCGCCGGCCCCCTGGCCGTGGTGCTGGGAATCGTGGGCGCCAACGCCATCTACTGGCTCGACGGCTCCACCATCGAGCACTGGGGCGCGGCCAACCTGCTGGGCCTGCTGATGGGCCTGGTCGTCATCGTCGTCGACCGGATGCTCGGCAAGATCTCCGAGGCGCCCTATCAGGCCGGCTCCCTGCACAAGTCCCAGAAGCGCCAGAAGGCCAGGCAGTGGGGCGTGCAGTTGGCGCTGGGCGCCACGCCGATCGCGGTGGGCGGAATCGCCGTGTACATCGTCGAGCGGATCCCCGGCATCATCTGAGCCCCGCGGCTTAGGTCCTGCGAAGATGAGCGGGACCGTGCGGACGCGTACACTTAGGGCCATGCAGACTCTGGAAATCATCTTCGAAGCACTCGTCGCCATCGCCGGTCTGGGCGCCCTGGGTGTGGCCGTCAAGGTCGTCACCAGCCTGTTCAAGGCCAAGCGCTAATCCCCATGGCATTCACCCTCGACGCGGATCTCAATCCCGAACTCGTCCCACTGTCCTGGCTCATCGGGTCGTGGGAGGGCGTGGGCGTGGTCGGCTACGGCGATGCCCCGAATACCCAGTTCGGTCAGCGGATCGACTTCGTCGACCCCGCCGGCGCGCCCTACCTGCACTACACGGCGCAGTCCTGGCTGCTCGACGAATCCGGGCAGATCGGGGACACCCTGAGCCTGGAGACGGGGATCTGGCAGCTGGTCCGTCCGCGGGCCGACCACGATGCCGGCCCCGGCCTGCTCGCGCCCACCGCCGCCTCGCCCTTCACCACGGCCGAAGCCGTGGAATCCATGCGGCGGGAATCGGGCGACTTCGGGTTGGAGGTCTCGATCGTGCAACCCCACGGCATCGTGGAGCTCTACACCGGTCGCGTCGACGGGCCGCGCATCGACCTGAGCACCGATATCGTCGCCCGCACCAAGACCAGCAAGGACTACCGCGCCTCGACGCGGATGTACGGCCTGGTCGAGGGCGACCTCCTGTGGGCCTGGGATATGGCGGCACTGGGTCGTGAACTGGGCTCCCACGCATCGGCCCGCCTCAAGCGGGTCGCATGAGGTGGCGCGACTGAGCACCGGACCCACGACACGGGGCCGGGTACCGCGGAGGCACTGGGTGCTTCCGCTGTGCCTGGCCCTTGTCGTCGTGGTGCTGCTCGGCGCCGCCGTCACTGCGCTGGCCGCCGTGCGGATCGGTCGGCTGAGCGAGGACCTGCAGCGGGCGGGCGATGCCGCCGGCGCGTATTTCACAGCCCTGCGCGAGGACCCGGACGCGGCCCAGGGACACCTGGACACGGCGAACCGGGAGCTCACCGCGGCTCGCTCGGACATCGACCAGGTCCCCTTCCCCCAGACGCGGTGGGTTCCGGGCCTGGGCGGTAACATCACGGCGATCGGCACGCTGATCGATCAACTCACCCACCTGGCCGACGATGCCGGGCCCACCCTGACGCAGGCGGCCCAGGTCATCGATTTCTCGACCGGTCGGGTCCGCGGGGTCGATTCCCCCGCGCAGATCCCCGAGCGGCTGGGGACCTCGGTGCGGGTGTTGAAGAACCTGCCAGACGCCCTGGAGACATTCGACGCGGCGCGTGCCGAACTCGGCCGGATCGACACGACCGGCCTGTTGCCGCCGGTGCGAGACGGCGTCGATACGATGCGCGGGGGACTCGAGTCCGCGGCCGAGGACATCTCGGGCGCGCGCACCGCGGTGACCACCCTGGCGCCCCTGCTGCGGCATCTGCCCGGCTGAGTCCAACCGACATTTGGAGGAACATGAACGCCCTGCGCTTCAACCGCACCGCGGCCGTCTACGGCATCGGAGCCGCTGCCGACGAGGTCGCCCACTTCGGCATTCCGCTGCGCGAGCAGCGCCTGCTGGCGGCCGGACGCGCGATCGCGGACCTGTCCGCGATCCGGATCCTGACGCTGACCGGACCCGACAGACTGACGTGGCTGAACTCGATCACCTCCCAGAAGCTCGACGACCTGGCCCCCGGGACGTCGACGGAGACCCTGGTCCTGAGCCCCACCGGGCACATCGAGCACTGGCTGCGGGTCTATGCGGCCGAGGACCGGCTGTGGCTGCTCTCCGAGATGGACACGGACGGGGCGATCGCCTGGCTCGAATCCATGAAGTTCATGCTGCGCGTGGAACTGACCGATGTATCCGCGGACTATCAGGCAGTCGGTACCGTGGGCCCGGCCCCCGCCGGATTGGACGCCGCAGTCGAATGGAACGACCCGTGGCCACGCGTCCTGCCAGGCGGAGCCTCCTATGCCGCGGTCGATGCGGCCGGTCCCACCGCCGACGAGCACCCGGGGTGGGAAACCGACTTCCGGATCCAGCTCGTTCCGGTCGAGGGGCTGCGCGATTTCGATCCGGCTGCCGCAGGACTCGAAGTGGCCGGCCGCGAGGCCTGGGACGCACTGCGCATCGAGGCCTGGCGGCCGGGGCCGGCCGAAGTCGACCACCGGGTGCTCGTCGGCGAGATCGACGCGCTGCGCACCGCGGTGCACCTGGCCAAGGGCTGCTACCGCGGACAGGAGGCGGTGGCGCGCGTGCACAATCTGGGACAGGTGCCGCGCCGCCTGGTGTTCCTGCACTTGGACGGATCGGGCCACAGTCTGCCCGATCCCGGAGCCGAGGTGACCGCCGAGGTGCGCGGTGCCAGGCGGCCGGTGGGACATGTGACCTCGGTGGCGCTGCACCACGAGCTGGGACCGATCGCCCTGGCCCTGGTCAAGCGCACGCTGGCGCCCGAGGCGCCCCTGCAGGTGGCGGGCCGGGACGAGGAAATCGTCACCGCGGCACAGACCACGATCGTGGCACCCGGCAGGGACAACAGGACAGGTGCGCCGCGATTGAACCGCGACGTCGACGCCAGGAGCCGGTGAGGCGGAGGCCACGGGGTCCGGCTATCCTTGAGAGTATGAGCACACTCGAAAAGGGCGGCCCCGCCCTGCCCCAGGAACGTAAAGTAGTCACCTCGATCCCCGGACCCAAGTCCCTGGAGTTGGAGGCCCGCCGCGGCAAGGCCGTGCCGGCCGGCGTCGGAGCCTCCTTCCCCGCCTACGTCGTCGCAGCCGGCGGTGGCATCATCAAGGACATCGACGGCAACCAGATCATCGATCTGGGCTCCGGCATCGCCGTGACCACCGTGGGCAATTCGAATCCCCGTGTTGTGCAGCGAGCCAAGGACCAGCTGGACGCCTTCACCCACACCTGCGCCATGGTCAACCCCTATGAGAGCTACATCGAGGTCGCCGAGGCGCTCAACCGCCTGACCCCCGGCGATCACGACAAGCGCTCGGTGCTGCTGAACTCGGGCGCGGAGGCGGTGGAGAACGCGGTGAAGATCGCGCGCTCCTACACCAAGCGCGACGCCGTCGTGGTCTTCGACCACGCCTACCACGGACGCACCAACCTGACGATGGCGATGACCGCCAAGGCCAAGCCCTACAAGACCGGTTTCGGCCCCTTCGCCGGCGAGGTCTACCGCGCACCCATGTCGTACCCCTTCCGCGACAACTTCGCGGCCAATACCAAGGTCTCCGGTGAAGAGGCCGCCGCGCGCGTCATCGCGATGATCGACAACCAGATCGGCGGGGAGAACGTCGCGGCGATCGTCATCGAGCCCATCCAGGGCGAGGGCGGTTTCATCGTCCCGGCCGAGGGCTTCCTGCCGGCACTGGTCGAATACGCGCACGCCAACGGCATCGTGTTCGTCGCCGACGAGGTCCAGGCCGGCTTCGCCCGCACCGGCAAGATGTTCGCCTGCGAATGGGAGGGCATCGTCCCCGACCTCATCACCACCGCCAAGGGCATCGCCGGCGGCCTGCCGCTGTCGGCGGTGACCGGCCGCGCCGAGATCATGGACGCCGTGCCCGGCGGCGGCCTGGGCGGGACCTACGGTGGCAACCCGACGGCCTGCGCCGCAGCACTTGGCGCGATCGAATCCTATGAGCAGGACGGCCTGGCCGACCGCGCCCTGGAGCTCGGCGAACTCATCGTCACGCGCCTGGAGAAGATGCAGGCGAGCCACCCCGAACTGGGCGAACTGCGCGGCCGTGGGGCCATGCAGGCAGTCGAGTTCGTCAAGGCCGGCACCATGGAGCCGAACGCCGAACTGGCCGACAAGCTGGCGGCCTACGCCGCCGAACGCGGAGTCCTGGTGCTGGTCACCGGCACCTTCCACTCGGTCATCCGCTTCCTGCCGCCGCTGTCGATCTCGGATGCGCTCATCAACGACGCCTTCGATGTGCTCGAGGCCGGCCTCGACGAGATCCTGGGTAAGTGATCCGGTCAGTGATCCGACCGGTCCGCTGAGTCCGGCGGACCACCGGGAGCCCCCGCACCGCAGTCCTTCCCCCGCACGGGAATACTCCGGTGCGGGGGCTCCTTGTCTCTGGTATGACGCAAAACCTCGAACTCTCAGTCCTCGACCTCATCCCCGTGCGCGGGGAGCAGACCACGGGGCAGGCCCTGGCGGCCAGCCACGAGCTGGTGCTGCGGGCCGATGCCCTGGGCTATACGCGCTATTGGACAGCCGAACACCACAACATGCCATCGGTCGCCTCGACCACTCCGGGTGTCGAGCTCATGTACCTGGGCCAGGGCACGGACCGGATCCGCCTGGGCTCCGGGGGAGTGATGCTGCCCAATCACGCACCCCTGGCGATCGCCGAACAGTTCTCCCTGCTCAATGCGGTCTACGGCGACCGCATCGATCTGGGGCTCGGCCGGGCCCCGGGCACCGACCCGGTCACCTCCGCGGCGATGCGCGGGCACCTGGGCCAGGCCCAGCTGGTCGACGGCGACGGGCACGTGGTCGATCCGGTGCAGGCCTTCCCCCAGCACATCATGGACATGCTGGCCCTGCTCGGCCCGGACGGCGCACAGGTCGAGCTCTACGGCGGCCGGGCCCAGCCGCTGCGCGCGACCCCGCACGCGGACTCCTTCGCCCAGGTCTGGCTGCTGGGCTCCAGCGGCTATTCGGCACAGCTGGCGGCGGCTCTGGGGCTGCCCTATGTGTTCGCCCACCACTTCTCCGGACACGGCACGGCCTCGGCGCTGAAACTCTACCGCGATGGCTTCAGCGCCACCGCAACCGGCGCCGGACAGGACCCCACGCCCGCGCCCCGGACCTTCCTGACCGTCAATGTGGTGACCGCAGACACCGCGGCCGAGGCCGCCGAACTGGCCGAACCCTATATGTACACGATGGCGAATCTGCGCGTCGGCGCTCCGCTGCGCACCCTGCCGAGCGTGGGCACGGAGGTCCGCGGGCTGATCACGGATGCGCACCGGCAGGTGATGGACACGATGCTGCAGTCCTGGGTCGTCGGGGACGCGGATGACTCGGCCGCCAGGATCCGGCAGTTGGCCGAGGATTTCAAGGTCGACGAGGTGATGATCCATCCGGTGGCGGGCTCCCGGGCGGACGAGCCGCTCGATCGCACCCCCGCCCGGGTGCGCACCCTCGAACTGCTGGCGCAGCGGCTGCTCTGACCGGATCCGCCGCCCGGCCCGGCGCTACTCCCGGAACCGTCCCCAGCGGTGCGGCTCAGTGTCGGCCGCGGGAGGCGCCGGGGGCCGGCTGGGTGCTCAGGCTCAGGGCCCGCTGCATATCGTCGAGCAGTTCCACCACCAGCCGACGCTGCGCGGCGGGGGCCGTGGGATGGTCCGCAAGCCAGTCGGTGGTCAGCTCGACGACCCGTGCGGGGCGGCTCGACCAGCTGGGGTAGAGCCCCAGCAGCAGTCGCTTGCCGATCTCGATCGAGCGCTCAGGACCCACCCAGAAGGTGTCGAGCCGGGTGAAGTACTCCTCGACGAAACTCTCGGTCAGAGGCAGGGCCGCGGGGACGGAGAAGCCGCGGATCAGGGCTGACAGTTCGTCGTTGGACAGCGTCGGGTCGCTCGTGGCCTGCGTGAAAGCGCGCATTTTGACGATCGGCAGTGGCCTGGCGGCACGGGCGGTGATGCCGCTGAGCACCCCGGAACCGGTCCGATCGCCGGCCTCCTCGGCGTCGATGTCGTCGTAGTCGGCCCAGCCCAGGGCCACCAGCGCGATCAGCGCGGTCCACCGCAGGTGGTGGTCGACCCGCAGGCCGGCGGTGGCCTCGCCCATCCGGCTGCCCACCGGGACGCTGAGCAGCTGCGAGGCGAAGGCGCGCCCGGCCGCCACCGCGGGACCGGGTTCCGCGGTCACCACCGAGCGGCGGACCAGTGCCAGGACGAGTTCCGCCAGGCCCAACTGGGTATCGGAGTCCTGTGTGCTCAGGCGTAGCGCGTCCAGGGCCGATCCCAGCATGTCCTCGAGCGCGGTGGACTGCGCATCGGCCGGGGTCCACCTGTCGAAGGCGGTCAGCGCCTGGGTGCGCAGCCCGGCGAAGATGCCGGCGTGGTGTTCACGGCCCAGCCCGGCGGCGTAGGCGGCGAGGAAGTCGGTCGCCGGCAACAGTCCGTCACGGGTGGCGTTCGACAGCGCCGACCAGATCAGTGCGCGGTCCAGCGGGTCCGCCAGGCCGGAGACCGCGGCCAGTGCGGTCTGCGTCGACTGCTGGTCCAGGCGGACCTTGACGAAGTCGTCGTCTCCGTGGTTGAGCAGCAGCAGATCGGGCCGCGCGATACCGGCCAGTTCCGGCACCGACTGCTGGGCCCCGGCCATGTCGAGGCGCCAGGTGCCGGCGGCCTCGAGGCGCCTGCGACTGCGGTTGAACCCGGCCAGCTGGAGCGTGTGCGGGCGCACCACCTGTGTCCCATCGGAGTTGCGCTGGGTCACGGTGGCCTGTGCGATGGTCGGCGCGGTGGCGGAACCGCGGGCCCGGGCGGAGCCGGCCAGCCGGGCGCCGGCCCCGGCGGAGGCGGGGACCTCGGAGGCCAGCCGGACGTCCAGGGACATCTCGGACATCCCCGTGGTCTGCAGCCAGGCGGCGGCCCAGGCCCGCACATCGCGCTGTGGCGCCGCGGCCTGCAGCGCGGTCAGGAAGTCCTCGAGCGTGGTGTTGGAGAACTCGTGGGCCCGGAAGTAGGCCCTGGCCCCGGCGCGGAAGGCATCCCGGCCGACATAGGCGACCAGCTGTTTGAGAACCGCGGCGCCCTTGGCGTAGGTGATTCCGTCGAAGTTCAGCTTCGCGGCCTCGACATCGGGGATGTCGGCGACGATCGGGTGGGTCGTGGGGTACTGGTCCTGTCGGTACGCCCAGTCCTTGCGCCGCAGCGCAAAGGACACCCAGCCGTCGGTGTACTCGGTCGCCTCGGCCAGGGCCAGGCCGCCCATGTAATCGGCGAAGGACTCCTTGAGCCACAGATCGTCCCACCAGCGCATCGTGACCAGATCGCCGAACCACATATGCGTCATCTCGTGCAGGATCGTGTTCGCCCGCGATTCGTACTGGGTCCGGGTGACGGCGTCACGGTACAGGTAGGAATCGGTGAAGGTCACCAGGCCGGGATTCTCCATCGCGCCGAGGTTGTACTCGGGTACGAAGATCTGATCGTACTTGCCCCACGGGTAGGGGTAGTCGAAGAAATCGTGGTAGAAGTCCAGGCCGGACTTCGTGATCGCGAAGATCTCGGCTGCGTCCATGTGGTCGGCCAGCGAGGCGCGGGCGAAGACACCCAGCTCGATTCGCTGACCGGTGGCCGGATGGGTGTAGACGTCGTGGGCGGCCGCGTAGTCGCCCACGGCCACGCAGGTGATGTAGCTGGACTGGCGCTTCGTCGTGGCGAAGACATGGCGCACGATCCGTGCCGACTGGTCTCCGGCGGGGGCCTCGGCCCCGGCGTCCGACGCGGGCACCACGGTACCGTTGGACAGGGCCACCAGATCGTCTGGGGCGCTGATGCGGAAGTCGAAGGTGGCCTTGAGATCCGGCTGGTCGAAGTTCGCGAAGACGCGACGGGCATCCGTCGGTTCGAACTGGGTGTACGTGTAGACCAGGCCGTCTGCCGGGTCGAAGAACCTGTGCAGTCCCTCGCCGGAACGCGAATACCGGGCCCGGCCCTCGACTATCAGCGTATTGCCGCCGGGCACCACCGGGAAGGCGATGCGCGCCCCGTCGAAGGCCTCGGCCGGATCGAGTTCCGTCTCGCCGATGCGCACGCGCTCGACGGAATCGGCGATGAAGTCGATGAAGGTGGTGCCCGCGTCGCGCGCGGTGAACGTGACAGTTGTGGTGGAACCGAAGGTCATCGCACTGCGGTCCCTGATATTCGCCAGGTCCAGCTCGACCGTGTACGTGTGAACCGTCAGCAGCGCTGCCCGGGCCTGTGCCTCGGCACGAGTGAGATTCGTCGTCATCGCTTGAGGAATTCGCCTTTCCGATCTTGCCGTGTCCCTGTGCCGCGGCGCAGGGCGCACCGCCACCTTGCCAACCTACCCGCCACTGGTCCGGGTGTCCATTGCCGCCGCATATGATGTCTGAAAAGGGGTGATCGGACTGAACGGACACGGACGCGGCACCGGCGCCGCAGGGATCGTCCGGCGGGTCGGCCACGGGCTGCACCGCGGCGGTGAGTACTTCGAGACCCGTGCGCGGATGGGCGGCCGGCGCCTGGGCAACAACTGGCTGCAGCTGGCCCAGGTGGTCGCCGGCGCTGCCATCGCCTATGCCTTCTGCTATTACGTGCTGGGGCACACCTACCCGTTCCTGGCCGCGGTGGGCGCCGCCGTGGGGACCGGGGTGATCGCCGACCGCAGGGTCCGCCGCGCCCTGGAATATCTGTGCGGTGCCACCGCCGGCGTGCTGGTGGGCGAGGCGATGGTCAACATCTTCGGTTCGGGCGTATGGCAGCTGGCCATCGTCATGACAATCGGACTGACGATCGGCACGCTCATCAACTCCGGCGGCATCTTCGTCACCCAGGTGGGCATTCAGTCGATCTACGTCGTCACGGTGCCACCGGAGATCGGCGCGCACCCCTTCGACCGCACACTCGACGCCGTGGTCGGCGCGGGACTGGCCCTGCTGATGGCGCTCGTGGTGCCCGGCGATGCGCGCAAGATCCCCCGCTATCGCGCCGCCACCATGCTCGAGGAGATCGCCCAGCTGCTGACCGACTGCGGCTCCGCGCTGCGCACCGGGGACAAGAGCGCCGAGCGCAAGGTGCTGGCCCGCGCCAGGGACACGCAGAGCCTGATCGACGACTGGCGCTCGTCTCTGCGGATCTCCCAGGAGGCCACGCGGATCAACGCCCGCGCCAGGCGGCACGCCGCCGAGGTCAACCGGCTGGCGCGCGCCTGCGAGTACGCCGACCGGGCGATTCGGACCACGCGGATCATCGCGCGCCGGGCCGTGACCGTGGCCAATCCGGAGCACCCCCGCCCCGAAGTGGGGGATCTGATGGTCGATCTGGGCGCGGGTGCTGACAAGCTGTGCGCAGCGCTGCGCCGCGGCACCCCGCGGGTCGGCGCCGAGGCCTATCTCTCGCAGGTCGCGGCCCGCCTGGATCCGAAGGCCGAGCACTTCGTGGACATCCACGACGAGACGCTGGTCATCCTCATGCGCCTCTTGGTCGTCGATCTGCTGCAGGCCTCGGGGATGACCGATAAGAGCGCGAACGAACAACTGCCGGCGTTCCGGGTCGACGAGGAGTGAGCGGCATGATCGCCGGGGTCTCGCCGGCCCGGGTCCGTGAGGCGTGCGTCATCGCCATCACCGTCGGCACCGTCGGACTGTCCTATGGGGCGCTCGCAGCCACCGCGGGACTGGCCCCCTGGCAGACCCTGTTGATGGCCGGCCTCGTCTTCGGCGGGGCCTCGGAGCTGACGTTCACCGGGGTCATCGCCTCCGGCGGGTCCCCGGTGGCCGGCGCCCTGGGCGCGGTGCTGGTCAATACCCGCAACCTCGCCTTCGGACTGGCCACCGGACCTGCGCTCAAACGTGGCGCCGCCTCCTATCTGGGCGCCCATTTCCTACACGACGAGCCCTCGGCCTTCGCCGCGGCCGTCTCCCTCGACGTGCCGCCGGGGCCCGAACGGCGCAGGGCCAGGGCGAACGCCTTCTGGCTGCTGGGCGTGCTCGACCTGGTGTTCTGGCTCATCAGCTCCATGGCCGGACAGTGGCTGGGCTCCGTCATCGACGCGGACGCCCTGGGACTCGATGCGGCCTTCCCCGTCATCCTGGTCTGCCTGGTCCTGGGCTCCCTGCGGGATCGTCCCGCCCTGGCCGCCGGCCTCATCGGAATGCTCGTGGCCTTCCTGCTGATTCCGCACCTGCCGGCCGGGCTGGGACCGATCAGCGCCCTGCTGGCCCTGCTCCCCGTCGCCGCCTGGACGATGTGGCGGTCCCGTGGAAAGGGACCGAGGCCGTGAACACCTGGGAGTTCGTCATCGCCCTGGGCATCATGATCGCCGGCACCTACGGGGTGCGCCTGCTGGGTGTGCGGATTGGTCAGCGGCAGGCCGACAAAGCCGATTTCATGACCGGCCCCAGTCCTGTGACCGTCTGGTTCGAACGTGCCGTGGTCGTCCTCATCCTGGGTCTGGCCGTGGCCAACACCTTCTACCAGGGGACCGAGTTCGCAGGTTCCGCACGGCTGTGCGGTGTGCTGGTGGGGGTGGGAATCGCCCTGCTGCGCGCACCCATGCTGGTGGCCGTGCTGGTGGCGATGGCGGTGACCGCCGTGCTGCGCATCTTCGGCCTGGGCTGAGCGGTGTGAGCCCGTCGCACGGTAGGCTTGGGGCATGTCCGTGCTCAGCCTTTTCGCCAGTTTCCAACAGGCCGTGATGGTCCTTTTGTCCCTGGCCGCCTTCATCATCGAACTCGTGGCCTTCATCGACTCCCTGCGCTTCAAGGACGAGGTCTACCGCGCCGCGGGCAAGTGGAATAAGACCGGCTGGTGCATCATCCTGGGCATCGCCCTGGCCCTGGGCTTCACGGCGCTGCCGCCGATGAGCCGCGGCGGCTTCGGCATGCTGACGATCCTGGGCTTCGTCGCCGCCGCGGTCTACATGCTCGACGTGCGCCGGGCCCTGCGCGCAGTCGACCCCCGTTACCGGAACCGTCGATGAGCCGGGATCGGAACTTCCCCGGACCGGACACCGGCTACACGTCCACCTTCGGCACCGGCGATCCCGTCACCCTGTTCGCCCACGGCTTCTCCGGATCCATCCGCGATACCCGCCCGTTCTCCCTGGGCATGGCCGGAACGCGCGCACTGGTGAACCTGGGCGGCCACGGCGGTCGGCCCTCGCCGGGGCCGGACTGGACCTACCGGACCATCGCCGCACAGCTGTCCGCGGCGCTGCACACTACCGGGGCCACCAGGGCACTGGGCGTGTCGATGAGCGCCGGTGGCCTGGCACGGCTGGTGACCGAGGGCGACCCGGCCGCCTGCGGGCTGGAGAAGATCGCCTTCGTGCTGCCTGCCAGCTGGGACCACTTCACCCGGGAACTGGCGGCCCGGACAGCCCGCTACAGCGAGCTGTTGCGCACCTACCTGGACACGGGGGACCGGGAGGGGCTGACCACGGCCCTGCTGGCACGCGAACCCGAACAGGTTCGGCGGCTCGAACCGGCCCACGCCTGGACCAGGGCCAAGGTCGACGCGATCTTCGATACCGATATGCGCGATGGAATCGACCTGGCCCGCCGGATCGCGGTGGACCATCCCGAGGCCGCCGCCGGTTTCCCCGGCGAGGTGCTGGTGCTCACCCATGAGGAAGACCCCTCGCATCCGGTGGAGATCGCGCAGCAGTACGCGCAGGCCTTCGGCGCGCGCCTCGAGGTGCTGCCGCCCGGCTCGATCCTGTGGCTGGGGCGCTCGCGGGTGCGTGAGATCCTCATCGACTTCTTCAACGACTGAGCCCGCCGCCCGGGCTCAGCGCTCCAGGGGCGCGACGCGCTCCCAGGGCACGGTGACCTCGCCCAGGCGCCACCGGGCAGGGCCGTGGAGCACGGGTTCCCCCGCCTGTTTCAGGGCCCGGCACATGGCGATCCAACGCTGCCGCGGCGAGAACGTCGCCAGGGGTGCCGCCGTATACCAGGCGCGGTCCAGGGCCAGCAGCCACTCGTGCACCGGCTGGCCCGGCACGTTGTGGTGGATCAGTGCCTTGGGCAGCCGGTCGGCGACCTGGGCCGGGTGGTCGATGAAATCGGTTTTGACGCTGATCGTCAGCGTCGCGGGGCGGACAGCAGCCGCCGCATTCGCCGCGGGAATCGTCAGGAACACCGCCGTGCGCCCGATCTCATCGCAGGTGCCCTCGATGAGCAGGCCGTCGGCGGCCAGCCGGGCCGCCATCAGCGCCCAGGCGCCGGGGACCTCGGCCTCGGGATACTGCCGCAGCACGTTGTAGGCGCGGATCAGCACGGGGCGCTCGCCGCCGGGAGTGGGAACCTCGAAACCGCCGAGTGCGAAGTCGAGGCCGGCGCCGGCGTGCGCCGCCGCCACGGCGACCCGTGCCGGCTCGATCTCCAGGCCCAGGGTGCGCACACGCGGTGCGGTGCGCCGGAGCCGCGCGTGCATCTCCGCCGGTGTCGTGGCGGCTGCACCGAAGCCCAGATCCACCACCAAGCGGTCAGAATCGTGGCGCAGCGGAGACTCCAGGAGGAAGGCGGCATACCGGTCGATCCGGCGCAGTCGGTTGGGGTTCGTCGTGCCCCGGGTGACAGTTCCCTGGGGGCCCTTGAGATGGCGGTGATCGGGGTGCACGGTTCAGAATCCTACGCGCCCGGGCCGGGTCGGCCGTAGAATGGGGAACCGTGAGAATCGCTGTCCTGTCGCTCCACACATCCCCGGCCGCGCTCCCCGGACGCGGCGACGCCGGTGGTCTCAACGTCTATGTGCGCGCCACCGCGGGCCGGCTGGCGGCCCTGGGCCACACCGTCGACATCTTCACCGCGGACCCCGCCGCGGCCGGCCGGGCACCGGCGGACACCGTGTCGATGCCCCCGGGAGTGGCCATCCACCAGCTGGAGACCGCAGCGGTCGACAAGGACGACCTGGCCGGGCGCATCCCCGAACTGGCGCGCTGGCTGGCGGCCCACCCCGACTTCGTGGCTGCCGAGGCGGTCTGGGCGCACTATTGGATCTCGGCTCTGGCCGGGCTGGCGGCCCTTGACCTGGCGGGTACCGGTGTACGTGCTGCCGGGCACGCCGCTGCCGGTCGGACCGCCTGCGGGACCACCGGGACCACCCGGCCACCACTGGCCGTGACCTTCCACACCATCGCAGCGGTGAAGGACCGCGATTCGGGACACGCGGGTGAGCCCGCTGCGCGGCGGACGGCAGAGGCGCGCATCGCCGAGCGGGCCGATGTGTTGGTGGCCAACACCTCGGCCGAGGCCAATGACATCGCCCAGCTGCTGCACCCCGCCGCCCAGACCGTCGTCGCCCCACCCGGGATCGACCACGCTGCCTTCACCCCCGGAACCCGGGCGGCCGCGCGCCGGGCGGTCGGCCTGCAGGCGGCGGACCTGGTGGTCCTCTACGTCGGGCGGATGCAGTACATCAAGGGCACCGACGTGGCGATCGACGCCCTTGGCCGGCTGCGCGAGACGAACCCGGAGCTGGCCGCGCGCACGACTCTGGCGATGGTCGGCGCAGGATCCGGCGGGCCGACGGTCGAGGCCTTCGCGGAGCTGGCCACGGCCATGGGGGTGGAGCAGAACCTGTACCTGCATCCGCCGGTGCCGGCCGAGCGGCTGGCTCAGTGGTATCGCGCCGCGGACGTCGTCATCGTGCCCAGTCGCAGCGAGTCCTTCGGCTTCGTCGCGGCCGAGGCCGCGGCCTGTGCGGTGCCGGTGCTCGGCGCCGCGGTCGGTGGACTGGCCCGGGTGGTTGCAGACGGGAGCACGGGGGTGCTGGTGCGCGGACACGAGCCGGAGGACTGGGCGGGCGCGCTCGAGGCCCTGTTGCTCGACCCCGAGCTGCGCACGCGGCTGGGTCGGGCCGCGGCCGACCGGGCGGGGCTGTTCGATTGGAACTGCTGTGTCGACATGGTGCTCGACGCCCTGGCCGAGGCCGCGGAAACCGCCGGGGCCGTCACGGAGGTCGGTCCGGTGGTGCGGTTGGAGGCCATGGCCTCGGATGAGGCGCGAAACGAGAGGAGCCTGCGATGAGCCGGGATGTGTTGAACCTGGAGGAAGCACAGAAAGTGCTGTTGGACTGGGCTGCGGGGGTGGGCGTCGAGGCCGAGGCCGCCGGGCCCTATCACTGGGCCGTCACCCTGCCGGGCACGCATAAACTCAAGACCACCGTGTCGGTGAAGCTGAGCGAGCGCGGTGCCGACGTCCAGGCATTCGTGATCCGCCATCCGGATGAGAACGAGGCGAAGTTCCACAGCTGGCTGCTGCACCGCAACGGCCGCCTGCAGGCCTGCTCCTTCTTCGTCGACTCCCTGGGCGACGTGTATCTGCGCGCCCATGTGCCGGCCGCCGCTTGGAGCCAGGAGTGGATCGACGCGCTCATGGGCCAGGTGCTCAGCGCCGCCGACGAGTCCTTCGACGAGCTGCTGGTATTGGGCTTCCTGACCTCGATGAAGCGTGAATGGGCATGGCGGGTGGCCAGGGGCGAGTCCACCCGGAACCTGGCGGCCTTCGCGCACCTGTTGGACGGGGAGGACAACGAGTTCCTCGGGACGTTCTGAGGAGTTCGTGTTGAGACGTTCGTTCTGAGACGTTTCCCAGGCGGTAAGCGCGGGTGTGGGAGAATGACGGCATGACCTATAACCTCGTGCTGCTGCGCCACGGCGAGAGCGAATGGAATCAGAAGAACCTATTCACCGGTTGGGTGGACGTCCCCCTCACCCAGCAGGGCCGCAGTGAAGCCGCCCGCGCCGGCGAACTGTTGACCCAGGCGGGTCTGGTGCCGCAGGTGCTCCACACCTCGCGGCTGAAGCGCGCCATCATCACCGCGAACCTGGCCCTGGAGGCCGCGGATCTCAACTGGATCGACGTCAAGCGCTCCTGGCGCCTCAACGAGCGCCACTACGGCGCCCTGCAGGGCAAGAACAAGAAGGAGATCAGGGACGAATACGGCGAGGAACAGTTCATGACCTGGCGCCGTTCGTTCTCCACCCCGCCGCCGGAGCTCGACGACGCCAGCGAATGGTCTCAGGCCGCCGACCCCCGCTATGCGAATCTGGGCGCGGCCGTCCCCCGCACCGAATGCCTCGCCGATGTCATCGTGCGCCTGCTGCCGTACTGGTACGACCAGATCGTGCCGGACCTCCAGCTGGGCAAGACCGTGCTGGTCACCGCGCACGGCAATTCGCTGCGCGCCCTGGTCAAGCACCTCGACGGGATCTCCGATGAGGACATCTCCGGGCTGAACATTCCCACCGGCATTCCGCTGCACTACGAACTCGACGAGAACCTGGTCCCGCTGGTGGCCGGTGGTACCTACCTCGATCCCGAGGCCGCGGCCTCGGCCGTCGCAGCCGTGGCCAACCAGGGCCGCTGACCCACCCCACTCACTGGCGGTGGCTCCACACATGCACGCGTGGCTCGATAAATCGTGAGTTTTCGAGCCACGCGGGCAGGTGTGGAGCCACCGCGCTGATGGGGTGCGCTGGTTGGCGACCTGTGCCTCCGGCCACGGCCGCATCAGGCCCGGCCCAGGCCTCGCGCAGCCCGCAGTCCCCGCCAGATGAGTGGGCCGAAGATATCGGGGTTCGTCACCTCGTGCCAACCGCACCGCAGCAGGTGGTACCCCTCGGCATAGATTCGGTCGGTACGTTGTTTCTCCCGTTCCAAACGAGCCATGTCCGCCGCACCGGTTGCATCTATGTATTTCTTTCGCCCGTCGACTTCCAATAGGCACCGGGTGCCTCGGATCAGGAAGTCGGCGACGGCGATGATCCGTCCGGTGGAGTCGCAGATCTGGGCCTGCTGTTCGACCCCCAGCCCCAGAGTATGGAATCCCAGATTCGCAAGGGCTTCAGCAGGAGACTCGGACAGACCTGTGCTGATCGCCAGGAGACGCGTCAGCCGCGGAACCCTACGCCCCAGATCCGTGGCCGTCGCCGTAGCCAGTAGCCGTGCCCGGCGTGCTTCCCGTTCTGACTGTGACAGGGGAAATGTGGACATTCGCCCGTCCAATCCCAGGACCGGCGTCCGCCGGTCGGCTTCGGGTGCCCCGTGATCGTTCGTGATCGGCGCCAGTACGCCGCTGAGGTATGCCTCGAGCACCATAGCCGCCTCGGACAGCGTGCAGTCCCGCGTGATGTCGAGGACGGTGCGTTCCACATCCGTCATCGCGATGCCGAGGTCCCCGGGGGTGATCGCCCCCGGCCACCGAGGGCCGAAGCGGCTGTCGAACCCGGCTCCGTCGAGGACGAAGGAGTTGGGAACCTGCCGCTGCCGACGTCGATAGGACTTGCCTGTTCGTTTGAAACGCGGATTGCTCATCTCAACCCGGTCAAGTGAGCTGTGGAATAGGGGCAGCCCCCACACCACCGCTGCGGAATGGTGACTCAACACGTCATTTTCCACAAACGGATACGCGGCGATCCTGCCGATGTGTTCCATTTTCTCACGCTGCTACCAGGGCAGTTCGGAGAGCGGATCGGGCTGCCCCTGAGCCGCACCAGGCGGGAGGCCGGGGCTGGGTCCGCCGGCCGGCAACGGCGGAAGGACAAGGACACGTTCGGTGATAAACGCACGGAGCCTGCAGTGGCGCGCGACACTGCAGCGGCGGCGCAGGACGTAGACGCCCTGGGAGAGGCGCTCGATGCAACACCCGACTGCATTCTGGACACTGCGGGGATCGATGCCGGCCGCGATTACCTCGGCGATGGTGAAGACGTTGCATGTGCTCATGCCGCCAGGCTGCTGCCTGAAACGGGGAAGGGGAAGCCCTCACCGGCCTCGTGTGGAAAACCCACCTGGCGCCTCGGCCGCTGTGACCCACAGTCGAGGTCACTTGTGACCTCTGGTCCACATATCCGGCGGGTGGCTCCACACTGGCATACGTGGCACGTAAACTCACGCTCTATCGAGCCACATGTGCATTTGTGGAGCCACCCGCCGGGGTTGGGGGCTGGTCAGGGGGCGGATAGGTCGGGCTCCCAACTGCCGGTGAGCAGATACTCGACCTTGTGGGAGACATTGACCGCCTGATCGCCGAAGCGCTCGAAGTAGCGCGAGACCAGGGTGGCGTCGGCGATCTGCGAGGGCGTGAGGTCGCCGGAGGACAGCTCCCCGATGATCGTGAATACCTGCAGGTGCAGGGCATCGAGCTGTTCGTCGATGGTGGCGATCATGGGCACCGCGGCCAGCCCCGGATTGTCGAGCAGCTGGACCTGGGCAGTACCGATCCGCACAGCCGCCTCGCCCATTCTGCTGAAGACCTCCCGGAAGGGCCCCGGCACCGCCGACTGCGGATAGCGGATGCGCACCTGCGCGGCGATGTGCCGGGCCAGATCGCCCATCCGTTCGATCGCCACGCTCATCTTCAGGGCCGAGACGACCACGCGCAGGTCCTGGGCCACCGGGGCCTGCAGGGCCAGCACCTGGACGGACAGCCGATCCAGGTCGGCCTGCCCGGCGTCGATCCTGGCATCGGCGGAGATCACCTGTTCGGCGAGTTCCAGATCATTCGTCTCCAGGGCGCGGGTGGCCCGGGAGATCTGCTCGGTTACCAGGCGGGACATCTCCACCAGCCGATCGGCAATGGTGTCCAGCTCCTGATTGAAGACTTCGCGCATGTACGGGCTCCTCCTCGTCCTGCTGCTCGTGCCCGGTCCGGGGCACATCGCCCTCAGCCTGGCAGGTGTGGCGGGCCGGGCGGTGAATGAGAACTTGCGCGGGGGTGAATTCCCGATGACGTCTCACTCGAGTCCCCCGCGGTGGTCGGATCGGGGCCCGCCGCCACGTATTCTAAAGGGGTGGATCTTCTCCTGTTCGGATTTCTCTGCGGGGCCGTCGGCCTGGCCCTGGGCATCGGGGGCATTCTGGCCTTCCGAGCCTCCGAACTGTCCCGGTCCACTGCCGATATGCACTCCGACGACGAGCTCCCGTCCGGTATCGCCGAGGTCCTGGCGGTGCTCTCACAGGCCGCGATCGTCATCGACGCCGGCGACGACGTCGTCAAGTCATCGCCGGCCGCTTACACCCTGGGCCTGGTCAAGGGCAGGGGCCTGGAGAACTCGGACCTGCTCGAGGCCGTGGCCCGGGTCCGCGCCCGTGGCCTGATCGAGGAGCTCGACTTCGAGAGCCGCCGGCCCGGCGGCATCGGCAGTCCCCGCCTGCTGCACGCGCGCGTCGCGCCCCTGGGGGAGGCCTATGTCCTGGTGCTGGCCGAGGACCTGACGGAGGCCAGGCGGGTCGACGAGGTCCGGCGGGACTTCGTCGCCAATGTCTCGCACGAGCTCAAGACACCGATCGGCGCGATGAGTCTGTTGGCGGAGGCGGTGACGGACTACAGCGACGACCCCGACGCGGTCCAGCGCTTCGGCAGCAAGATCCAGCAGGAGTCCGCGCGCCTGTCCCAGTTGGTCAAGGAGATCATCGACCTCTCCCGCGTGCAGGACCACAGCGGGCCAGTCAGCCAGGACCGGATCCGGGTGGCCGATATCATCGCGGACGCGGTGGATCGGGCACAGACCGCCGCGAGCAGCAAGGACATCGACATCGTGGTCGAGGTCGCGGCGGGTTCCGAGCTGGCCGGCGAGGACATCGAGGTCGAGGGCGACTTCGATCTGCTGGTCAACGCGCTGCGCAATCTGCTGGACAACGCGGTGAACTACTCCAACGGTGGTACCCGGGTGGGCATCGGCTACGAGGCCAGATCCGGCCAGGTCCTCGTGGCCGTGACGGATCAGGGCATCGGGCTGTCCGAGGCGGATCTGGACCGGGTGTTCGAGCGCTTCTACCGGGTGGATCCGGCGCGCTCGCGCAATACCGGGGGGACCGGGCTGGGCCTGAGCCTGGTCAAGCACATCGTGGCCACCCATTCCGGCGAGGTCAGGGTGTGGAGCCGCCTGGGCGGTGGATCGACCTTCACGATCGTGTTGCCCCTGGCGGGCCACAGGTCGACATCGGGTTCGCAGCGGGAGTTGCAGCGCGCGCGGCACGCGGGCACGGTTTTAGACGTTCATCCCGAGGCCCCGCCCACTGGCGTGGCGGGGGCGGAATCAGGAAAGTAGGAAGAATACACAGTGACACACATTCTGCTCGTCGAAGATGAGGAATCCTTCTCCGACCCGCTGTCGTTCCTGTTGGGCAAGGAGGGCTATGAGGTGACGATCGCCGATGACGGTCTGGAGGCGATCGCCAGCTTCGAGGCCACCGGCGCCGACCTGGTCCTGCTCGATCTGATGCTGCCGGGGGCCTCGGGCACCGAGGTGTGTCGGGCACTGCGGGCGAAGTCGAACGTCCCCATCATCATGCTCACCGCCAAGGACGATGAGATCGACAAGGTGGTGGGCCTGGAGCTGGGCGCCGACGACTATGTGACCAAACCCTATTCGTCCAGGGAGCTGCTGGCCCGGATCCGTGCGGTGCTGCGCCGACGCAGCGAGCCGGACCAGCCGGTCGAGGAATCGGTGCTCGAGGCCAACGGGGTGCGCATCGATGTCGACCGACACGTGGTGACCATCCGGGGACAGGAGATGGGTCTGCCGCTCAAGGAATTCGAACTGTTGGAGATCCTGGTCCGCAACGCCGGCCGGGTGATGACGCGCGGACAGCTGATCGACCGGGTGTGGGGCCAGGACTACGTGGGGGACACGAAGACCCTGGACGTCCACATCAAGCGGCTGCGCAACAAGGTCGAGCCCGATCCGACAGACCCCGGCCTGCTGGTGACGGTGCGCGGACTGGGCTATAAATTCGTCTGATCTCCCCGGCTGCCCGGTCGGTCCGGCGAGCGCCCGCACCGACCGGCCCGGCGCACGCCCGGTCGGTGCAGGGCGCGAAAACGGCACGCGAAAACGGCAGGGGCCCTGTCCGATGAACGATCATCGGACAGGGCCCCTGCCGGGTGAGTCGGCGGGCCGGGCTCAGTGCTCGGCCGCGGTCTCCTCGGCGTCTGCGGTGGCCGAAGGGGTCGCGTCCTCCGTGGCCGAGGCCGTGGCGCCCTGGGTCGGCACCAGGTCCTGGTAGTACCACAGGCCGCCGTCCTTGAGGTCACCGCCGGTGAGCACCTGGGCGGTGGCCTTGGTCGACTTCCCGTTGATGGTCATCTGGACGTCGGTCAGGGTGCCGGGCTTGTCCTCGAGGTTCTTGATGATGACGGCCTTGCGGTTGATCGAGCCGTTCTCGCTGGGCGCGTTCTGGGTGTTGGCCGGGTTGTGGTAGACGGCCTTGCCCGCGGGGACGGACTCCTCGACGGTCTTGCCCGCAACGGTCAGGGTGACCCGGGCGTCCTTGTCGGAACCGTTGACGACCGCATACACCAGCTGCGCCTGGGCATCGTCATTGGCGATGAGCAGGATATTGCGGACCGCGACGTCGTCGATCTTCGTCTGCTGCGCACCGTCGCCCGCGGCGTACTGGTACGTGTGGGTCTGCTGCGGTGAAATCAGGGCGGCGCACCCGCTAGCGGGGACGACCAGGGCGATTGCGGCGGCGGCGATGCCGAAGCGGGTAAGCCGGTTCACGTTCTCAAGCTCCTTGCAGAGACAACACAGATATTCTCCCGAAATTCTACCCACTTTTTGACGCTTTGTAGAACGAAGGGTGACCTTCATAATCCTTCCCCGCCCTTATTCTGAACGATTGTGCATGCTAAACTGGTGGTACGAAAGGGGACATAACCAGTATGAGTTTTCAGGTCGGCGACACCGTCGTGTATCCGCACCATGGTGCGGCTACCGTTCAAGAAGTCAAGAAGCGCGTCATCAAGGGCGAAGAGAAGCTTTATTTGAAGTTGGAGGTGTCCCACGGCGACCTGACCATCGAGGTCCCCGCCGAGAACTGCGATCTGGTCGGCGTCCGCGACGTCGTCGGCGAAGAGGGCCTGGAGCAGGTCTTCGAAGTATTGCGTGCGGACATCACGGAGGAGCCCTCCAACTGGTCGCGTCGCTACAAGGCGAACCTGGAGAAGTTCCAGTCCGGCGATGTCATCAAGGTCGCGGAAGTTGTCCGCGATCTGTGGCGCCGTGAGCACGACCGCGGACTGTCCACCGGTGAGAAGCGGATGCTGGCCAAGGCCCGGCAGGTGCTGGTCTCCGAACTCGCCCTGGCGGAGAAGAAGGAAGAGGACGAAGCGGAGAAGATCCTCGACGAGGTCCTCGCCGGCTGAGCCGCTGGGCCCGTGGCCCGTTTGACATCGATCCGCCCCGGTTCCACGTTTCACGTGGTGACCGGGGCGGATTCGTCTGACCCGCCGGCGCTGTGCGCCGCGCCCCGTCCCAGGAGGTCGGTTCATGGGCTTCGCCCTCATCATCCCCGCCGCCGGCTCTGGTTCGCGTTTGGGCGCGAGCCGGCCCAAGGCCTTCGTCGAATCGGCCGGGCAGTCCCTGCTGGCGCACGCAGTGGGAGGGGCCCTGCGCAGTGGCCTGTTCTCCCATGTCATCGTCGCAGCCCCCGTCGGCTGGCTGGACGCGGCGCGGTCCCAGGTCGATGCCGTCGTGGAAAGCCACACCATGACGGTCCCCGTTCCGCAGACCACGGTGATCGCCGGCGGTCGGGAGCGCTGGGCCTCGGTGCGCGCGGCTTTGGAGTACTGCGGCGATGCGCCCTGCGTGTTCGTTCACGACGCCGCGCGCCCGGCGGCCGGTCCCGAGGTCTTCGGCCGGGTCGCCGCCGCCCTGGCCGCGGGTGCCACTGCGGTGGTGCCGGTTCTGCCCGTGGTCGACACGCTGCGCACCAGCGCGGGCGATGAATTACAGGGTGGGGTCGATCGCGAGTCCCTGCGGCGGGTGCAGACCCCGCAGGGATTCCGCCGGGACCTCCTGGTGGCCGCCTATGCGGCCTGGGACCCGCTTTCCGGTGCCGGTCCGACGGACGATGCGGGTGTGATGGAGGCTGCCGGGCACCGAATCACCGCGGTCGCAGGTGAGGAACGTGCCCTCAAGGTCACCTATCCGAGCGATCTGCGCCTCCTTGCGGCCCTGGACCCGGACGCGCGGACCGCCGGGCCCAACGGCCCCGTGCCCAGAGTGGGCACCGGGGTGGACGTCCATGCCTTCTCCTCGGACCCCGAGCGGCCACTGATGCTGGCGGGTCTGGAGTGGCCGGGCGGGTTCGGCCTGGCCGGCCACTCGGATGCCGATGTCGCAGCCCACGCCTGTGCCGACGCCCTGTTCGCCGCGGCCGGGCTGGGCGATCTGGGCGCGCACTTCGGGGTGGACCGCCCGGAGTTCGCGGGCGCCCCCGGCACCGTCCTGCTGGCCGAGGCCGCGCGGATCGTGCGCGCCGCGGGTTTCACCATCGGCAGCGTGGCGGTGCAGATCGTGTGCAATCGGCCCAAGGTCGGCCGACGCCGGGACGAGGCACAGGAAGCGCTCGGCACCGCATGTGGAGCACCTGTGGCGGTGGCAGGCACGACCAGCGACGGGCTCGGGTCGATGGGCCGGGGCGAAGGGGCCACGGCGATCGCCACGGCAGTGCTCTACTGATACTTGAGGCCTCCAAGGCCCGCTCCGGTGCAGGGAATCCGTCGAAGAATCACCACCCATTTGGTGCCGCATTGTGGCACACTTGGCACAAAGTGAACCTGCACGAGGGGGAGCAGTATGAGTACCGGGCGCAGCCAGAAGGCGACTCATTACCTGAGCACGGCCGAAGTCGCGGACTACCTGGGATTGGCCAGTCGGGGGAGCCTGCCGAACAATCTGCCGGAACCGGACGCCTATGTGGGGCGGGCCCGTGGGTGGCTCGTCGAGACCATAGACAAGTGGAACGCCGCGCGCCCCGGCAAGGGCGGACGGCCCCGCAAACAGCGCCCGGCGGCCTGAAACAGACCGCCGGGCGCTGTGCTGTCCGGCTGTATCATCCGCGGGGCCTGACTCGTCCCCGCGAACCATGTGTGCTCGGGGAGCGTGCTCAGTGGCCGCGGGCGATCCACTCGTCCAGGTGGCCGGATTCGGCCGCGATCGAGGTGGAGTCCCCGTGTCCGGTGAGTACGGTGGTCTCTTCTGGCAGGCTGAGCAGCCGGTCCCGGATCGACTCGATGATCGTCTCGAAACTCGAATAGGACCGTCCGGTGGCTCCCGGCCCACCGTTGAACAGCGTGTCACCGGTGAACACCACAGGCCCCTCGGCGGCCCCCGAAAGGATGAAACAGGTCGACCCGGGGGAGTGCCCCGGCGTGTGCACGGCCCGCAGGGTGACTCCGGCCACCGGGAATTCGTCCCCGTCCGCGATGTCCCCATCCGGTGCCGTTCCGGGGTGGACCATTTCCCACAGCATCAGATCCGCATGGTTGAGGAGGACCGGCGGATCGCCCAGCGCGGCCTTGGCGTCAAGTGCGGCACGGACGTGATCGTCGTGCCCGTGGGTCAGCAGGATCGCCTTGACCCGGCGCCCGCCCACCGCCCGGGCGACCTCGGAGCTCGAATGCGCGGGATCGATGACGATCACCTCGGAGTCGTCGCCGACGATCCACACATTGTTCTCCACCTCCCAGGTGCCACCGTCGAGCGAGAACGTCCCCGCTGTCTGCAGGCGCTCGATCCGCGCGGCCATCAGAACTCCACCACGGAGCGCAGGACCTCGCCACGGCCCATCTTCTCGAAGGCCTGTTCGACCTGGTCGAGTGAGATGCGCTCGCTGACGAACTTCTCCAGCGGCAGGCGGCCCTGCTTGTACAGATCGACGAGCATGGGGAAGTCGCGTTCGGGCAGGCAATCGCCGTACCAGGCGGACTTCAGGCTGCCACCGCGGCCGAACACATCGGCCAGGGGCACGCTCAGTTCCATCTCGGGGGTGGGCACGCCCACCAGCACGACGGTGCCGGCCAGATCGCGGGCATAGAAGGCCTGCCGCCAGGTTTCGGGCCGGCCCACGGCGTCGATCACGACATCGGCGCCGAAGCCCGCGGTCAGTTCCTGGACCGCGGCGACGACCTCGTCCTCGCTCAGGCCCTTGGAGCAGATGGTGTCGGTGGCGCCCAGCTCGGTGGCGGCGGCCAGCTTCTTCTCATCGAAGTCGATCGCGATGATCGGACTGGCCCCGGCCAGCCGGGAACCGGCGATCGCGGCATCGCCCACGCCGCCGCAGCCGATCACGGCCACCGACTTACCGCGGGTCACGCCGCCGGTGTTGACGGCGGCACCGATCCCGGCCATGATGCCACAGCCGAGCAGGCCGACGACTGCGGGATCGGCCTCGTCGACCTTCGTGCACTGTCCGGCGGCGACCAGGGTCTTCTCCGCGAAGGATCCGATGCCAAGGGCGGCCTCGAGCTCGGTGCCGTCGGTCAGCGTCATCTTCTGAGTGGCGTTGAAGGTCGCGAAGCAGTACTGCGGTTCGCCCCGCTTGCACGCGCGGCACTCACCGCACACCGCACGCCAGTTGAGGACGACGAAATCGCCGACGGCCACGTGGGTCACGCCGGGCCCGATTTCGGATACGACGCCGGCGGACTCATGGCCCAGCAGATACGGGTAGTTGTCGCCGATCCCGCCCTGCCGGTAGTGGAAGTCGGTATGGCACACGCCGCAGGACTTGACGTCGACGACGACCTCGCCCGGCCCCGGGTCGGGGACGACGATATCGGTCAGTTCGGTCGGCTCTCCCTTGGCCCTGGCGATGATTCCCTTGACGATGGTGGGCATGCACTCTCCATTACGATCTGGCGCGACTGCGCGGCAAAACAGGTGTGTGGTCATCACCACAGATGTGGTCGGTCCAGTCTATGGACGCATAAACGCATCGTGCAACGTGCATGCAACTGGGGCCCGCCTACGGTGGTGCCACCGCACGAACAAGGGGCCGCCCGCTCACAGTGGATCGGGCCCGGCGCCAACGTCGAAGAAGACGCGACCCGGCACCGGAGGCTTTCAGCCCCAGCGGTACAAGGGAACACGGAGGAATCATGACCACGATGAAATCGGCCGTCGTCAAGCAATTCGGCCAGGACCTCGACGTCAACAAGGACGTCGAAATCCCCACCCCGGGCCGCGGCCAGGCACTCGTCAAGCTCATCTCGTCCGGCGTCTGCCACACCGACCTGCACGCCGCGGAGGGCGACTGGCCGGTCAAGCCGACCCCGCCATTCATTCCCGGCCACGAGGGTGTGGGCCGCGTCGAGGCGATCGGCGAGGACGTGACCGACGTGGCCGTCGGCGATCTGGTCGGCAACGCCTGGCTGTGGTCGGCCTGTGGTGACTGCGAGTACTGCCGGACCGGCTGGGAGACCCTGTGTGAACAGCAGGTCAACGGCGGGTACTCCGTCGACGGGTCCTTCGGCGAGTACATGCTCGTCGACACCAAGTTCGCCGCACGCATCCCCGAGGGGTCCGACCTCAACGAGATCGCCCCGGTGCTGTGCGCCGGCGTCACGGTCTACAAGGGCCTGAAGATGACGGGGGTGCGACCCGGTCAGTGGGTCACGATCTCCGGCATCGGCGGGCTGGGCCATATCGCGGTGCAGTACGCCGTGGCGATGGGCATGCGGGTGGCCGCAGTCGACGTCGCCGATGACAAGCTGGCGCTGGCCAAGAAGCACGGTGCCGAGGTCCTGGTCAACGCGATGAGCGGCGATCCGGCCGCGGAGATCCAGGAGAAGACCGGGGGCACCCACGGTGTGCTGGTCACGGCAGTGCACCCCTCGGCCTTCGGACAGGCGATCTCCATGACCCGTCGCGGCGGCACGATCGTCTTCAACGGGCTGCCCCCGGGCGAGTTCCCCGCCCCGATCTTCGACATCGTGCTCAAGGGCCTGACGATCCGCGGATCGATCGTCGGCACCCGGCAGGACCTGGAGGAGGCGCTGGACTTCTACGCCCGCGGCCTGATCCACCCGACCTTCCACACCCGCAGCCTCGAGGACATCAACCAGGTGCTCGACGAGATGAGGCATGGCAAGATCGAGGGCCGCGTCGTCATCGAATACTGAGTCGGGAGTACTGAGTCGGGAGATCACGGGAGGGATCGGCGCCGGCCGGTTCGAGAGCGGAGGCCCCGCGGAGGTGAGTGTGCGCACTCACGTCCGCGGGGCCTCGGCCGTGGGCGCGGACGCCCGGCCGTTGCCGGTAGACTGGGGTCCGTGACTATTGCGCTGTACAACACCCAGACCCGCACGGTAGAACAACTGCGGCCCATCACCCCGGGCCGGGTCGGGATCTACGTCTGTGGCGCCACTGTGCAGGGTGCCCCGCACATCGGGCACATGCGCTCGGCCGTGGTCTTCGACCAGCTGCGCCGCTGGCTGACCTACCGGGGCCTCGACGTCACCCTGATCCGCAACGTCACCGATATCGACGACAAGATCCTGAGCAAGTCGGTCGAGGAGGGCAGGACCTGGTTCGCCCACGCGTACCATTACGAGCGCGTCTTCACCGCCGCCTACGAGGCGATGGGCGTGCTGGCGCCTGACTACGAGCCCCGCGCCACCGGCCACGTGCCGGAGATGATCGAGCTGATCGGGCGGCTGATCGATGCCGGCCATGCGTATCCCGCCGCCGATGATTCCGGCGACGTCTACTTCGACACCGCATCCTGGCCGGACTACGGGGAACTGACCCACCAGCGCCCCGCGGATATGTCCCCGGCCGACGATACGCCGCGCTACGGCAAGCGCAGCCCGCAGGACTTCGCCCTGTGGAAGGGCCACAAGCAGGGCGAGCCGCTGACAGCCTCCTGGAACACCCCGTGGGGCAGGGGCCGCCCCGGTTGGCACATCGAATGCTCGGCCATGTCGACGAAGTACCTGGGTGCCGAATTCGACATCCACGGCGGCGGTCTCGACCTGCGCTTCCCGCACCACGAGAACGAACTGGCCCAGTCGCGGGCCGCGGGCGACCCCTTCGCCCGGTTGTGGATGCACTCTGGCCTGCTGACCGTCGGCGGGGACAAGATGTCGAAGTCGCTGGGCAATTCGATCTTCGCCCACGAGCTGTTCGCCAAGCTGCCGGCCCTGACTGTGCGCTATTTCCTGTCCACCGCCCACTACCGTTCGGTCCTCGACTTCACCGAGGCCGCGGTGGCCGGCCAGCAGACCGCCCTGGACCGGTTCGCCAACCTGCTGAGCCGCGCCCGCGGCCTGCTCGGCGAGGCCGCCCCGGCCGTGCCCAGCGCGGCGGATGGCTATGCCGGCGTCGCCGCCCGGGTCCCGGATGCCTTCGCCGCGGCGATGGACGACGATCTGGCCATCCCGCAGGCGCTCGCTGTCGCCTTCGAACACCTGGGTGCCGGCTTCAGGGCGCTGGAGATTGCCTCGGCCCCGGGCGCAGGAGCGCAGACCCGTGTCGATCTGGCGCAGATCGTCGGCGAGCTCGAGCTCATGCTCGACATCCTGGGCGTCAACCCGACCGACCCGCACTGGGCGACCGGCGCCGGCGGGGACGACGCGGCACACGCTGCGCTCGACGCGCTGGTGGGAGCACTGGCCGAGGAAAGACTGGCCGCAAAGGCGGAAAAGGACTATGCGCGGGCCGATGGGATCCGTGCTCGGCTGGCGGAGGCCGGAGTGGCCATTGAGGACACCCCGGCTGGCTACCGCTGGCAGCTGAAAGACGAGGAGCAGGACTGATGGCCGCACAGGGGCGCCCCGGCGCGATGAAGAAGACGAAGAAGGGTCCGACCAAGGGCTCCGGTGGTAAGGGCCGACGGTCGTTGGAGGGTAAGGGCCCGACGCCCAAGGCCGAGGACCGGGTCTACCACAAGGCCTATCAGGCCAAGCAGGATCGGCAGAAGAAGGACGCGGCAGGCCGGGCACGACGGCACAAGCGCGAACGCGGGGTCGACACGGTGGCCGGGCGCAATTCGGTGCTCGAGGCGCTGCGACAGGGGATTCCCGCGACCGCTCTCTATGTGGCCCACCGGATCGAATCCGACGATCGGGTCCGGGAGATCATCGCGCTGGCGGCCGAACAGGGCATCAGCATGCTCGAGGCCACGAAGCCGGACCTGGACCGGCTGACCGACGATGCGATCCACCAGGGCGTGGCCCTGCAGGTTCCGCCGTACTCCTATGCCCACCCGGACGATCTGCTGGAACTGGCGGCCGAACGCTTCGAGACCCCGCTGTTGGTGGCGCTCGACGGGATCACGGATCCGCGCAACCTGGGTGCGATCGTGCGCTCGACCGCGGCCTTCGGCGGGCACGGTGTGATCATCCCCGAGCGCCGCGCTGCGTCGATGACGGCGGCGGCGTGGAAGACCTCGGCGGGTGCGGCCAGCCGGATTCCCGTGGCCCAGGTGGTCAACCTGGCCAGGGCTCTGCAGGAGTTGAAGAAGCAGGGCGTGTTCGTCCTGGGCCTCGATATGGACGGCGACGTCGAACTTCCCTCATTGAGCTTCGCCAAGGAGCCCATCTGCATCGTGGTCGGTTCGGAGGGCAAGGGGATCTCGCGGCTGATCGGCGACATCTGCGATCAGATCGTGTCGATTCCGATCTCCGCCGCGACCGAGTCCCTCAACGCCGGCATCGCCGCGGCCGTCACCCTCTACGAGGTGGCGAAGAACCGGGCGCAGTAGCCGGAGCTGTGCCGTCCCCGCCCATGCCCGGGCGGAACGTCCATAGCCTGGTGATTGACAGTTCAATCACAGCTGCAGGGCAGGTCCCGGTCAGACCCGGTCCGTAGGCTGCGGCCATGACTGATCCGGCCGCATCGCGCAGACCCTGGTACGCCCGTCCCCTGCCCTGGGTGGTGACGGCGCTCGTCGTCGCTCTCCTGGCCGTAGCGGCATTCGCCCTACCGGCCATCTACGCGCGCAGCCAGAATGCGGGGGCACCGGAATCCTTCGATTCGGCGGAGCCTGCGGAGGCGGCGGGCGAATCGCCCGGAACAACCGGGACCGGTGGGCCGCCGGCCGGAGCCGCCGACCTGGTCGGCGCCTGGCGGGTCTCCGAAGGCTCCCAGGCCGGCTACCGCGTGGACGAGGTCCTCAACGGCAATGACGTCACCGTCGTCGGCCGGACCTCCAAGGTGACCGGGGAAATGACTGTCGAGGACAGCGGACCGGCCCTCGCAAAGGGCACGGTCACAGTGGACTTGGCCTCGGTGAAAACGGACTCGGAGCGCCGCGACGGGTACTTCTCCTCCCGGGCGATCGACACGAAGGCCCATCCTCAGGCGTCCTTCACGCTGGGCGAACCCGTCGACCTGGGCCGGGCCCTGGCGGGGGCCACCGGCGATTCGATCGAACTCGAACTCCCGGGGGAGCTGGAGATCAACGGGCAGAAGAAGCCCCTGACCGCCAAAGCGCGTGCCGGTGTCGACGGCGGCGGGCTGAGCCTCACGGGCAGTGTGCCCGTGACCTGGGCCGACTTCGACGTCGCGGCTCCGAACCTGGGGTTCGTCAAGGTCGAGGATTCGGGGACGGTGGAGTTCTCCCTCAAACTGGCCAAGGGCTGAGAACCGGACAAGGGCGCGCGGTCGCAGGCTGTTAGAACCGGTACCGGCGTCATCGCATACGGAAACCTGCAGGGCATGCGCATATATGCGCATGCCCTGCAGGTTTCCGTATGCGATGTGGAGAGGCCTCGGTCGAGGCTGGTCCTCGCTCAGCCCTGTGGTACGTCCAGCCCGTTCTTCTTCTTGGGCAGGGCACCCAGAGCGATGACGATGATCGCAGCCATCAGCATGGCGGCGCCGATCACCCACATGCCGCCGTTGGACGAGCCGGTGGTCGTCTTGACGAAGCCGGTGATGTAGGGGGCGAAGAAGCCGGCGGTGTTGCCGATGGAGTTGACCAGGGCGACGCCGGCGGCGGCTCCGGCCCCGGACAGGAAGGCGGTGGGCAGCGGCCAGAAGGTCGCCAGGCCGCACATCACACCCATTGCGAAGATCGACACGAGCACCATGGTGGTGAACGGCGAATTCATGAACGTGGTGATCGGGATGGCCACCGCCGAGATCAGCGTGGGGATGGCCACGTGCCAGACGCGCTCACCCGTCTTATCGCCGTGCCTGGCCCAGAACCACATGACCAGCGCACCACAGGCGAAGGGGATCGCGTTGATCAGTCCGACCTCGACGATCGAGAAATCGGTGTTGAATCGCTCTTTGAAGTCCGAGATGATCGAGGGCAGGAAGAAACTGATGGCGTAGAGGCCGTAGACGATGCCGAAGTACACCAGGGCCAGTGCCCAGACCCGACCGCTGGCCAGGGATTTCCAGGCCGGAACGTGGTACTCGGAGGCGGTCAGGGCCTCCTCATCGTCCATCTGGCGCTGCAGCCATGCGCGCTCATCGGCGGCCAGCCATTTGGCCTCGCGCGGCCGATCGGTCAGGAACCACCAGCAGATGATGCCCAGGATGATGGCGGGCACGCCCTCGAGGAGGAACATGAAGCGCCATCCGGCCAGGCCGAAGAAGGCCTCGTGGCCGTGGGCCATGATCAGACCGGAGACGGGCGATCCCAGCGCCGTGGACAGTGGGATGGCCAGCATGAACAGCGCGGTGGCCTTCGCGCGTTCGCGCTTGGGGAACCAGTAGGTCAGGTAGAGGATGATGCCGGGGAAGAATCCCGCCTCGGCGATGCCCAGGACGAACCGGGCGGTGTAGAGCCAGCCGGCCGAGGGGACGAAGGACATGAGGGCGGCGATGATGCCCCAGCTGACCAGAATGCGCGCGATCCAGCGGCGGGCGCCGAACTTGTGCAGCGCCATGTTCGAGGGCACCTCGAGCAGCAGATAGCCGATGAAGAACACGCCGGAGGCGATGCCGAAGGCGGTTGCGCTCAGCTTCAGGTCCTCGGACATGCCCCCGGGCCCGGCGAATCCGATGTTCGTCCGGTCGAGGTAGTTGATGAAGTACAGCAGGCCCAGGAACGGCACGAGCCGCCATGTGACCTTTTTCAGAGTGCGTTTGCGCAGAGCGTCGTCTGTGCTGATCGCCGTCGCCATTGAGAGCTCCAGATCTAGGGGATGTGATCCTGACAATGCGCTTCATTAGATCACAGAAATCCCTGGGCGAAGCTATTCGAGCCCGCAAATCTCACAGTTCGGACTGCTGTGGAACGCCAGAGGCGACCGGCCCACCAGGGGGCCGGTCGCCTCGGGCGGAACCGGGGGCTCAGACGTCCGGGGTGAACCGGCCGTCCTGGGCCATCCAGCCACCGTCGACCAGCAGCGAATGACCGGTGACGTAGCTGGCGGCATCGCTGGAGAGGAAGAGCACGGGGCCGGCGATCTCGTGCAATTCGCCCCAACGGCCCAGGGCCGCCTTGTCGGCATAGGCGTTCCACCATTTGGCATCCTGCTTGATCTGCGCGGTCAGCGGTGTGTCGAAGGGACCGGGCAGGATCGCATTGGCGCGCACTCCGGTGCCGCCCAGCTCGCTGGCCAGCGTCTTGACCAATTGCACGACACCGGCCTTGGCCGCGGCGTAAAGGCCCTGCCCTGGTTCGATCACGAGCGCACGGAAGCTAGCGAAGGCGATGAGCGAGCCCCGTCCGGCTGCGGCCATATGCGCGCCGAAGGCCTTCATCAGGCGGTAGGTGCCCTTGAGGTTGATGTCGATCACCCGGTCGAACTCATCGTCGACGGTGTCGAGCACGCGCTTGCGGACGTTCAGGCCGGGCGTGGTGACCAGGATCTCCGCTTGGGAATAGGTATCGGCCAACTGCTGGACCTCGGCGGTGTCCGTGACGTCGACGCCCGCGTAGTGGGACTTACCGCCGCGGGCGGCGATGATTCCGGCGGTCTCCCTGGCGCCCTCGGCGTTGAGATCGGCGCAGACGACCTCGGCCCCGGCGTCCGCCAGTCCGATCGCGGTCGCCTGACCCAGTCCGGAGGCCGAGCCGACGACGACCGCCAGCTTGCCCGTGAGGTCGAAGAGTCCGTGGATGTTGGGAAGATCTGAGGCCGACTGGCTCATCTGCATGCCTTTCGTTGTCTAGCGTCTTTGCCTGTTCTCCGCCAGCCTAGTGCCCGCAGTTGCGGGCAGGACAGCGGTGTCGTGTCCTGAGACGATCCGGCCGGAGTCCAGGTGCACGATCCGACCGCCCAGGACCAGGGCCTCTTCGGCATCGGTCGTGGCGTAGACGGTGGTCAGGCCCATCCGGCGCAGGATGAGCGCCAGCGTCTTTGCGGTCCGGCTCCGTTCGTCCGGCGCCAGATTGCGCAGCGGATCGTCGGCTATCAGTATCCGGGGGCGGGCGACCAGGGCGCGGGCGGCCGAGACGTGGGGCAGCAGCTCCGGGCCCAGACCCGAGGCCCGCTGGTCGAGGTGCTCGACGATTCCCAGCCGGGTGGTGGCCGCTAGGACCCGTTCCCTGGCCCGTTCCCGGCCGACTCCGTAGAGCAGGAGGGGAAAGGAGAGGTTCTCCGCCAGGGTCATATGCGGATAGAGGCGGTGCCGGTCGAAGACGCGGTTGACCCCGCGGTGTTCGGCGTCGAGGCCGGTGACGTCCTCCCCGTCGATGAGCACCCGGCCGTTGTGCCGGGGTTCGGCCCCGGAGAGGATGCGCAACAGGGTGGTCTTGCCACTGCCCAGCGGGCCCACGACGCATACCGTTTCCCCTTCGGCGATGTCGAGGTCCACCCCGGCGAGGCCGGGTGCCGGCTGATGGGGGTAGCGGTGCTCCAGGGCTCTGGCCAGCAGCGTCGCCATCGACCGACCTCCCATCCAGGCACGTCTTGAAATGTTATCTATATCTCATTTTAGGGGTTCATCCGTCTTGTACGTCAACACCCGCCGGTCGGCCCGCCCTGGCGACCCGCGCGGGTCGCCAGGAGCTCCGTAGACTTAGAGCATGAGGGTCGGATTGGAAGACGTCGCACGCGCCGCCGGGGTGTCGGTGACGACCGTTTCGCGCGTCCTCGGCGGGCGCGGCACCGTCGCGGCCGGCACCCGTGAGCGGGTCATGGCGGCGCTTACGGCGACCGGCTACCACCGCTCGACCCTGCTCGAACCGAGCGTCGCCCGACTCGTGGCGGTTGCAGCCCCTGCAGCCCCCGAACACTGGCAGTCCGAGGTCTGCCGTACTGTCTCAGCCCATCTGCAGGGCGCCGGCGCCGCGGCGGTGCCCGTCTTCCTCGACGCCGAGGACAGGGGGCTGCAGCAGGCGATCGCCGCAGGGGTCGTTGCCGTGGTCACTCCCACCTTCACCAGTCTGGACGTCGACGTGCCCGTCATCCGGCTGAACGAATCGCGTCAACCCCTTCTCCCGCCGGGGCCGGGAGCCGTCGACGCCGATCTGGTGGCCGCCAGGCTGGACCTGACCGGTGGGCTGAGCCTGGCCTTCGAACACTTGGGAGCATTGGGCCACCGGCGGATCGGCCTGATCTGCAATGACGCCGGAGACCTGGCCGAACTGCTGGCCTCCCGCTTCGTGGCCGAACATCCGGTGCGCGGATACAACGCGGATGTGCCCACCTGGATCGCACGCGCGCCCCGGTCGTTCTCCGGCGGGATCGAGGCGGCCACCCGGCTGCACGCACAGCGCTGTACGGCCGTGATCGTGCAGGGGTCCCTCCAGCTGCACGGCACGCTCGAGGCGATGCGGCGCCATCGCCTGCGAGTGCCCAGGGACCTGTCGGTGGTGGGTTTCGGGGACGCACTGACCAATCGCTTCACGGGCCCGGCGACGACGATGCTCGCCTTCGACATCGCGGGGCTGGCGGGGGCGCTGGCCGGCAGCACCGGCCGGCTGCTGGGTCTGCCCGGGCTGTCGGCGGCCACCGTGCCGCCGAACTTTCGGCCCCAGTTGATGGCGCGCGAATCCTCGGCGGCGGTGCTGCGCGGATGAGCCCGGCCCAGACCAATCCGTCGCAGGGGGCCGGGAGAGGGGGCCCCCGCGCAGGCCGACCCACCCTGGCCGCGATCGGCGCAGCCTCGGGACTGTCGCCGGCCACCGTGTCGCGCGTGCTGCGCGGACTGCCCGGTCCCAGCGAGCGGGCCCGGCGGGCCGTGCACGTGGCGCTGGGCGCTCTGGGCGTGGCCGAGGGCGCGCCGGCCGCGGCGACCGGGCCCGGCCCCGTCGCACTCGTCCAGCGGCGCCCGCTGGCAGCCGAGGTCGACGCCTATGAGCGACTGCAGCAGGAGCTCGTGCGGACCCTGTCCGTGGCCGGCCGGATCGCCCTGCAGGTCTACATCGGCACGGATCTTCCCTGGCGGCCTGGGATGTTGCGCGAGGCGGGCGCCACAGGGGCGATCCTGATCGGCGATGCGGTGCCGCCGGAGTACGCCCTGCAGGTGCGAGAGCTGGGAATCCCCACGGTGCGCATCGGTTCGGCCGGCGAGGAGGGGGATACCGAACAGGCGGGGGTGCCCGGCGCCGGGGCGATCGCGCTGGACCGGGCGGCCGGCGTCGCCACCGCGGTCGGTCACCTGATCCAGCTGGGGCACACCCGGATCGGTCTGGCGGTACCGGAGGCGCCCGGGTCGGCGACCCTGGTCGGGGCGTTCAGGCGGGAACTGGCCGCGGGGCTGCACATCATGGCCTCGCGCGATCAGGCGCCCGTCACCCGGGCCCAGCCCATTCTCCTGGCCGGAACCCGGGCGGCCGATGAACTGCTGGGCGGCGGAGTTAGCGCCATCATCAGCTGTGCTCCGGCCCTGAGCTTCGGTGTGCTCGAGGCCGCGCGGCGGCGGGGCCTGCGGGTGCCCGAGCACGTCTCCGTGGTCACTGTGGGGGAGATGCCCGAGGCCGCGGTGCTGGACCCGCCGATGACCCAGCTGGCGTTTCCCTGGAGCATCATCGCCGAGTCCGCGGTGCGCGAGCTCAGCGCAACGACTCACACACGACCGCTGGTCGTCATCCCCGACCTGGTGCTGCGCCGCTCGGAGGCGCCGCTGCGCAGACGCTGAGCCGGTTGTGGGCTCAGCCGACGCGCTGCGCCCTGAGGCGGGCCAGATCGCCCAGGAACCCGGCGACGGCCGGCGGGTCGGCCAGTCGGTGCCCGGCCGCGCTGGGGCCAGGCCCCACCTTGATCGACACCCCGAGGCGCACCGGCAGATCCGGGCCGGCCACGGCCCGTGACAGATGGGCGAAGGCGTCCTCGTCCGTTACGTCGTCTCCCGCGTAGAGTGCGCCGGTGGCACCGGTGGCCGCGATGACCCGGTCGAGCCCGCCGCCCTTCGTGCTGTGGCGGACCGCGTATTCGACGATGTCGTGGCCCGGCACCCGGCGCAGGGGCAGGCCGTCCAGCCGCTCGCTGAGCCCGGTGTGGAGCCAGCGGGTCTGCGCGGGGTCGACACCCCGGGTGTGGAACACCCGGGAGAGGGGTTTGACCTCGACCCGCCAGTCGGCGGACAGACCGGCGCGCAGCCGCATGCCGACGAGCTCGTCCTGTACTTCGTCGAGCTGGGCGAGGAGTTCCGCCTCGCGGTCCTGGGGCAGCTCGCCGGAGTCCTCCGGCCCGCCGGCCCCGGACGCCGTCGCGCCGCCGGTCCCGGACGTTGGGGCATCGGCGGGTTCGCCCAAGCCGCTCAGATCGGTCTGGGCGCCATGGGAACCGATGAGCAGGGCGGCCGGATGCGGATCGGCCACCCTGCGCAGACCTGCCAGGTCACGTCCGGTGATGTAGGCGGTATAGGTGTCGTCGAGTTCGGCCAACCGGGCCAGGGCCCGGTGTGCGCCCGGCAGCGGCCGGCTGTCCAGGGGGTCGTCGACCAGTTCCGCCAGGACCCCGTCGAAATCGAGGGCGACCAGCAGCCGCGGGGTCGCGGCCAGCGCGTTCAGTGTTCGGGACCTGAGCGTCGTTCCCGCGGCGTCGAGCGCGAGGGGTTCAACCTCGGCGGTCATGCAGCCGCTCCGAGAGCTCGTCCTGGGTGTCGGCGACGGTGTCGAGTGCGTCGAGGAATTCGTGGGACCAGGCCTGGACGTTCTCGTGGCCGAGCTTGGCGCGCATCGGCTTCATCCGCTTGCGCTGTTCCTTCAGGGGCATCTCGGTGGCCAGCTGGATCGCGTCCTTGAGCCCTGTGATGTCGTGCGGATTGACCTGCACGGCCTGTCGCAGCTGGTCGGCGGCTCCGGCGAACTCGCTGAGCACCAGCACCCCGTCGTTGTTCGTCCGGCACGCCACGTATTCTTTGGCGACCAGGTTCATGCCGTCGCGCAGAGCGGTGACCAGCATGACATCGGCGGCCAGGTAGAAGGCGGTCATCTCCTCCCGCGGATAGGAATGGTGGAAGTAGTGGACCACCTGATTGTCCAAGGAGGAGTACTCCCCGTTGATCCGGCCGACGGCCAGCTCCACGTCCGTGCGGATCTGCTGGTATTCGTCGAGTCTTTCCCGGCTGGGCGTGGCGATCTGGATGAACGTGATGTCCTCGTTCGAGATCCGTTTATCGCCCAGCAGCTCCTCGAGCGCCTTGAGGCGGTGCCGGATGCCCTTCGTATAGTCCATCCGGTCCACCCCCAGCATCAGGATCCGGGGGTCGCCCAGCTCCTCGCGGATCTGCGCGGCTCTGGCGATGGTCGCGGGGTCGGCGGCCTGGGCCTCGAGGTCGGCGGTGTCGATCGAGATCGGGAAGTGCCTGGCCACGGCATAGCGGATGGGTGTGCCCGGATCGTCCTCATCGGTGCCAGGGACGGCCGGGATCCGGATGACGTCGTCCTTCGTCGTCATACCCAACTTGATGCGCACGGCACGGCGGAAGTTCGCGGCATCGGCCGGGCGCTGGAAGCCCACCAGGTCCGCGCCCAGGATGCCGCGCAGGATCGCCGAACGCCAGGGCAGCTGGGAGAAGATCTCCCAGGGTGGGAACGGGATGTGCAGGAAGAAGCCGATGCGCAGGTCCGGCCGCATGGCGCGCAGCATCTGCGGGACCAGGAAGAGCTGGTAGTCCTGCACCCACACGGTCGCCCCGCGCGCGGCCTCGAGCGCCACCCGGGCGGCGAAGCGGTGGTTGACGCGGACGTAGGAATCCCACCAGGTGCGGTGATATTCCGGGGCGACGATGACATCGTGGCACAGCGGCCACAGAGTGGCGTTGGAGAAGCCCTCGTAGTAGTTGTGGATGTCCTCGGTGCCCAGCCGCACGGGCACCAGGTGCATATCGTCCAAGTCGAAGGGGTCGAATAGTTCGTCGGCGGTGCCCGCCCAGCCGATCCAGGCGCCCTCGCGGGCCCGCATCACGGGCATCACCGCGGTGACCAGGCCGCCGGGGGAGGTGCGCCAGACGGGACCGTCTGCGGGATCGGCATCCGCCGATGTGTCGCGGTCGACCGGGAGCCGGTTGGCCACGACCACGAAGTCGGCGCCCTGGGTGGGCGGGTCGACGCGATGTGGCTCGGTGGTGTAGCTGTCTGTGGGACGGACCATGTGTGCACCTTTCGTCTGTGACCATTATCTCCTGTCGGCGCCCGGAAGTCCCGCGCCGGTCGCAGCCCGGCGGGCCGGGTCTAAGAGTCGTGTCAGACTTCGCCGGTAGCGTATGTGGAATGGTACTGACAGAAATCGGCGGATACCGCCTGGAGCGCGAATTGGGCTCCGGTGGCATGGGCGTGGTGTACCTGGGCTACGACCGGGCCGGGCAGCCGGTGGCGATCAAGGTGCTGCACCCCTATATCGCCGGAGACGTGGCCGCCAGGGCACGTCTGGCCCGCGAGGTGCGCACCCTGCGCCGCATCCGTCATCCCCGTATCGCCGAGGTCTACTATGCCGAACTAGACGCGGAACGGCCCTTCATCGTCACCCAGTACGTCGCCGGCCCGACGCTGTCGGCCGATGTGCGGTCCCACGGACCCTTCGACGAGGCGGAACTCGTCCACTTCGGCCATGCCCTGCTCGACGCCCTGGAGGCCGTGCACGCGGCCGGGGTCGTCCACCGCGACCTCAAACCCGCCAATGTCATGATCGCAGACGGCGAACCGATGGTCATCGATTTCGGCATCGCCCAGGCCGCCGACGACGTCCAGGTCACGGCGACGGGCCTGGTGATGGGCACACCCGGCTATCTCAGTCCGGAACTGGCAGACGGGCACACGGCCACCCCGGCGACGGACTGGTGGGGCTGGGGTGCCACCGTGGCCTTCGCCGCGAGTGGTCGCAATCCCTTCGGATCCGGACCCTTGGAAGCCGTACTGGGGAGAGTGGCGATAGGCCGTGCCCAGCTCGACGGCGTGCCCGCGCGCTTCGTGCCGCTGCTCACCGCATGCCTCGACCCGGATCCGGCCGCCCGCCCGGCCGCCGCCCAGATCCTTTCCGCACTGGTCGACATCGAGGCCGGGCAGATGCCGGTCCTCCCGGTCGCCGCGGATGCGCCCACCACTGTGCTGCCCGGGTCCGGGGCCGGATCCGGGGTGCCGGGGAACACGGCCGCGACCCGTGTCGTCCCCGCCGCCACCCGGGTGATGCCGGCCGAACCGCCCACCCGGGTCGCACAGGCGCCGGTCGGGCCCGCATACCATCCGACCGGCCATGCCGAGCCCGTAGCCCGTGCCGAACCCGGGGGACCCGTCGAACCCGTACGATGGGGCGCGCCGGCACCCGGGATCGAGCCCTACCGGCCGGTTCCGGTGTCCGATCCGAGCCGGCCCTGGCCGGGGGAGTCCGAGCCGTATCGCCGGGGCGAACCCTATGGCGCCGGGCAACAGTACCGGCCGCAACCGCGCCCCTCCAGGGCCGGCGGGGGCTGGATGGTCTTCGCCCTGGCCGTGCTGGCCGTGTGCCTGAGCGCCACGGCGCCCGTCATCGTGCTGCTGGCCGCCTACGCCTGGCAGCTGCTGGCCCGGCCCGCCGCCGGAGTGGTGGCCCGCCGGATCAGGCGCGCATCCTTCTACGGCCCCCCGGGGCGCACCGGGATCGGCGACTTCGTAGGGGTGCCGGGCGGGTTCGTCGTCGCGGTTCTCACCTCGGCGCTCAGTATGACCCTGCCCGTCCTGGCCGCCGGCGCGGTGACCGTACTGGTGAGCTTGGGAATAGTCGACTGGCTGCCCGGCGGCACGGGGGAACACGCAGCACTGCTGGCCGGTGGGGTGACCGGCGGGGTGGTGCTCTGGTTGGGACCCGGTGGCAGGAATCTGCGCAGCGGATCCGCGGGCCTGGCGCGCGGGATGACCGCCGGCAACCCCTGGGCACAGGGGACCGTCACGGTGGTGCTGCTGGTGCTCGCTCTGGTCGCCGCGGTCACCGGGTTCAGCGATGAGACCGTGTACTGGTGGCCCCTGACCGTGGATCCGCTGGAATGGGCGAATCTGGCACAGGGCGGCTTGCGGTAGAGGCACGGGCCACAAAATGATTGCAGGTTCAACAAGTATGAGTATTCGCTGATCCTCGGGCCCACCCGGCCCCCGTATGATGGTGCGCGGACGGTTCCGGCCGTCCACCGATCAAACAACCACTCATCGTGAGGGACAATGGCAAAGAACTCCTCGGCCGACGATCGTCGCAAGGCCGCGCGTGAAAAGGCACGGCAGATCGCCGCGGCCCAGGCGAAGCGGGACAAGACCGCGAAGACACTCCTGTACTCCGGCTTCGCCGTGGTCATCGTCGCGGTGATCGTCGTCGTCACAGTCCTGGTCGTGCGCTCGAACGCCCCGGTCGACTCGCCCAAGGCGATGGCCGGCGGAATGATCGCGGTCGCCCCCGACGGCAAGGACACCTTCAAGGCCGTCGCCCCCAAGGATGCCGACGGCAAGGACGTGCCGGAGGGTCTGACCCCGTTCAAGGACAGTGGCATTCCGGATTCGGCGCCGACGGTCAAGGTCTTCATGGACTTCCAGTGTCCGGCCTGCAACAGCTTCGAGCAGACCAATGGCGCCAACCTCATCAAGTGGGCCGGCGAGAAGAAGATCGCGCTGGAGTACTACCCGCTGGGCCTGCTGGACGACCAGTCGCTGGGCAATAAGTACTCGACCCGCGCCACCAACGCCGCCTACTGCGCCGTGGACTCCGGTCAGGGCGGGAAGTTCCCTGAAATGGCCCAGGCGCTGTTCGCCGAACAGCCGGAGGAGCAGAGCAACGGCAAGACCGATGTTGAGCTGAAGGCCATGGTCAAGAAGGGCGGCATCGACCTGGACGCCAAGCTGGCCACGGACCCGGAGAAGACCGTCTCCCAGTGCATCACCGACCAGACCTTCGGCAAGTACGTCGGCAAGGCCACGCAGGACGCCCTGAACGATGGGCTGACGCAGACCCCGCGGATCCAGGTCAACGGCAATGACATCAGCGACTGGTCCGACCCCTCGAAGTTCGCCGAGGCAGTGGCCCGCGGCTGAACCGCCCCGGTCGCGCGGGCACTGGGCGGGTCGGGCCGAATGGCGTCCGGCCCACCCGGTGCTCTATGATCGTTTAGTCGGTGCGCTTCCGGTTATCCGGCAGCGCCCCGCCTCCATAGCTCAGTTGGCCAGAGCACCTGTCTTGTAAACAGGGGGTCGTCGGTTCGAATCCGACTGGGGGCTCCACCTCGCACCTGTGCACACAGTGGCAGAGTGCGCACCCGCGCAGACATGGGGCGGCCTTTCCCGTAGGGTGGATATACGACAGTCCGCCCAATGCAAAGGAGCCGGTCATGGACCCGTTAGCCCTACTCATCGTCATCCTGGTCGTCATCGTCGTCGTCGTGGTGGTGCTGGCGATCCTGTTGTTCAGCGGCCTGCGCACCAGTATCTTCTTCACGGTGCACACGCAGGAGAATGTCATCGTCGAGCGCTTCGGCAAGTTCCAGAAAGTCGCCAAACCGGGCCTGAACACCAAGATGCCCTTCGTCGAGACGACCACCCGGCCCATCTCCCTGCGGGTCCAGCAGCTGGAGGTCAACATCGAGACGAAGACGAAGGACAATGTCTTCGTCATGGTCCCGGTGGCCGTGCAGTACGTCGTGGCGGAGGAGAGCGTCGTCGACGCCTACTACCGCCTGGCCAACCCGGAGGAACAGATCCGCTCCTATGTCTTCGACACCGTGCGCTCCTCGTTGTCGACGCTGACCCTGGACACCGCATTCGAATCGAAGGACGATATCGCCACCAGCGTCGAACACCGGCTCTCGGAGTCGATGGCCCGCTACGGTTTCCGGATCGTGAACACCCTGGTCACCGACATCTCGCCGGACTCGCGGGTGCGCGATTCGATGAACTCGATCAACGCCGCTCAGCGCGACCGCGTGGCCGCCCAGGCCCTGGCGGAGGCCGATAAGATCAAGCGGGTGACACAGGCCGAGGCCGAGGCGGAATCCAAGCGGCTGCAGGGCGAGGGCGTGGCGGCCCAGCGCAAGGCGATCGCCATGGGCATCGCCGAGCAGTACGAAATGCTCAAGCAGGTGGGTATCGAGGACACCGCCGAACAGCTGTTGCTGATGACCCAGTACTTCGACACGATGCAGGACGTGGCCCGCAATGGGAAGTCGAATGTGCTGTTGCTGCCGTCGAACCCGGGTTCGTTGGGCGAACTGAACAAGGAGATCCGCAACACCCTGCTCACGGCCCAGGCCGCACGCGAATCCTGAGGTGATGGGGCCCCGGAGGGCGAATCCCATCACATCCGGGGACTTGCAGCTGACAGTCAGTCGGCGCACATGGTATTCCTGAGGAATGATTCTCGACCGTTTCTTCGCGATCACCAAGCGCGGATCGACCGTCGGCCAGGAACTCCGGGGTGGTCTGGCGACCTTCCTGGCGATGGCCTATATCGTCGTTCTCAACCCCATCATCATCGGCACAGCCCAGGATTCCACCGGCGCCTACTTAGGCGGTGGGAGTGAGCCGAACACCGTAGCGGTCGCCGCCGCGACATCCCTGGTGTCCGGGGTGCTGACCATCCTCATGGGGCTGCTGGGGAACTTCCCGATGGCGGTCTCGTCCTCGCTGGGGATGAGCGCCTTCATCACCTACGGGGTCGTCACGATCCCCGGGATGACCTGGGCCGATGCCATGGGCCTGGTGGTCATCGAGGGCGTCATCCTGCTCATCCTGGTCCTCACGGGGTTCCGCAAGGCGATCTTCGACGCCGTTCCCGCACAGCTGAAGACCGCGATCAGTGTGGGTATCGGTTTGTTCATCGCGCTCATCGGGATGATCAACGCGGGCTTCATCCACAAGGGCAGCGGAAACGGCCTGGAGCTGGGACAGGGCGGCTTCCTGTCCGGCTGGCCCATCCTGGTCTTCGTCCTCGCACTGCTGGCACTGTTCGTCATGTGGGCCGCCAAGGTCCGCGGTGCGATCCTGTACTCGATCCTCGGCGCCACCGTGCTGGCCATCGTGCTCCAGGCGGTCTTCTCCATCGGGCCCAAGACCGGCGACGACGGTGAAATCGCCAACCCGACCGGATGGGGCCTGACCGTTCCGGCACTGAACCAGAACTGGTTCAGCCTGCCCGACCTGTCCGTCCTGGGGCGGTTCAACCTGCTGGGGTCCTTCGACCACGTGGGTGTTGTGGTGACGATCCTGACCGTGTTCACCCTGCTGCTGACGAACTTCTTCGACCTGTTGGGCACCATGGTGGGCGTGGCCAAGACCGGGAAGATCTACGATGAAGTCGGTGAGATCCCACGCACGAAGCGGATCCTCGTGGCCGATGCGCTCGGCGCGATCGGCGGCGGGCTGGGCGGGACCAGCGCGAACTCCGCCTTCGTGGAGTCGACGGTGGGTGCCGGCGAGGGCGCCCGCACGGGCCTTGCCAATATCATCACAGGCGGCCTGCTGCTGGTGACGATCGTGCTGGCCCCGCTGGCCGGCATCATCCCCTCCGAGGCCGCGGCCCCTACCCTGGTGCTCGTCGGCTTCCTCATGATGCAGCAGGTCACCGACATCGACTGGACCGACGTGGAGATCGCGATCCCCGCGTTCATGACGATCGTGCTCATGCCCTTCAGCTACTCGATCACGAACGGGATCGGGGCGGGCTTCATCAGCTACTCGGTCATCAAACTCCTGCGCGGGCACGGGCGCGAAGTCCACCCGCTGATGTACGTCACCGCCGCGATCTTCGTCGTCTACTTCGTCTCCGGTCCGCTGGAGGCCGTTCTGTCCTGAGCCCGGGGCCGGTCCTGGCAGGGGAAACACCCCGGCCATGCAGGCGCCACCCCGACTGACTCGTTATCGTAGTGCTGGGCGGGACCTCGCTCCCGTCCGGCAGAAGGTCCGTCCGCGGCCGTTCATCTACCAAGGAGTTCACATGTACAACCCGGTTCCGGTTCCTTCCCGCACACCCGTCCTGCTCACCGGCGCGACAGTCCTGCCGATCGCCGACCGCGCCGGCCGGCCTGTCGAGGCGCTGGCAACCGGCGATGTGCTGCTCGTCGACGGCCGCATCGCCGCTTACGGCCCGGTCGGTACCCTGAGCGCACCGGAGGGCACTCAGACGATCGACGCCACCGGCAAGTACGTGACGCCCGGCCTGTTCGAGGCCCACGGGCACATCGGCATCGACGAGGACGGAGTGCCCGACGCCGGTGACGACACCAACGAATCGATGACCCCGGACGGTTCCGGACTGCGCGCGCTCGATGGGATCAACCCCGATGACATCGGCTTCAAGGACGCCCTGCGCGGCGGGGTGACCGCAGCTCTGATCAAGCCGGGTTCGGCCAATCCGATCGGAGGGCGCTCCGCGGCGGTCAAGGTCTGGGGCCGGATCGTCGACGAGATGCTCATCAGCCAGGACCTGTCGGTGAAGTCGGCGCTGGGGGAGAACCCCAAGCGCTTCTTCGGCAACCAGGGTAAGGAACCCTCGAAGCGCACGGGCGTGGCGCGCGAACTGCGCAGGGCGTTCACCGCCGCTCAGGACTACAGGGCCGCAAAGGAGTACGCAGAGGCCGAGGGCAAGCCCTTCACCCGGGACCTGGGCAAGGAAACGCTGGTCCAGGTACTCGACGGCGAACTCGCCTGGGACCAGCACTGCCACCGTGCCGACGACATCGCCACCGCCATCCGGCTGTCCAAGGAATTCGGCTACCGGGTCGTGATCAACCATGCCACGGAGGGCCACCGGATCGCCGACTTCCTGGCCGCCGAGGGCGTCGACTGCATCGTGGGGCCGCTGATGACCAGCCGGTCGAAGGTCGAACTGCGCAATCGGACGCTGTCGACGCCGGCCGCGCTCGCGGCCGCAGGCGTGCGGATCGCGCTGACCACCGACCACCCGGTGATCCCCATCAACTTCCTCATCCACGAGGCGTCCCTGGCGGTCAAGGAGGGACTGCCACGCGACACGGCGCTGCAGGCGCTGACCATCAACCCGGCGCTGATGTTCGGCCTGGAGGGCCGACTGGGTTCCCTGGCACCTGACACCGATGCCGATGTCGTCGTCTGGTCGGGCGATCCGCTGGACGTGCTCTCGCGCGTCGAACGGGTCTTCATCGACGGCCGGCAGGTCTACACGCACAACGACGCCACCGGCGCCGCCGATGTCGCAGATCCCTACGGTCCCACCCTCGTGAACGTGCCGTGACCGACCGGCCGCAGTCAGAAGCCGGTGAGACGGCGGCCGAGCGGGAAGCAGAGCGTCAGGCCAGGGCAGAGCGGGCGCGCAGCAGGAAGCGCGTTCAGCAGCTGCTGCGCGGCTCGGCCCAGGCCCATGCCGCCCCGCAGACCGCCGGTGGCAAACGCCGTGCCGCCGAGCGGATAGCCCGCCGGGCGGTGGACCGGATCGTCACCGATCCGGAACCCACCACCCAGCCGATCCCGCTGGTGGCCCGGCTCAAGGGGACCGCCTATCAGGCTCCGGTGCAGCCACAGGCGAAGAACGAGGACGAGGCCAGGATGATCCTGGACTTCGCCGTCGACACCGGCCGGATGCTGTTGCGCGCGGGTGCGGGCTCCAAGGACGTGGAGATCGCGGTGATCGCGGTGTGCACCGCGCTGGGCCTGCCCAATGTCGAGATCGACCTGACCTCGGGGGCGCTGACGGTCCACTACGCGGACCCGGAGGGCCGACTGCTGACCGTTGTGCGGGTGACCCGCGACGAGTCCCTGCACTATGCGAAGATCTCCTCCCTGCACGCCCTGATCGCCGATATCGTCGATGGCAAGGTCGACTTCGATACGGCGCGCTCCCGCCTCGATGCCATCCGGCGGCAGCCGCGGCCGTATCCGGAATGGTTCATCACCGGTGCCTGGGCGGCCCTGGTCGGGGCGTTCACCATCCTGGTGGGTGGCGGACCGATCTCGATGACCCTGGGCTTCATCATGGCCATCGTGTTCGACGGGGTGGGCAAGCTGTTGGGCCGGACCGGTGTGCCCGGCTTCTTCATCACCGCGGGGCAGTCCCTGTTGGCGACCCTGGTCGCGACGGTCGCCTGGAACTTCGGTCTGGTCTCCAGCCCGCAGTATCTGGTGGCGGCGGGCATCGTCCTGCTGCTGCCCACTCAGAGCCTGCTGGCGGCCGTCGAGGACGCCCTGACGAGTTTCCCGCTGACCGCTGCGGGCAAGTTCGTGGGCGTGTTCATGACCTTCGCGGGAATCGTCTCGGGGATCGCCGCAGGGCTGTCCCTGGCCGCTGCCATGAACCTGCGCGATATCGACGTGCTCATCGACTCGAGTGCGCTCACGGGGCTGGGCACGGTGCTGGCCTCTTTGGCGGCCTCGGGGGTCGTCGCGGCAGCCGGAGCGGTGGGCATGCAGGCCTCCAAGCGGGTGATCCTGCCCGCCGCGGCCATCGGCATGGTCGGATTCCTGTGCAATTGGGGTCTGGGCGGCCTGGGCATCACCGGCGTGGCGAACTCGTTCATCAGCTCGCTGGTCGTCGGTGTGTTGGCCTATCCCGTGGCGATCTGGAGGCGCACCGCTTCGATCGTCTACCTGATCCCCGCGCTCTACCCGCTGCTGGCCGGCCTGTCGATCTTCTCTGCCGCCTACAACATGGTCGGCAGCGATTCGGTCACGGTCGCCTCGGGGTTGTCGGCGCTGTTCCTGGCAGTCGCCACGAATGCGGCACTGGCGGTGGGCGCCGTGCTCGGCGGCTTCATCTGCGCACCGCTGCAGAGTCATCTGCGCAAGCGGATCACCGAATACCGGCAGCAGGCAGCGGAACCGGCCACCTCGGCCTGAACGGCGCATGCGGGCCCGCAGCGGCGTCCGGCACGGGCCTCAGCCCCTGTCCACCCGCCAGTCGATCGGCGCGCTGCCCTGCTGCTCCAGCAGTCCGTTCGCCCGGCTGAAGGGCCGAGAGCCGAAGAATCCGCGGGAGGCCGACAGCGGCGAGGGATGGGGCGAGGTGATGGTCGGGACGCCCGGTAGCTGCGGGGCCAGGGACTGTGCATCGCGTCCCCACAGGATCGCCACGAGTGGGCCCCCGCGCTCCACCAGCGCGGCGATCGCCGCATCGGTGATCGCCTCCCAGCCACGGCCCCGATGAGACGCGGGCTTACCGGGGCGCACGGTCAGGCACCTGTTGAGCAGCATGACGCCCTGCTCGCTCCAGGCGGACAGATCGCCGTGTGCGGCCGGGGCGATGCCCAGATCGTCGTTCAGCTCCCGGTAGATGTTGTTCAGCGACCGGGGGATCGGCCTGACGTGTGGATCGACCGCGAAGGACAGGCCTATCGGATGGCCCGGGGTCGGATAGGGGTCCTGCCCGACGATGAGCACGCGGACGTCCGCCAGGGGAGCGCGGAAGGCGCGGAACACGTTCGCTCCCGCCGGCAGATAGCCCCGGCCGGCGGCGTTCTCGGCGCGCAGGAAGTCGCCCATCGCATGGATCTGCTCGGCGACCGGGGCCAGTGCACGGGCCCAATCGGGGGCCATGATGTTGTCCAAGGGGGCATCGTCCATACGCCCAGCCTACTGGCCGTGTGCACAGGCCGTGTGCGCCGGTGCCGTGTCGTGGACGGGCCCGCGGCGTGGCGCGGGCCACTGTGATCCGGCTAGTCTGAGAGGTGGGTCCCATCCCCGGCCCCGCCGGGTCCGGACGGGCCCGCTCACAGAACATCCGGGCGCACGGGCGCCCGCTGAGAGGAGACGAGTCATGGCCGACTTCCCGGTCAAGCAGGACTGGCAGATGTACATCGGCGGCGAATGGGTCGACGCGGTCGACGGCACCCGGGCCGATGTCATCACCCCGATCGATCGCACCGTCGTCATCGCGACGGTCCCCGAAGGCAAGGATGCCGACGCGGACCGGGCGGTCAAAGCGGCCAGGGCGGCGTTCCCCGCCTGGTCCGCCCTGCATTTCAAGGAACGCCAGAAGCTGTTGGTGCGCGCCGCCGACGCGCTCGAGGCGCACGCCGAGGAGCTGGCACAGCTGACCTCGGTCGACACCGGCAACGCACTGCGCACCCAGGCGCGCCCGGAGACCACCATCCTGGTCGACCTGTTCCGCTATATGGGAGGTGTCGCGGGCGAGGTCAAGGGCGATGTGCTGCCCACGGCGCCGGACCAGCTGCACTTCACTCGCCGGGTGCCCCTGGGCGTCGTCGCGGGCATCCTGCCGTGGAATTCGCCGCTGATGATCGCGGCCTTCAAGACCCCGGCCGCCCTGGCAGCGGGCAATACGCTCGTCCTCAAATGCGCCGAGGACGCACCTCTGACGATCCTCAAGATGGCCAGGATCATCGGCGATATCTTCCCCGCCGGCGTGCTCAACGTCGTCACGGGCAAGGGCTCCGTGATCGGCGAGGCCCTGACCACCCACCCGGATGTCGACAAGGTCTCGTTCACGGGTTCGACCCGTGTGGGCAAGCACGTGGCGGAAGTCGCCGGCGCCCGGCTGGCGCACTCCTCGATGGAGCTCGGCGGCAAGAGCCCGAATATCGTGTTCCCCGATTCGAACGACGACTACACGCTGTCCCAGGTGCTGTTGTCCACCCGCTTCGCCCGCCAGGGACAGTCCTGCACCATGGGCTCGCGGCTGTTCCTGCACGAGGACATCTACGATGACTTCCTGGCAAAGCTGGTCGCCGAGGTCGCGCAGATGAAGGTCGGCGATCCGCGGGAGGAGTCCACGGACATCGGCTGCGTGATCAACCAGAAGCAGTTCGACCAGATCACGAACTACATCGAGATCGGCAAGTCGATGCCCGGCGTCGACATCGCCTATGATGGCGAGGCCGACATGGAGGTCGGCGAACCCGGCTTCTACCATGCGCCGGTCATCTTCTCCAAGGCCAAGAACGACTGGCAGACCAGCCGTGAGGAGATCTTCGGCCCGGTCCTGTCGGTCATCCCCTTCTCCACGGAGGAGGAGGTCGTGGCGATGGCCAACGACTCCGATTACGGCTTGGCGGCCTATGTGTTCACCCACGATGTGGACCGCGCCCTGCGTGTGGCGGATGCGATCGAGTCCGGCTGGGTGCAGGTCAACCAGGGTGGCCCGCAGATCGTCGGTCAGTCCTACGGCGGGATGAAGACCTCGGGCTTCGGCCGCGAGGCATCCCTGGAGGGCATGTTGGAGGGCTTCACACAGATCAAGCAGATCAACGTCCACATCGCACCCCGGGACTGAGCGTAGGGAGTTCGAGCCCCGTCGTTACTGGCAACAGCTGGTAGCGGCGGGGCTCTTTCGTTCCTGATGCCACCCAGCGCATCTGCTACCACTGCTGCCACCGAAACAGAGAAACTCTATTCGGCAAACATCGGAAACCAGTTTCGAATAAACCCTTCCCTTCATGAGTGGCCTGCGCTACACTTGAGGTAGGTCAGGAAACCCGAATCGGACAGCAAAGTCCCGTCAGGTTTTACGGCTCGTCTTCCCCGACACAGTCACAACACGCGTGTGCTGAATACTCAGTGCGGCTTCTGACAGCAGCGTCCGGACCCGGGTCCGGTACAGGAGGAGGGGAGAGATCATGACCATTGATTCCACCCTCCCACGTGCTGGTTCCCCCGATGATGACAAGAACCCTGGGGTCTTCGCCCGCCCGGCGGACCCCTTGCTGACCCCCGACGATTGGGAGCGTTTGCAGGAGATCGCTCCGGAACTCGTTCACGCCAGTGAGTCACTCGCTGGTCTGGGTGCCGGTGTGGGTACGGATCCCAGTCTTGACGCTTCCGACCTGCTCCTGGTGCTCAAGGGAATCGAACACCTGTCCCGCGTGACCGCCTCGACCGAGGCTGTTGTTCTGGCGCGGGCCGAATACGAGGTGCCCACTGTTGATTATGGTGCGAAGACTCTTCCGGCCCTGGTGACTCGCCTGTTGAGGATTGATGGGGCGGCCGCGAGGCGGCGGGTGCGGTTCGCACACGCGATCGGTGCCGGCCGGTCTTTAACGGGTGCGCGTCTGGAACCCGCCTACCCGCATGTTGCCCTCGCCCTGGCGGACGGGGGTGTGTCGGTGGATCAGGCGCAGGCGGTGATCCGGGAGATCGAGAAGATCCCCCACCAGGTCCGGCATGTTCATCACGCCACGGCCGAGAGGCTACTCGTGGACACGGTGCCGAGTGTTGATGTGGACCAGGTTCGTGTGTTGGGTTCTCGGATTCGAGCCTACCTGGATCCCGATGGACGCTTCGCCGAGGTTCCACCGTTGGTTGATGAGTATCACGTGACGGTGACGCCGCGGAGGAATGGTGCGTGGAATCTCACGGGTCTACTGGATCCGGTGACGGGTGGGAAGTTGCATGGGCTCTTGACGAATCGGCAGGAGCCCGGAGTGCTGGTGGAGGACGCGACGGGAGCGGGTGCGGTTACTGAGGTCGGTGGCCTGGATGCGGTTCCTGCCGACACGGTCTGGGGAGAGGGCGCGGGTGTGCCCGGTGGCGGAGCTGAACCCGGGGCTGGGCTCGATGAACCCGGCTGCGATCTGCCACCCGGTGACCTGCCGGCTAGCGCGGTGACGGTTGATGGGCAGCCCACGACGAAAGCGGATCATCCGTTTGGGTATCGGGAGCGGCCCGATGGGGCACGTCGTCATGACATGTTCGCGACCTTGATTGACCGGGCTGCGGGTTCGGGTCCGCAGGGTGCGGGGATGGCCCTGGTGGTCACGGCGACTGCTGAAGAGTATGCGCAGGACAAGGCGGAGGTCGAGTCCACGGCAGGCCCGATCGGGTTGCAGGATCTGGAATCCCTGTCTCCGGGTGCCCTCGTGTACTTCCAAGCCACACAGCCAGGTACCCGGGAAGTCACCGTGCACAGTGCTAGTCGGTTTGCTACGCGGCGGCAGGTTGAGTTGATCGCCGCTCGTGATCGGGGGTGCACGTTCCCGGGGTGTGATATGCCGGTGGGGTGGTGTGATGCCCACCATATGATCCCCTGGTCCTCTGGTGGACCCACGACGGTGGCGAATCTGACCTTGGCGTGCCGGTTCCATCACACGTGGCATGACCAGCATGGGTGGCGGGCCGAACTGATTGGTGGTTTGCCTGCCTGGATTCCTCCCCGGCATGTGGATCTGGAGCAGCGGCCGGTGTTTCATTCCCGGTTCGCGGCTGCTCTGGTGGATGTGAGTGCTGCGTGGAACGCTGCGGGTTTGCCGCCGGTGTGGGTGCCGGAGGATTTCTCCCCACCTGACTGGGACACAGAATCGGACCTGAGCGACCCACCCGATCCACCAGGCCCGCCAGACTCGTCTAAGACTTCGGGTTCACCGGGTTCATCCACGACATCGGGGACCGGCACTCTGCCTGCCACAGGTGCTCTGGGTGCCTGCACATCCGGCACCGGTCCTCCGGGTCCCGGCACGCCGTGGGGCACTCATGGGTCCTACACCGGGGATGCGGGCATCGCCCCCGATGCCGATGACACGGATCTCCCACCCTTCTGAACCGGGTAAGCAGGCTGTCTCAAACGGGCAGCTCGCAGAAATCAACCTGGAATAGACGGCACAGGGGCTGCCCGTCAGCTCCGTGGTCTCTTTATTTCATGACTAGTGATTTCACGACTAGTGCAGGTTACCCCGGCTTCTTCTCCAACCTTTCCCCGGCTGTGGGTACTTTCCCTGATCATTGGCTGATGGACATTCCCAGAACCGTGTGGTTGAGGGGCGGGCAGCCTCGGGCCGGTTAAACTATCGGGGACGAAGGAGGAAGGTGTGATGGTCGAAGCCGAGAACACTCAAGCTGAGAACACCGGCGGCGCGGCCGCGTGCAGTGGGCTGACGGACTTCGAAGCCGCGGTGCTCGAGTTCGAAGCGCAGTGGCCCGTGTACTCCGGAGCTAAGGACAGGGCCATCCGGGAAAGTTTCGACCTGGGTGCGGCCGACTACTTCCAAGCCCTGGGCGCACTGCTCGACGACCCCCGCGCCTACATCGCAGATCCCATTCTGATCAAACGGCTGCGCCGGATCCGTGACACCCGACAGCACGGCCGTGCCGCCCACCGAATCGCAAAGTAGGAACATGACGCATCAGTATCCCGAGGACGAGTTCGACAACCTGCAACCGGTGTCGAAGAAGGGTGCGCACCGCCGCCCCGCAGGCCCCCTGAGCCAGGGCGCGGCGATCACCCTGGTGACCGTCCTGGCCATCGTCGCCCTCCTGCTGGTCGGCGGGACGATCAACATCATCAAGCGCTCCGCCGGTGATCCGGAGACGGTCGCGGAACAGGGCGCCGCCGCCGATGCGACCCAGGGCGATGACGGCAAGGACGGCGACGGTAAGGACGAGAAGTCACAGGGGGGATCGGCATCGAGCGCGCCGACCTCCGGTGAGTCGTCCGAACCCACGGCGACCGGGGACTCGGACGTCGACAAGTCGGATATCGAGGTCGGGGTGTTCAACGCCTCGGGCAAGACCGGGGCTGCCGCCAAGCTCAAGTCGACCCTGGAGAACCGGGGCTGGACGGTCACCTCGACGGGCAACCAGTCCTCGGCGTCGAAGAGCACAACCGTGTACTACAAGGAGTCCTCGAACGAGGAGGCCGCGCAGACCCTGGCCGAGGAGATCGGCGCCACGGAGACCAAACAGTCGACCCGTTTCAGCACTGATCTGGCAGTTCTTCTCTGTACCGATCTGGCTGAGTGACAGGGCGGCTCCCACACGATTTCGCAACAATCCGGCAGTCTCATTGCAGCTTTGTCATAAAAGCCGCCACCGACGGGTAATGGCCCTACGGGTGAACTATGGTGGACACCGTCGTGCGGCCGATCCTGACCGTGCGGCTTGTATCAGAGCAATAATGGAGTCATCATGACGCAAGGCACAGTCAAGTGGTTCAACGCCGAAAAGGGCTACGGTTTCATCACCGTCAACGGCGCTGACGACGACGTTTTCGTCCACCACACCCAGATCCAGATGGACGGATACCGGTCGCTTGCCGAGGGCCAGGCCGTTGAGTTCGAGATCGGTGAGGGCAGCAAGGGTCCGCAGGCGGAGAACGTCACGCCGCTGTGATCGACGGTCGATCACCGGACTTTCGGTCCCGCTGAACCGTGTGGGGCGGAACATCCTGGGGATGTTCCGCCCCACTGGTCATTCACGCTTTCATCCCGCGGCGAAATCGAGCGCGTTCCGCGGCCAGGATTTTGCACTCTCCCGGTGAGAGTGCTAAATCTATAGGTGGTGAAAGCCATCATCGTGGGTAGTGGCTGCGGGTGTCTGTGGAAGGGAAACAGGCATTCAGTAGTCGGCCGTCGCGGGCGCTGGCGATGAGGGTTCAACAATCCACCCCGTACAGGGAGGACGCTAGCCACCATGGCAAAGCTCATTGCATTCGACGAAGAAGCGCGTCGTGGCCTCGAAACCGGTCTGAACACCTTGGCTGACGCAGTCAAGGTCACGCTCGGACCGCGCGGCCGCAACGTCGTGCTGGAAAAGAAGTGGGGCGCACCGACCATCACCAACGATGGTGTGTCCATCGCCAAGGAGATCGAGCTCGAGGATCCGTACGAGAAGATCGGCGCGGAACTCGTCAAGGAAGTCGCCAAGAAGACCGACGACGTCGCAGGTGACGGCACCACGACCGCCACCGTCCTGGCCCAGGCGCTGGTCCGCGAGGGCCTGCGCAACGTCGCAGCCGGAGCCGATCCGGTCGGCCTGCGCCGGGGCATCGAGAAGGCTGTCGCGGCCGTGACCGCGACCCTGCTCGACTCCGCCAAGGAAATCGAGACCAAGGAACAGATCGCAGCCACCGCGGGCATCTCCGCCGGCGATCCGGCGATCGGTGAGCTGATCGCCGAGGCGATCGACAAGGTCGGCAAGGAAGGCGTCGTCACCGTCGAGGAGTCGAACACCTTCGGCCTGGAGCTGGAGCTCACCGAGGGCATGCGCTTCGACAAGGGCTACATCTCCGGTTACTTCGTCACCGATACGGAACGCCAGGAGACCGTTCTGGAGGATCCCTACATCCTGATCGCCAACTCGAAGATCAGCAATGTGAAGGACCTGCTGCCCGTCCTGGAGAAGGTCCAGCAGTCGGGCAAGCCGCTGCTGATCATCGCCGAAGACGTCGAGGGCGAAGCCCTGGCGGTTCTGGTGGTCAACAAGATCCGTGGCACCTTCAAGTCCGTCGCCGTCAAGGCACCGGGCTTCGGTGACCGCCGCAAGGCGCAGCTGGCCGATATCGCCATCCTCACCGGTGGCCAGGTCATCGCCGAAGAGGTGGGCCTGAAGCTCGAGAACGCCACCGTGGATCTGCTGGGCACCGCCCGCAAGGTCGTCATCACGAAGGACGAGACGACGATCGTCGAAGGTGCCGGCGACTCCGAGGAGATCGCGGGCCGCGTGGCCCAGATCCGTGCGGAGATCGAGAACACCGACTCCGACTACGACCGTGAGAAGCTCCAGGAGCGCCTGGCCAAGCTGGCCGGCGGCGTGGCCGTCATCAAGGCCGGTGCCGCCACCGAGGTCGAGCTCAACGAGCGCAAGCACCGCATCGAGGACGCGGTGCGCAATGCGAAGGCGGCTGTGGAAGAGGGCATCGTCGCCGGCGGCGGCGTTGCCCTGATCCAGGCGGGCGCCTCGGCGTTCGACACGCTCGAACTGACCGGCGACGAGGCCACCGGTGCTGCGATCGTCAAGGTCGCCATTGAGGCCCCGCTCAAGCAGATCGCGACGAATGCGGGCCTGGAGCCCGGCGTCGTGGCCGAAAAGGTCCGCACGCTGCCCATCGGACACGGCCTCAACGCCGCGACCGGCGAGTACGTCGATCTGCTGGGAGCCGGCATCAACGACCCGGTCAAGGTCACCCGTTCCGCGCTGGAGAACGCGGCATCGATCGCAGGCCTGTTCCTGACGACCGAGGCCGTCGTGGCCGATAAGCCGGAACCCGCGGCCCCCGCCGCGGATCCGACCGGCGGCATGGGCGGCATGGACTTCTGAGTCCGGTTCACCCAGTACCGACAACCGGCGGCGCACCCCGATCATAGGGTGCGCCGCCGGTTGTCTTCCAGGGCTCTACCCGGTCCGGGGACAGCAGGGTTTCAGTGCGCGCACAGACTCCCACTCCATAATTGAAGGCGTCGGATCAATCAGCTTGTATCGGGAGTAGTATCCATGGGGTTTGTCTTTCTCCTCATCCTCGCCATCATCGGCGTGGGGTTCTTCTGGTCGTCGCACAAGGAGAAACAGCGCCGGGTGGCCCAGCAGGCCGAAGAACTCGACATGGTCAGGCGGACCGCTGAAGAGGATGTCACCCAGTTCGGCGAACTGGTCGCAGATCTTGACATCGTCACCGCGGGCGTCCAGCTGGACGAAGGTGGCAGGCAGGACTACAAGCGGGCTCTGGAAGCCTATGACACCGCCAAGAACACACTGGAGGCGGTACAACGGCCCGAGGACATCGCGCATGTGACGCAGGCGCTGGAGGACGGCCGCTACGCCGCCAGCTGCGTGCGCGCCAGGGTCGAGGGCAAGCCACTGCCGGTGCGTCGCCCACCCTGTTTCTTCAACCCCCAGCACGGCCCCAGCGTCGAAGACGTCGACTGGGCTCCGGCGGGTGGGCGGTTGCGTCCCGTGCCGGTATGCGCGGCCGATGCCGAACGCCTGGCAGTGGGCGCCGAACCCGCCGTGCGCAAGGTACCGGGGGCGGATGGCTATTCCCGGCGCGCCTACTGGGAGGCGGGCCCCGCCTACGCCCAGTACAACCGCGGCTACTTCAACGGCTATGCCGGTTCGGGCATGCTGCCAGGGGTGCTGATGGGCGCGATGCTCATGGGCGGTATGGGACACGCCTTCGGCCCGATGGGCTGGGACCAGCAGGAGATGATGGCCGACGGTGACTTCGGTCAGGACATCACCGGTGGAGCCGATATGGGCGGAGACCTCGGCGGTGGGGACTTCGGTGGGGATATGGACTTCGGAGACTTGTTCTAGCCCCTCTGCCCGGTCTGGGATCTTCGCCTCGGCCCCTTTGACTTGTTGTGCCGGCGGCGGACTAGACTGGAGGACCATGGAAACCGTAGAGATCCGCGATGACAGTATCCGCCTGGGCCAGCTCCTGAAACTCTCCGGCATTGTCGAGGACGGGGCCATGGCCAAACAGCTCATCGCCGATGGGCAGGTCAGCGTAGATGGTCGCACGGAGACCCGCCGGGGTGCGACGATTCACCCGGGCGCCACTGTGGAACTCATGGGGGAGTCCTTCACCGTGGCCCGCGCCTGACACCGGCCCGGGCGCCGCAGAGGACGCACCGGGCCCCGGTGTGACGGAGATCGGGAACCTTATAGTGAGTCGGTCAGTCCCGGAGCGTCCCACACCGGTGACCACTTGGACAGATCGTCCTCGAATCGCAGATCGGCGCCGATGGCCGAACGGATGTTGAACTCCACTGCCGTATCGCGCCGGTTCGGTCCCACCTGGACGAAGGGGTAGAAGGTACCGCGCTTGTACAGGTAGACCAGTGCGGCATTGACCCCGGCAGAAGACCGGAAGTACAGGGTGGAGCACAGCAGCATGGGTCCGAATCCCTGGGCCTCGAGGCTGGAATTGACCGCGTGCATATTGGTCACCAGTCCTGGTACGTCGATCTCCGAGGAGGACACGACCTGCCACGTGAAACCGTAACCGTCGTTGACCTGGTGGACGGCCGCGGTCGGGTCGGATTCGATCAGTGCCCGACTCTCCGCTTCGACCTGGGCGAAGGCGCCTCCCTCCACTTGGCGGAACGCCACCCCGGCGAAGCCGGTCGGGGAGAAGTCGGTGGCGGCCTGCAGGGTCAGCGCCGCCGGTGGCAGAGCGAAGAGGTCGTCGAGGTTCGACTGCTTGGGCTTGGATCGGCCCAGCAGTGCGTCGAAGAATCCCATGGGGAGGTCTCTCTTTTCCTACGTCTCGTGTGGTCGGTGTCGGTGCGCGGGCGGTCGGCTCAGCCGCGCTGCGAGAGCTGGCCGGCGATCCGCTGCAGCTGATCGAGCCGCTGCTGCAGGGTGGGGTGGGTGGAGAACAGCTGCTTGACCGAGGAACCGTTGATGGCCGGTGCGAAGGCCAGGTGGTTGGCCGCGGAGACATCACGTAGATCCTGCTGGGGCACCCGCCCCATTTCCCCGGTGATCTTGACCAGGGCCGAGGCCAGGGTGGACGGCTGCCCGGTCAACAGGGCACCGGCCCGATCGGCTGCGAGCTCGCGGTAGCGTGAGAGCACGCGGATGAGGAAGAAGGACAGCGCGTAGACGACCGCTCCGACCACGGTCATCGCCAACATGACGATGGCGGCGTTGTTGTTGCGATCGCCGCCGCGCGATGGTGAGAACATCCAGGCGCGCATCATCAGTCCCGCGACCACGCCGGTGACTCCGGCGACGGTCATCACCGTGACATCGCGGTGGGCCACATGGGACAGTTCGTGGGACAGCACGGCCTCGACCTCGGCCGGTTCCAGGGTCTCCAGCAGCCCACGGGTCACACAGACGACCGAGTGGTTGGGGCTGCGGCCCGTGGCGAAGGCGTTGGCGACGGGCGAGTCGGAGTACGCCACCCGGGGTTTGGGCATATCGGCCAGTTGGCACAGGCGGTCGACCATGAGATGGAGTTCAGGTGCCTGCTGCTGGCTGACCTCGTGGGCGCCCATGGAGCGCATCGCGATGGAGTCGGAGAGATACCACTGGAAGAAGAAGGCGCCGCCGCTGATGAGCACGGCGATGATCACCCCACCGGTGCTGCGGCCCAGGATCGCCCAGATCGCCAGGATGAGGATGACGTAGATGAGTCCGTTGAGGAACAGGCTCAGCCCCATGCGGAAGCTCAGTCCGCGGTCCTTGACGAAACGATTGGCGGCCATGGTGGTTGCTCCCTGTGCTGCGAGGTGGTGCGAAATGGGGTGCCGACGGCCCGGCGGGACGAACCCGCTGGGCGGCCGGCCCCGACTCAGACGATGTTGGGGATGAAGCCCTCACCCGTGAGGAGCTCGCGGATCTGCTCCAGGGTGGCGTCCGGGAACGGGATGACGATGTCGGAGGGCGCCAGGTAGTCATCGGGGACCGGCTTGGCGTGCTCCAGAATGAAGGTGCGCAGGGCGTGCAGGGTGTCCGTCACGGCCTGTTCGTCTCCGGAGTCGACTGCGGCCTCGACCCGGTCATCATAGTTCTGCAGGGCGGCCTGTTCGACTTCCGCAACGTCGAACTGTCCTTCGCCCATGATGCGCACGATCATTTCGCATCCCCCTGCGCCGGTGCATCCTGTGCGGCCTCGTCGGTCAGCTGTCCCTGGCCGGTAGAGCCCCCGCCGGGCAGGGATTCGCGCATCCGGGCGAGTTCGGTCTCCACATCCGAGGCCGAGGACATGGCCTCGAGCTGGGATTCGATGTCATCGCGCGGCGCGCCGCCGACCGAATCGTCGAGCACGCCGGAGGCGATGAGTTCGTCCACGGCGCCGGCCCGGGCCTGCAGCTGCTGTGTCTTGTCCTCGGCGCGCTGGATCGCCATGCCCACATCGCCGAATTCCTCGGAGATACCGGAGAAGGCCTCCCCGATCTGCGTCTGTGCCTGGGCCGCGGTGTAGTTGGCCTTGATGGTTTCCTTCTTCGTCCGGAAGGAATCGACCTTGGCCTGCAGGCGCTGGGAGGCCAGCGACAGCTTCTGCTCTTCGCCCACCAGCTGTTCGTGCTGGGCCCCCAGATCCGCGATCTGAGAATCCAGTCCCGACTTGCGGGTCAGGGCTTCGCGGGCCAGATCCTCGCGGCCCATCTCGAGTGCCTTCTGCGCCTGCCCCTGGAGCTTGGACTGCTGTGCCTGCAACTGGTTGATCTGCAGTTCCAGGCGCTTACGGCTGGTGGCCACATCGGCTACGCCACGGCGTACCTTCTGCAGCAGTTCGAGCTGCTTCTTATACGAGTAGTCAAGGGTTTCATTGGGGTTCTCGGCCTTGTCGAGGACCTTGTCTGCCTTGGCCCCGAAGATCGTGCCGATCCGCTTGAAAATGCCCATGGGTGCGAGTCTCCTTTGGCGGGTGGACCGGCCGGGACGCGGAATTCCCGCACCCCGGCCGGAGTGCTTTGCTCAAGCCTACTGGCCCACCCTGGAAATTTCCCGCAGGATCAGCCGGTGAACATCCGGGCGGTGGCCAGTTCGACCTCGGCGTATTGTCGCCCGGCCTGTTGCAGTGCCGCCTGAATGCGCTCGAGCGAACCGTGCACCTGTTTCTGCACCCCCTCCCACTCGTGTGCCAATTGTTGGAAATTCGCCGCCGCGCTGCCCTGCCAACAGTCGCCCAGGGCATTCAACTGCCGCATCAGCGCATCCACCTGGCCGCCGAGGTTACCTGCCGTTGTGGCAGCGATCCCGGCCGCCGCGAGTACTCTGTCCGAATCGACCTGGAATGTCGACATGATCCGCTCCTTCCCCTTTGAGTCGTCCCGTGAAACGGGGCGGGCGGGTATCCCCACCGATTCCATCCTGTGGGCCGGCCGACGGGCGGACAAGACACAGCGGCCCGCCTGTGGACAAGATCTGCCTGTCCACAGGCGGGCCGCTGCACGGTTGTGCCGGCATCCACAGTCTGCGGCTCGGCGGTCGGGGCGGCTGCGGGCCGGCTGTGATCCGTGGCCGGTGTGCCTACTGCATCGCCAGCTTCACGGACACCTGCCGGGTGGAGTCGCCGCGGATCACCGTCAGCTCCATCGGCCGGTCGGTGCCGTGCGCGCGCACCAGGGCCTGCAGGGAGACGTTCGAGTTCACCGGGGTGCCGTCGGCCGCGATGATCGAGTCGCCCTTGCGCAGCCCGGCCTTGGCCGCGGGAGAGCCCCCCTGGACCGATTCGACATTGGCGGCACCTCTGCCGATCCCGCCCTGTTTGACCGTTCCGTTGACGATGGTCACGCCCAGGAAGGGATGTTTGGCAGAACCCGTGGAGATGAGCTGATCGGCGATACTGGTCGCCTGGTTGATCGGCACGGCGAAGCCGATGCCGATCGAACCGCTCTGTCCGGACGATCCCGCCCCGGCGTTCAGCGAGGCCGCCGCGGAATTCACCCCCACCACTCTGCCCGCTCCGTCGACCAGGGGCCCGCCGGAGTTGCCCGGGTTGATTGCGGCATCGGTCTGGATGGCGTTGGAGATGGTGGTCTCCGAATCCTGCGACCGGGACTGCGGGTCGTCGTTCTGGCTCGTGGCCACCGGGCGGTTGAGCGCTGAGACGATGCCGGTGGTCACGGTGTCGGCCAGACCCAGCGGGTTGCCCAGCGCCATCACCGGTTGGCCGACCTTGAGGGAACCGGAATCCCCGACATTCAAGGGCGCGATGTCTTTGGGCTTGTCGGCGATGGCGAGCACGGCGATATCGGTCAATGGATCGCGGCCCACGATCTTGGCTCCGACCGTGTCCCCATTGGTGAAGACGACCTGGACTTCGCCACCGGGGCCGGCCGCGTCTGCGACGACGTGGTTGTTGGTGATGACGTGGCCGCCGTCCTTGTAGACGAAGCCGGAGCCCAGCCCGGAGAGCTGGCCGTTCTTGCCGACCTGGATGGCGACGACGGATTTGGAGGCGTCCTGGGAGATCTTCGTCCAGTTGGGTGTCTCCACGGTTGCCGACTGGCTCTCGGCCGTGTTGTCGGTGGTGAGCTTGTCGATGCCCACTGCACCGGCTCCGCCGACCACGGCGCCCAACACCGCTGCGGCCGCGGCGATTCCCAGGACCGCGCCCCAGCCCGGCCCACGGCGCGGCTTGCGCGGGGACGTCGGCGGCATGCTCGGCGGCGACGAGGGGGGCGGTGGCACCTGTGCGGGCGGCTGCCCGCCGTAGGGCTGGGAGCCGTAGGCGTATCCGCCCTGCCAGTCCTGGCCGTCGCCTCCGAAGTATTGCTGGCTCATGCCTCGTCCTTTCTCATGGTGTCGTGTCCGCCGCCCACCGGCAGGTCGACGCGGAAGGTGGCGCCGCCGCCCGGGGTGTCGAGCACCGAGATCCGGCCCCGGTGGTTCTCCACGATCGCCTTGACGATCGACAGGCCCAATCCCGACCCTCCGGTGTCACGGGTGCGTGAGGCGTCCACCCGGTAGAAGCGCTCGAAGATCTTCTTGGCGTCCTCCCGGCTGATTCCCTCGCCATGGTCGCGGATCTCCAGCCGGGCCCAGCCGGCCGGGATCTGTGCGGCCTGGGCGGCTCCTCCGGCCGGTCGCTGATCGCCGGTGCCCTGCTTGCCCGTATTCTGCCGAGAGCCCCACTTGCCCAAAATGGCGGTGTTCTTCGAGCCCTGCTTGGGGGCCTTCGGCTTGGCGGTGGGCCGGGGCGGAGCCTGGACGGCGGGCGCGCCGGCCCCGCCCTGGGGTCCGGCGGACCCTGGGCGCGGCCCGGATCCACCCGCCGGCCCCCGGTCCGTGGGATCGAGGGTGCCGATGGCGAATTCGATGGCGGTTCCGCCGGGGGTGTGCCGGACGGCGTTGGCGGCCAGATTGACGATGACCTGCCGCAGTTTGGCCTCATCGCCGAGCACCGGCGGGATCGGCTGGGCATCACCGCCGTCGAGGCCGATGAAGCTGATATCGCGGTCCGGCGCCTGGGCCACGGCGTCCGCTGCGGCGTCCTGCATGATCCGACCCACGTCGACGGGGCCGGTCTCCTGCGGCCGGTGTTCGTCCAGCCTGGCCAGTGCGACCAGGTCCTCGACCAGTACGCCCATCCGCTTGGCCTCGGATTCGATGCGCTCCATGGCCATTCCGACCTGTTCGTCCGTGCGCAGTGCACCCTGTCGGTACAGTTCGGCATAGCCGCGGATGGTCACCAGCGGGGTTCGCAGTTCGTGTGAGGCGTCGGAGACGAACTGGCGCATCTTCTTCTCGGACTGGGTTCTGCCGTCGAATGAGGTCTCGATCTGGCCCAGCATCGTGTTCAGCGATTTGGACAGTCGGCCCAGCTCCGTACCGGGTGGATACTCCGTGACGCGCTGGGTGAGGTCTCCTGCGGCGATCCGACCGGCGGTGGTCTCGATGTCCTTGAGTGGCCTGAACGTGTTGGTGATGGCGAAGTACCCCACCCCGGCCACGATCGCCATGGCCAACAGGCCTATGCCCAGACTGGAGTTGCGTGCATAGGTGGTGATCTGGTCGACGTCACGGTCGAAGGGGATCGCCACCGCCACGTTGAAATCGGTTTTGTTCACCCCCAGGGCCACAACGCGCCACTGCCCCCTGCTGCCGTTGACGGTGAAGGGACGCCCGCCCTGCGACTCGACGGTCTTGTCGTCGACGGCCGGCAGGCTGGGCACATTGTCGCTGTCCGGGCCGACCGGTTTGAATGCCCGCTGCCCCCGTGCATCGTAGAACTGCACATAGTAGTTCGCCGGCAGCAGCTTGCGCAGCGAGTCGGCCGTGACCCCGTTCTGCGAATCCGCGGCGGCCAACGGGGGATTGGCGAAGACCTCGTTGGCCGCCTGCTGGGCCAGAGCCTGGGCGGCTGACTGCAGGCGGTCGTCCGTGCGACTGATGAGGCTGCCGCGCAGGTTCTCCAGAACCCATGCGCTGGTGCCAGTGAGCACCAACAGCAGCAGCGCCATCATGATCGTCAGGAGCTTGGCCGTGAGCGACCAGTCCTCCCACACGACGGATCTGCGGCCGCGTGTCTGTCTGACCGGAGAAGAGATGATGGGCCCCGCTCTTCGTTACTTGTCGGTGGTGCGCAGCATGTAACCCACGCCGCGTTTGGTCTGGATCATCGGCGTCCACGTCAGGTCGAGCGGATTGCCCGCCTCATCGGTGGCCGGTGCGGTGTCGACCTTGCGGCGCAGATAGGAGATGTACGATTCGACGATGCCGGTGTCACCGCCGAAGTCGTATTCCCATACGTGGTCGAGGATCTGCGACTTCGACAGCACCCGGTTGGCGTTGAGCATGAGGTAGCGCAGGAGCTTGAATTCGGTGGGGGAGAGGTCGATGAGGATCCCCGCCCGGCGGACCTCGTGCGTGTCGTCGTCGAGTTCCAGTTCGCCCACCGTGATGACGGCCGACTCCTCTTCCTCGATCGAATGGGTTCGGCGCAGCACCGCGCGGATGCGGGCGACGACTTCCTCGAGGCTGAAGGGCTTGGTGACGTAGTCGTCGCCGCCGACGGTCAGGCCGGTGATCTTATCGGAGGTGTCGTCACGGGCGGTCAGGAAGACCACGGGGATGTGGCGGCCGGCCTGGCGCAGGCGGCGGGTGACGGTGAAGCCGTCCATATCGGGCAGCATCACGTCGAGGACCAACAGGTCCGGTTCGGTGGTTTCGGCCAGCCGCAGGGCCTCGGCGCCGTTGGCGGCGGATTCGACTTCGAATCCTGCGAAGCGCAGGCTGGTGGACAGGAGTTCGCGGATATTGGGTTCGTCGTCGACGACCAGCAGGGTCGCCTCGGGTACCTGGGGGTCTGTTGAGGTGCTCATGCCTCCATGGTGCTCCCTTAGTCTGGAAGTCCCCTGAATGTGATTGTGATCTAAATCATATTATCCGGGCGGTGTTTCCGCGGCGAGCGCCGGTCCCGCCGCGGTCACCGGCCGTGGCCTACTTCCAGGCCCAGGTGTTCAGAATCGACTCGGACAGTTCCGCGCGTTGCTCGGCGGAGAAGCCGGTGGGGGTGGAGATCGTGAGGATATGGGCCTTGTCGCCGTGGACCAGGTAGAACTGATCGGCGGCGTACTCGATTCCGGAGACATCCATATTCGCGGAGATGTGGGCGACCTGCTCACCTGCCACGGTGGCGCGCTCGCCGACCTTGACGTCCTTGCCGCCGCCGGCCTGCAGCTGGCCGGGGGCCTGGGACTCGACGTCGTCGGCGGTCAGCTTGGACATTCCGCCGGTGGAGTTGATGTTGAGGTTCGACGCGAAGCCGTCGGTCTTCTTCGAGTCGGCGAAGGCGATATCCGCATTCGCGTTCTTGGCCTTCTTCCAGCCCTTGGGCACGTTGAAGCTGTATTCGGAGCCCTGGTACTTCTCGCCCTCGGCCGTGGCGCCGCCCTGGTCGCCGGCCTGCTGCGAGGCCGCGCCCGCGGGAGCCTGCGAGGCCGCCTGCTCGGCGGGCTTGTCGTCGGTGCCCCCGCATGCGCTGAGCAGGAGGGTGGCCGAGGCCAGCAGTGCCGATACCGTTGTCAGTTTCGAATGTCTCATGACAATCGACGGTAGCAACGGGCGGCGTACGGCGGCAATGCGGGAACCGCGTGATATACGGGCGCGCCGGAGGCGAGAGGTTACTCACACCGCGGGGGATTCCCCGCCCCGGGGATTGCCCGTGCCACGGCGGCGGGACTTCAATGGAGGTGACCCCTCCGGCGCCGGTACGACACCGCGTCCATCCTCCTCGTGAAAAGGCCCGCACTCCATGAAACACGGCTTCGCCACTGGCGTGGTCCTGACCCTGTTGTCGAACCTGTGCTTCGCCTTGGCCGGGCCGATCGCCAAGGCCATGTACGCCACGGGATGGACGCCCGGCCCCGTGGTGTTCCTGCGGTTGGCAGGCTGTGCCGCGGTGCTGGCGGTCCCCACCCTGGTGGCCATGCACTCCCGCTGGCACCTGCTGGGCCGTTACTGGAAGGACGTCGTGTCCTACGGGGTCATCTCGATGGCCGGGGTTCAACTGCTGTTCTTCCTGGCCGTCGAACGCATGCAGGTGTCCATCGCACTGCTGTTGGAGATGACGGCGCCCCTGCTCATCGTGTTCTGGCTGTGGATTCGCACAGGGGTGCGGCCGGCGGTGCCGACCCTGGTCGGCATGGTCTGTGCGGTGGCCGGCCTGCTGGTGGTGCTCGACCCGCGCGGCGCCGATCTGAACCTGGTCGGTGTGCTGTTCGCCCTTGGCGCGGCCTGCTGCCTGGCCAGCTTCTTCATGGTCTCGGCCAAATCCGATAATCCGATCCCGCCGATTCCGCTGCTGGGCCTGGGCATGTTCACCGGTGCTCTGCTGGTCCTGGTGGTGTGCCTGAGCAGGGTGATCGACGTGGACTACACGACGGCGCCCGTGCACGCGGCGGGTTATGCAGTTCCCTGGTGGCTGGCGATGGCGGCGATCGTCGGGCTGACGGTGGGTGCCTACGCCTTCGGCGTGTGGGGCCTGCGCTACGTCGGCGCGAGCCTGGGCGCCTTCATCAACCTCCTCGAGGTCCCGATCTCCGTGCTGGCCTCCTGGTGGCTGCTGCGTGAACTGCCGCACGCCATCCAGGGCCTCGGGGGAGTGCTGATCCTGGCCGGGGTCGTGTTCATCAAGGTCGGCGAGAACCGGCAGGCCCGCCGGGCGCGCATCGTCGACCTCGGCGATGTCGAGGCGCCGGCCGCGGTCCGTGCCCCCGCCGAGCACCCTGCCCACCGCTGAGCAGACCCGCGGACCGGCCACAGCGGCCGGGCCCGCGGACCGGCCGGAGTCAGCGCAGATTGTCGATCGTGTAGAGATAGCCCTGTTCGGTCAAGAACCGGCGGCGGTGTTCGGCGAAGTGCTCGTCCACGGTGTCCGAGGTGACCACCGTGTAGAAGGTCGCCGCCGAGCGGTCGGCTTTGGGGCGCAGGATCCGGCCGAGTCGCTGGGCCTCCTCCTGCCGGGACCCGAAGGATCCGGACACCTGGATGGCGACCGAGGCGCTCGGCAGGTCCACGGAGAAGTTCGCCACCTTGCTGACCACCAGGACGGTCAGCTCGCCCGACCTGAAATCGGCGTACAGCCGCTCGCGTTCGCCCTCCGGGGTCCGCCCGGTGAGCACCGGGGCGTCCAGTGCCCGCCCCAGCTCCTCCAGCTGGTCCAGATACTGCCCGATGACCAGGATCTGACTGCCGGCGTGGCGCTTGACCAGGGAGGTGACCGCTTCGATCTTCGACTCCGAGGTCGCCGCCAGCCGGTAGCGGTCCTCGCCGTCGGCCCTGGCATAGGTCGCGCGCATGTCCCGCGGCAGCCGGACCCGCACCTCGTGGCAGGAGGCGGTGGCGATGAAGCCCGCCGCCTCGATCTCCTTCCACGGGGCCTCGAACTGTTTGGGTCCGATCAGGCTGAAGACCTCGTCCTCGCGACCGTCCTCGCGCACCAGGGTGGCGGTCAGGCCCAGTCGACGGCGCGCCTGCAGGCTGGCCGTGAGCCGGAAGACCGGCGCCGGCAGCAGGTGGACCTCGTCGTAGATGACCAGGCCCCAGTCGCGCGCGTCGAGCAGTTCCAAATGCAGATAGGAGCCGCCCCGCCGGGTCGTGAGCACCTGGTAGGTGGCGATCGTGACCGGACGGATCTCCTTGACCGCGCCGGAGTATTCGCCGATCTCGTCCTCGCTCAGGCTGGTGCGCCGCAACAGTTCGGCCTTCCACTGCTTGGCGGAAACCGAATTCGTCACGAGGATCAGGGTGGTCGTATTGACCCGGGCCATGGTCGCGGCCCCCACGATCGTCTTGCCGGCTCCACAGGGCAGCACCACGACACCGGACTCCCCGGCCAGGAAGGAGGTGACGGCCCGCTCCTGGTAATCGCGCAGGTGCCAGTCGCCGGAGTGGGCGTCATCGGACAGCCCGATGCTGTGGGCCTCACCGTCGACGTAGCCGGCGCGGTCGGCCACCGGATGCCCCAGCTTGAGCAGCCGGTGCTTGAGTTCGCCGCGTTCCGAGGGGAACACCGTCGCGGCGCCCTCGTCGATCCGTTTGCCCAGTACGCCCTGCATATCGGGATGGTCCACCAGGCGTCCCAGCAGTGCCGGGTCGGTGCTGGTCAGGGTCAGGCCGTGCACGGGCGACTGGATGAGCACCAGCACGCCGAAGCGCTCCATCGTCGTGACGATCTCCAGGAGGAGTTCGTGCGGCACCGGGTACTTCGCATAGCGCAGCAGGGTGTCGATGACGGACTCGGCGTCATGGCCCGAGGCCCGCGCATTCCACAGGCCCAGCTGGGTGATCTCGTAGGTGTGCACGTGCTCCGGGGTCTTCGTCAGCTGCGCGAAGGGCGCGATCGAGATCGCAGCCTCCGTGGCCAGCCGGTGGCCGGCCTCCAACAGCAGTGTGCGGTCGGACTGGACGATGAGCGGGCCGTTCACTTCTCGGTTCCCTTCGCAGACGGATTCGGTGTTGTGCCCCCGGGCTCGCCGGCCGGGCGCACCGAGCGGATTCGGGCCAGGGGCAGTGAGACCTCGGAGAGGCCCGCGGCGCCCGCCCGCAGCGGTGCCGGTGCCGCTCCGCGGTGCCCGCGGACCCGCAGGCCGCGCACCCGTCCGGCAGTCACCGCGGTGGGGTACAGGCGCAGCTGGGAGACCTCGCCGGTGTGCGAGACGGTCTCGAGGACGACCTCGGCGCCGGTCGCCGAGACCTCGCGCAGTCGATCGGCCACCGTCACCGGTGCTGCCGGAGTCCCCGGGGTGCCGGTCGCCCGCTCGGTCAGCAGGGCGGCCTCGAAGTCGCTGAGCTCTCGGTCGCCCACGCGCAGGCTGCGGCGCTTGATCGGCGCGACCGCGGTGATCGGTGCGGGCAGCGTCGTTGTGTGTTCGCTCTGCGCGCCCAGGGTGTGGATGTCGGCGGCGGCCAGCAGCTCGGCCAGTCGTTCCTGACTGACCCTGGCGGTGGCCACCGTCGAGGTGAGCTGTTCGATGCCGGCGGTCAACAGGATCGGCTCGTTGACGATCTGCGTCAGGTCGTCCGGATCGTCGACGACGATGACCGAACGAGCCGGAGCCAGGCGCACCCGGTGCATCCGTGCGGCGGTCTCCTCGATCAGGAACTCCAGGGTCGGGACCAACGGGCCATCCGCGGCCCCTGCGATGAGGGCGAGCACGTCCGCGGCGCTCAGCCCGTCCTCCAGCCCCCGCCGCAGGCTGGCCTCGGTGAACCTGAACACGGTGCCCTGTCCGCGGGTCTCGACATCGGCCACCCGCTCCAGTGCGGTCGCCACGGTGGGTTCCAGGGGCCCTGTGGCGACTGCGGTCAGGTCGGACTGCAGGACGACGGTGCGCTCGAGGGGCGGCAGGAGGCCGGCGACCAGGTCGGTCCAGCCCTGCGGCACCGTGAGCCGCTCGAGGTCGAAGGGCAGCGGGTTGCCCGAGCGCGGCATCGCACCGGCCAGGTGCGCGGCCAGCCGCACTCCCACCGGGGTCAGCCCGAAGGAGTCCGGTCGGGCCAGGGGAGTGGTGACCAGGCCCAGGTACTCGGCCTCGGCCAGGATCTCGGTCAGGACCGGTTCGTCGGCGCTGGGCAGCAGTGGATGGTGCCACGTGAAATCCTCGACGATCGCAGCCGCAGCGGCCGCGAAGCCGCCGCGCGCGCCCAGGGCGTCCAAATCCGTCAGCAGCAGGTACCGGGTCAGTGGCATCACCGGCTGCGAGATCGGGAAACCGGAGAAGGGCGAGGTGGGGCTGTGCCCCAGCGACGATAGCGCGTGGACCACTGCACCGGTGCCATCGCGCCCGGCTACCACCTGGCCCACCTCGACGGGCAGGGCCAGCCACGCCTCGACCACCCGGGCGTAGGCGGCTGCCCGGTCGCCGGCTGCGAAGGACTCGAACACGTTCGTCGGCAACCACACGGGGTCGGCATCGGGTCCGCCGACGCCCAGCAGGCCCAGCCGGCCGGCCAGTTCCAACAGGAGCACGCTGCGGTGGGCCCCCGCGCCGGTGCGCGAGGCGTAGGACATGAGGTCGCGTTTGCCGATCCCGCCCTTGACCAGTTGGGAGGCCGGGCGGGCTGCGACCTCGCGGACCAGCGCCACGATATCGCCCACCACCTGGGCTGCGGCACCGGCCTGCGCGTTGCGGGCAATCGCCTGGGAGACCGGCGCCATGACGGGAGCCCTGGGTGGTTCGGCGTGCAGCCAGGCCGGGGGATTGGACTGGTCCCGTGCGCTCGTGGGCAGCAGGGAGACCGCCTCCGACTGGATGCGCCAGCGCATGGAGGCCGGCTCGGCCGAGTCCTGGGATTCCGCCCCGGCGGGCCAGATCAACGCGGTATCGGCCAATGTGTCGAAGGCCCGCGGATCGAGCCCGGCGGGCAGTTCGTCGAAGGAGACGTCGGGCGTCACCCGGGAGCGCGCGGCCAGCGCGCAGGCCAACTGGAGGGCTCCGGTGTCCAAGGACTCCAGCCCCCTGGCAACCCCGGCACGGGTTCCGGCGGCGCCGGCGATCCGCTGCGTGTTCGCGGCATCGCGGCGCAGCAGATCGCGTCGCGTGTTCAGGATCGCGCGGAGTCGGGGTTCGGGGCAGTGGGCCAGCCAGGCATTGAACGATTGGAGCGAGGGCACTCGTGACATTTTAGTGCCGCCCGGCCGGATGCGGGATGTGAGATGGCAGGTACGCTCGTACCCGCGGCGGCGGACACCGGGTTCAACCGGTAGACTCGTCTGCGTTGGGACGATGCTGCCAGAAGGGGCGACGGTGGACAAGACTGAATCGACACGGGTGGACGCGGTGATGCTGGGCATCGGCGTGGTGCTGGCCGTGATCGGCGGCCTGTCGATCGTGGTCGTCCTCATCATGGCGCTGGCCGGGGCCACACCGTCGCGGACGCTGACCTGGATCGGAATGATCACGCTGCCGATCGCGTTCATCCTGTTGATGGTGGAGTTCCTCCGGCTGATCCGGGCCCGTCGGGCCTGAACCGGGGACCGTCCAGCGGCCCACAGCGGGGAGCGCCGTCGGAGTCTCCATATTTCACAGGTCCCTCCATCAACTCATTCTCCTCCGCTCATCGGCGGATCACGCGTTCGCGCGGGTGGTCGCGCGCGGTGCGGAGCACACAGGGGCGGGCGCGCAGCGCCGGTACCCCACCACTACGAGGAAAGGAAGTCATGCCCACCGGTCGAGTCAAATTCTTCAACGCCGACAAGGGTTTTGGTTTCGTCACCACCGATGACGGCGAACGCGTGTTCCTACACGCCTCCGCGCTGCCGGCCGGCGCAGAAGTCCAGCCGGGCACCCGCCTGGACTTCGACGTCGTCGACGGGCGCAAGGGCAAACAGGTGCTCAAAGCGCGGGTCGTCGAACCCACCCGCCGGGTGCGGCGGGATCCCGAGAAGACCGCCGCGATGATCGATGATGTGATTAGATTGCTGGAGGACACTTCCGCCGGCCTTCACCTGGGACGCTTCCCCGAAGTGGGGCATTCCAAGAAGGTCGCAGAGGTCCTGCGGCACATCGCCGACGATTTGGAGGGTTGATGAGCGGGTTATTCGCCGAATGGCAGACCTCGCTGCGCGCCGGAGCCCCTGCCCCGGTCAAGACACCGCGGCGCCGTACAACGGCACCGGACAAGGTGCTGGCCGCGGCCGTCGACGTGGCGCGCGAGGCGATCGTCGAGGTCGCGGGCGCCGCCCACATCGGGGAACACCTGGGGTGCGTGGAGGAATCGCCGCGCCTGGTCACCCACACCTTCGCCTGCACCGACCCCGCATATCGGGGCTGGCACTGGATCGCGGTACTGGCCAGGGCCCCTCGTTCGAAGAAGGTCACGGTCTGCGAGACCGCACTGCTGCCCGGTGACGGCGCCCTGCTGGCGCCGGACTGGGTGCCCTGGCGCGAACGTGTGCGCCCAGGCGATATGGCGCCCAAGGACGTGTTGCCCAAGCTCGACACCGATCCGAACCTGCAGCCGGGCTATCAGCAGGTGCCGGTGCGGCAGGACGAGGACAATACGAGCGGGGACAACGTCGACCAGATCGCGAACTTCGAGTTCGGTCTGGGCCGCGAGCGGGTGCTGTCGAACGAGGGCATTTCGAACGCGGCGGCGCGCTGGGCCGGGGCGGAATCGGGTGCGGACGGCGAATTCGCCCGCAACTCCACGGCACACTGCGGCAGCTGCGGCTATCTGCTGCCGATGGCGGGGGCGGTGCGCACCCAGTTCGGTGTGTGCGCCAACGAGTGGTCGCCCTTCGACGGCCGGGTGGTCGCCCTGGCCGCCGGCTGCGGAGCGCATTCGGAAACCGCGCCGAAGGAACGACCTGTTGAACAAGCCGAACCGGTCGTCGACGACCGGGCCGAGGTGTTCGAGATGATCCCGGCCGGTTCGGACGGCGGTCATGCCCGACCCGAGGACACAACAGTCTGATACGACGCAGCGGTTCGGCGGCGTACCGGCGCTGCGGGTCCGGAAGGAGAGCGCTACACCTTGAGTTCGATGTTCCAGTCTCTCCACGAGCGCAACTACCGCAATTGGTTCTCCGGCGCCCTGGTGTCCAATACCGGCACCTGGATGCAACGCACGGCACAGGACTGGATCGTCCTGACCGAACTGACCGATAACGATGCGACGGCCCTGGGTGTGGGGATGGCCCTGCAGCTGGGGCCGCAGCTCATCATGTTCCCCTTCGCCGGGTCGATCGTCGACCGCTTCGACAAGCGCAAACTGCTTATCATCACCCAGGCGCTGATGGGGATCAACGGCTTCATCCTGTTCGGGCTGATGCTCTCCGGGGTCATCCAGCTGTGGCACGTCTACGTTCTGGCACTGGCCCTGGGGCTGGTTTCCACGGTCGATTCGCCGGCGCGCCAGTCCTTCGTCTCCGAACTGGTCGGCGAGAAGCTGGTGCCCAATGCGGTGTCGCTGAACTCGGCGTCGTTCAACGGGGCGCGCATGGTGGGACCCGGTATCGCCGGTGTGCTCACCGCGCTGATCGGCGCGGGTCCCATCTTCCTGATCGCCGGGCTGGGCTTCGCCGCGACCATCCTGGTGCTGGTTACCCTGGACACCTCGAAGCTGCATCCGGCGGCCCGCCGGCCCAAGGGGCAGGGGCTCAAGTCGATCACCGGCGGATTTTCGTATCTGCGCACCCGGCCCGACATCGTGGTCGTCCTCAGTGTGTTGTTCGTCGTGTCGACCTTCGGATACAACTTCAACATCTTCACCTCCACGATGGCCAAGCTGGAGTTCCACCACGATGCCAGTGGGTTCGGACTGCTGAACTCGGTGATGGCGATCGGTTCGCTGGCCGGAGCCCTGACGGCTGCCAAACGGGAACGTCCCAGACTGCGCTTCATCTTCGCAGCGGCAGGCGGATTCGGCCTGGCCACCGTCAGTGCCGCGCTGATGCCCACCTATTCCGCATTCGCCGTGACGCTGATCTTCGTGGGCTTCGCCTCGATCACGATGTCGACCGCGGCGAACGCCTACGTCCAGACCACCACACCGGGCGCGGTGCGCGGCCGTGTAATGGCAATCTACATGGCGGTCGTGATGGGAGGGGCCCCGATCGGCGCGCCGTTCGCCGGCTTCATCGCCGACTGGCTGGGGCCACGGGCCGCGGTGCTGGTCGGGGGGATCTCGGGAGTCATCGGCATCCTGATCGGCGTGACCTGGATGGTCTTCGCGAAGAACATGCGCGTGCACAGAGCGCGGGTCCATCCGCGGCGGATCATCCACTTCACCTATGACGGGCATCAATGACGCCGGAGCTCATCACCACACTCATCGTCGCCGTGTGCATCCTGGTCGGCTGTCTGGGCATCATCGTGCCGGTCCTGCCCGGCAGCATCCTCATCCTGGTGTCGACCCTGGTGTGGGGATTCGTCCTGAACAGCCCCGGCAGCTGGGCCGCCACCGCGGTGGCCGGGGTGTGCGCGGTGGCCGGGATGACCTCGTCCTGGGTGCTCACCGGGCGCCGGCTCAAGGACCGGGGGATACCCGGTAGGTCACAGCTGGTGGCCGGCCTGCTGGGGATCGTGGGATTCTTCGTCGTCCCCGTCGTTGGGCTGCCCCTGGGCTTCGTCGCGGGCCTGCTGCTGATGGAGTATCTGCGGTTGCGCGACTGGGGCCCGGCCTGGCAGGCGACCCTTGTGGTGCTCAAAGCGCTGGGCATCGGCATCATCATCGAGTTCGGATGTGCCGTGGTGGCCGCAGGGGCGTTCGCCGTCGGGGCGCTGGTGTACTTCCTTTAGTACCCGTGTCGCCGGGTTCCAGGCGGGCGTCCGGGCCCGCCACCGGGCGCAATCGGACGAGGCCGCCCCTCCCGTTACGGGAGGGGCGGCCTCGTGTGTCGGGGGCCTACACTTCGCTCAGAGGCGCTCGAGCACGTAGTCGATGCAGGCCAGCAGTGCTTTGACGTCCGCCGGTTCGACTGAAACGAAGGTGGCGATGCGCAGCTGGTTGCGACCCAGCTTGCGGTAGGGCTCGACGTCGACGATCCCATTGGCGCGCAGAGCCGCTGCGAGGGCCTTGGCATCGACGGTGTCGTCGAAGTCGACGGTGGCGACGACCGCCGAACGGTCGGCCGGCTCGGTCACGAAGGCCTGGGCGTGGGCATTGGTCCGGGCCCAGTCGTAGATCATGCTGGAGGATTCCGCGGTGCGCGCGGTGGCCCAGCCCAGCCCGCCGTTGCCGTTGATCCATTCGAGCTGTTCGGCCAGCAGCAACAGGGTCGCCACGGCCGGGGTGTTGTAGGTCTGGTCCTTCGCGGAGTTGTCGATCGCGGTGACCAGGTCGAGGGAACCGGGGATGTAGCGGCCGGAGTCCTTGATCTCCCTGGCCCTCTCAAGAGCGCGCGGGCTCATGATGGCAACCCACAGGCCGCCGTCGGAGCCCATGTTCTTCTGCGGGGCGAAGTAGTAGACATCGGTCTGGGAGATGTCCACGGGTAGGCCGCCGGCCGCCGAGGTCGCATCGATCACGACGAGGGCGTCCTCGGCTATCCCCGCGGGGCGCACGATGTCCGTGGCCACACCGGTGGAGGTCTCGTTGTGGGGCCAGGCGTAGACGTCGGCACCGTCGACCGCAGTCGGCACGGCCGAGGTCCCGGGTGCGGCATCGACGATGACCGACTCATCGAGCCAGGGCGCGGTCCGGGTGGCCTTGGCGAACTTCGAGCCGAACTCACCGAACTGGGCGTGTACGGCCTTCCGGCGGACCAGGCCGAAGGTCGCGACATCCCAGAACACGGTGGACCCGCCGTTGCCCAGGACGACCTCGTAGCCGGCGGGCAGGGAGAAGAGTTCGGAGACGCCGGCACGGATGCGGGCGACCAGGTCCTTCACCGGCTTCTGCCGGTGGGAGGTGCCCAGCACGGTGCGTCCCGCGGCGCTCAGGGCGTCGACCTGGGATTGACGGATCCTGGCCGGTCCGGAGCCGAAGCGTCCATCGGCCGGCAGGAGGTCGGAGGGGATGGTGATGGTGTCTGCTGTATCAGTGCTCACCCAGACCATTCTACGGCGTGTGAACCGGGGCCGGGTAGGCTGGACATATGGCGGACATTCCCAAGGCGATCCTGGATCTGGCGGCACAGCGTGTCGAATACCATCGTGGCATCACGGACGATCTGGCGGCCGATCCGGCCGCCCAGTTCACCGATTGGTACACCGCCGCGCAGGCGGAACTGGCCGAACCCAATGCGATGCTCGTGGCCACAGCGGATGCGGCGGGCCCGGATGCCAGGATCGTGCTGCTCAAGAGCTTCGATGCCGCCGGCTTCGTGTTCTTCACCAACTACGACTCGGCCAAGGGCCGCCAGATCGCCGGGAATCCCCACGTGGCGCTGGTCTTCCCCTGGCACGAGATGCAGCGCTCTGTGCGGGTGCGCGGAATTGCGGAGAAGATCACCGCGGAGGAATCCGACGCCTACTTCGCCAAGCGCACCCGGGGGTCGCAGCTGGGTGCCTGGGCGTCACGGCAGTCGTGCCCGGTGGCGGACAGGGACGGCCTGGAGGAGCAGTACGAACGGGTTGCCGAGCGCTTCGCGGGGGTGGACGTGCCGCGGCCCGAACACTGGGGCGGTTACCGGGTGCGGCCGGTGGACATCGAGTTCTGGGCGGGACGGGATAACCGGTTCCACGATCGTTTCGTCTACACCACGATCGACGGGGAATTACATCCCTTGGACAGCGGTGCGGACTGGAGTGTCGTGCGTTTGAATCCGTGATTTTATGTAGGCTGACCTAAACGATAGCCGGGGACGGGAATGAATCGGGGAATCCGGTTGCTCTTCCCAGTAGGATTAGGGCAGGGTGGATAGCCGGAGTGGCTATCGAGTCTGCAGACACGACAAAGTAGGGGACTGTGAACGATCTCGTCGACACGACTGAAATGTATTTGAAGGCCATCGTCGAACTGGAGGAACAGGGCATTACGCCGCTGCGCGCCAGGATCGCCGAACGCCTGGACCATTCGGGGCCGACCGTGTCCCAGACCGTGGCGCGAATGGAGCGCGACGGGCTGCTCATCGTCGACCCCGACCGCAGGCTGGAACTGACCGAAGAGGGTCGTGAGCACGCCATGTCGGTGATGCGCAAGCACCGCTTGGCCGAGCGCCTGTTGGCCGATGTCATCGACCTCGACTGGGTGCTCATCCACGATGAGGCCTGCCGGTGGGAGCATGTGATGAGCGATCAGGTGGAGGAGAAGCTGGTCAAGCTGCTGCCCAACCTGCAGACCGGGCCCTATGGGAACCCGATCCCCGGCCTGGACAAGCTGGGTGTCGAAGCCGCGGCACCCGAACCGGTGATCTCCCTGGCGGCGGCCTGTGGCCGCACCGGTGCTGATGTGGAGATCGCCTGGTTCGCCGAACCCCTGCAGGTCGACCACTATCTGTTGGAGAAGTTCAGGCAGACCGGCGTCATGCCCGGAGCCAAGGTCTCCTCTCGGCCGGAGGGCGAATACATCACGCTGAGCGCGCCGGATGTGGAAGATGTGCTGGATCTGCCGGTGGAGACGGCGACGCACGTGTTCGTCCGCCCCATCACCGCCTGAACGGCGTGCTGTACGTTCCACGACGCACTGGACCCCCGGCGGATCATCCGCCGGGGGTCCAGTGCGTCGTGGAACTCGGAGGGCCGAATCTGAGTCCCAGCTGGGAATCGTAACCAAAACGTGACTTACCGTGATCATTTCGTTAGGGTTGATCTCGGTCGCCCGGACCGGGCGCCCCGCATACTTTGGAGGACATTCCCTTGGCGAACAAGACGCACGGTCGCCGCCGCGCAAACACGCGAGCGAAGACCCCGCTGACCGAACTTGCCGACGCGCTCAGCGCCAACACCGGGGTGGTGGGACGCAGGGCCGCTGTTGTCGCGGCCGCAGGCGGCCTGGCAGTGGCTGCCGGCCTACCCACCGCGATGTCGGGAACGGCCAAGGCCGACGATGCCGGAGCCTCCACCGCCGCGCAGAAGGTTTCGGCGGACGCCACCGACTTCCAAAGCCAGGATGCGCTGAAGGTCGCCCCGGCGGCGAAGGCCGCGTCCAAGGCCGATAAGAAGGACTCCGATAAGAAGGACTCGGTGCAGGCCGGAGCCGTGACGCTCAACGTCACCGCCAAGAAGGCGCCCAAGCCCGCACCCGTGGTCACCCCGTCGGCCACCGACAATGGTTCTTCGTCCTCCGGTTCTTCGTCTTCTTCGTCCTCGGGCAACGGTGATTCGGGCAAGAAGTCCTCTTCGGGTTCGAAGCACGTCTCCGTGCCCTCCAACGGCTCGCGCGGTGAGAAGGCCGTGGCGATCGCCAAGGGCTATGTCGGCGCGCCCTACTCCTGGGGCGGCTCCTCGCCCAGCGGCTGGGACTGCTCGGGCTTCGTGTCGTATGTCTACAACAAGGTGGGCGTGAGCCTGCCGCGCACCTCCGGGGCGATCAAGTCCGCCGGTACCGTGATCCCCAAGTCGCAGGCCCAGCCGGGCGACATCATGTGGCATCCGGGCCACGTCGGCATCTACGCCGGCGGCGGCAAGATGGTCGACGCCCGCAACAGCCGGGTGGGCACCGTTTACACCTCCACCGCCTGGATGAGCGACGCGGTCTACGTGCGCGTGGGCTGATAGCCGCTGTCGGCGGACCGGCGGCGACCGGTCCGCCGACAGCGCGTACAGGCGCTTTCGGGGCCACGCGAGCACTGCTCGTGTGGCCCCGAATGTATGTTGATCTGTGATCCTCGTGACCGAAACGTGACAATTCGGTTCGGATTCGTTACGGTAGAGCCTGTCAGTTTTTGTAACGAAACGATTGCGATCGATCCACGGAAACGCGGCGCCGGATCACCGGGCCGGTTGTGATGATCGCGGAGGAACCCCCTTGACTCAGAAGCAGCACGGTCGCCGTCGCGCGGATACCCGCGTGAAGACCCCCCTGACAGAACTCACCGCAGCCCTCAACGCCAACTCGGGCGTGGTCGGACGCCGCGCGGCCGTTGTGGCCGCCGCCGGTGGTCTGGTCGTCGCTGCCGGCCTGCCCAGCGCAGTCGCCAGCACGGACAAGGACAATGCGGACAAGGCGACCAGCTCGCAGCAGACCGAGTCGTTCGAAGCACAGAAGTCGATCAGCGTCGAGCCTGTGGCGAAATCGGCCAAGGATTCCTCCACTGCGGGGGTCGTCAACCTCAGCGTGAAGGCCACCAAGGCGCCGAAGAAGGCTGTTGCAGCCGAAGGCACCGCCGCCGGCGCCACCGGGAAATCCGCGGGGAAGTCGGCCGGGAAGTCCGTTTCGATCCCCGATGGTTCGAAGGCCCAGAAGGTCATCGGCATCGCCAAGCAGTATGTGGGCGTGCCCTACGTCTCCGGCGGCACCAGCCCCTCGGGTTGGGACTGCTCCGGTTACACTCAGTTCGTCTTCGCCAAGGTGGGCGTGAGCCTGCCGCGCACCTCCGGAGAACAGCACAGGGCCGGCCATATCGTCAGCCGTTCCGAGGCCAAGCCCGGTGACATCATCTGGAGCCCCGGCCACGTGGGCATCTACGCCGGTGGCGGCATGATGTACGACGCGGGCAATCCCCGGGTCGACACCAGCTACCGGTCGATCAACTGGATGGTCTCGGCGGGTGCGCAGTTCGTTCGCGTTCTCTGAGCCACCGCGCTCCAACTGACACTGGGCACTGGTGACGACGGGCTTCCTCCTCTTGGTCGTTCACTGAGTGTTCGCTTAATCTTGAATGATGTCCCCTGTGGTTTTCACCACAGGGGACATCATTGTCTGTAGGCTGGAAATGAGTGTGCCGCACAGCCGGTGCGGCACTGGACAGCGACCGCGCTGGGGACCGTCCGCATCCGGCGGACCGGTTCTGCGTGGGGAAGCGGGTGTCATGGCCATGAGAACCAGCGGGATAGACCACATATTCGGTGGCGGTGGGCGAATAGCCCCTGCCACTCACGGCGCGTCTGCGCGCCGGACGAAGGGCGCCGTGCGTGTGCACGGCGCCCTTCGTCGTCCACGGGCACTGGATCGGCAGGAGGCCTCTGCGGTGGGAGTGGGCGCATGAGCCGGGCGCACAGCAGCCTGCGCACACTGGTGCTCAACGCCGGTTACGAGCCCATGTCGGTCGTGCCCTACCGCCGGGCGATCGTGCTGGTGCTGGGGCAGAAGGCCAGTGTGCTGGCCGTAGAGCCTGGGCGCACCATTCACAGCGAGCGGTTGACGGTCGAACAGCCCGCCGTCATCCTGCTGCGCAGGTATGTCCGGCAGCCCACCGGTTCGACCACCGTGGTCTCCCGCCGCGGGGTGCTGCGCCGGGACCGTCACCGGTGCGGCTATTGCGGTCATGCGGCGAATACGGTGGACCACGTCCTGCCGCGCTCCAGAGGCGGGCAGAACAGCTGGCTGAACCTGGTGGCCTGCTGCCGCGCGTGCAATAACCGCAAGGGCGATGCGCTGCCCGAGGAGATTGGCTGGCGGTTGCTGTTCTCCCCGTTCGTTCCGGGAGGGCAGGCCTGGTGGTTACCGGATCTCGACGATCCCGCCCCGGCCTGGCGTCCATTCCTTGAACTTCCGTCAGCCGCATGACGGAACGCGGACTCAACCACTCCTGTAGGCGTTAGGCTGGTCATGTCAGCCCGCAAAGCATTGATGCCAGTGGAGACTGGCCCTAAGTGAGGAGAATCGAATGAGCGATCAGAAGACCCCGGAGGTCGCAGACGCCCAGGCCGTTGTCGTCGGCATCGACGGTTCGGATTCCAGCAACAACGCCCTGTCGTGGGCGATCGAGTACGCGCAGGCGACGGATCGCTCGATTCGCCTCGTCGGCGCCTATACGGTGCCCAGCGTTGCAGCGGCGTCCATCGATGTGTCCTATGTGCCGATCGACGATTCCGCCGTGCGCGCCGCGGTGACCGATACGCTCAAGGAAGCAGCCGGCCGGGTCAAGCAGGCCGGTGTCCAGGTCGAGGCCGTCATCGAGATCGGCGATGCCGCGGGCGTGTTGGTCGAGGAATCGAAGCAGGCCACTCTGGCAGTCGTCGGCACCCGTGGCCGCGGCGGATTCGCCGGCCGTCTGCTCGGTTCGGTGCCCAGCGCGCTGCCGGCCCACGCCAAGTGCCCCACCGTCGTGATTCCCACGGCCTTCAGCACGGATTCCAAGCGGGAGGCCCAGCCCACCGCATCGCGGCCGATCCGCAATGCCGCCGGTGATGACTTCAGCGTCCGCGCCGCCGGTGATATCGACCTGCCCGTCGAAGACGCAGCGGGCCTGGACTTCGGTGGTTCCGTGGTCGTGGGCATCGACGCGCTCGGCAAGGAGTCCCCGGCTCTCTGGGCTGCTGCGGAGTACGCGGTGACCCGTGGCCTGCCCCTGCACATCCTGGGCGTTATCACGACCACCGTGGTCGGCCCCGAATGGCTGCCCAGCACCACCGATCTCAGCGAGTTCGTCGGCAAGGGATCCGACAAGCTGAAGCTGGCCCAGGCCGCGGTCAACGAGAAGTACGCCGACCTCAAGGTCGATTGGACCCTGTTCGACGGGCAGCCCTCGGAGGTCCTGGTGCGCGCATCGGACACCGCCGATCTGCTCGTCCTCGGCTCGCGTGGACGCGGCGGGTTCGCCGGTCTGCTGTTGGGATCGACCTCGCAGTCCGTGTTGCCCTATGCCAAGTGCCCGACCATGGTCGTGCGCGTGGCGGGCGAGAAGCTGTTCAAGTGAGGTAGGACGGCACGCACGGTGTGAGTCAAAGCACCCATCCCTGCGAACTTCGTCAAGCGTGAAGGTATTAGGGTGTTGAGTGGCCCGGGGTTCGGAATGATCCGGCCCCGGGCCATTGGTTTGTTGCGTGGTGGACAAGGAAGCGGGATCAGCAGTGGGAATTTCTAGTGGATCGGGGCCGAGGCGCGGCCTGGGCCGAAATACGAAGGTGGGCGCTGCCCTGACCGCGGTGGCGGGACTGCTGCTGGCCGGCTGCACCTCGGGCGGCGGCGGTGGCATCGGGGGTGACTCGGTGCACTACGACGGCCTGCCCCAGGGGGTGGAGAAGAGCCTGCAGAGCTACGCGATCGTCGACGACGGCGAGTCGACGAAGGTCCCCGTGGACGCCCACTTCTTCGGTCTGCGCGGAACCTCCAGTCTCAATGAGGAAATGGAGAAGGCGATCCTCGCCGACCTGAAGTCCGGTGGGGCCTTCGGGACCCACAAGGGTTTCGACCCGGTGACCACGAAGCCGGGCGAACGCTGGGACGAAGCCGACTTCACCTCGGGCGAGGCCGCCGGGGCCACCGCGATCCCCACGGCATCCGCCCTTGCCTCGGACCAGTCCAAGGGCGTGACGGTGAGCAACCGGGTGATCGCAGCCGGTGGGGACTACATTCTGTCCACCGTGGACGCCACGGTCAAGGGCCAGACCGGCCACACGTCGTTCGTCACGAACGTCAAGGACGATAAGACCCAGCCGGCCTCGGCGCTGTTCTCCGATGCGTCCAAACTGGGCGAGGGCGCGGCGCTGGGAGTCGACGACAAGGCCCTGCCGACCATCGACGGCCAGGCCGTGGACAAGGGCGATCTGTCCGAACTGGGCCAGCAGGTGCGTGAGGCCCTGGGCAGTGGTTCGTTCACCCCGGCCAAGGACTCCAAGACCTGGCTGCCGGACTACACCTGTGGTCTGCTGCCCTGTGTGGGCGTGACCTATGACGACGGCCCTGGGAATGCTGAACTGACCGATGAGATCATGGAGGCGCTCGAGGACAACGATGTGCGCGCGACCTTCTTCATGATCGGGCAGAACGTGGCCAACTTCCCCAAGGAGGCCAAGAAGCTCTACGACCAGGGCAATGAGATCGAGAACCACTCGTGGAGCCATCCGCAGCTGTCGGCCATGTCGGCGGCGGGGGTGAAGGAACAGATCGACAAGACGAACAAGGCGATCGTCAAGGCCGGTATCCCCAAGCCCACTCAGATGCGCCCGCCCTACGGTGCGAAGAACCGGATGGTCGAAAAGGCCTCGGGGATGCGCCTGATGATCTGGGACGTCGACACCCTCGACTGGAAGACCAAGTCGAAGCAGAAGACGATAGATTCCGCGGTGAACACCAGTAAGCCCGGTTCGATGTTCCTCATGCACTCGATTCACAAGTGGACCGTCGACGGAGCCGATGCAACCTTCAAGGGGCTGAAGAAGCGGGGCTTGTACCCGGTTCCCTCCGGCTACCTGTTCAAGGGCCTGCCCTTCAAGAAGGACGCCAGCTACTTCTGCCGCGGCTACCGGGTCGACTTCAGCTGCTCGAATCCCGAACACCCGCAGGTGATCACGAACAGCTGATCGGCGGATTGCCGAAACGGGGGCCGAGGTTCCGCCGCTGTGGCGGGAACCTCGGCCCCCGTTTGTTTCCGGTCGGGCCCGGTCGTTCAGGCGCCCGCCAGCACCCGGCGGGGCACATCGACGAGCATGGTGTCGACGGCGGACTGGTCGACCCCGTGCTCCAGGGCGTAGGGGATGACATCGTCGAAGACGTGGGTGAAGTGCCACTGGGCCATCTGCGCGCGGGCCACGGGATCGATCCAGTCGATGTAGCAGGAGGCGTCCTGGGACAAGACCATCTGTTCGGCATAACCGCGGCTGACCATTTCGACCAGTGTGTCCGCGCGGGCTTCGAAGGTGGTGTCGATGTTGATGCCGAAGCGGTCCATGCCCAGGGTGAAGCCCATATCGGCCAACGACGACAGGTGATCGCAATCGGTGGAATCCCCGCTGTGGCCCAGCACGATGCGGGAGGGGTCCACCCCCTCCTCGTCGACCATCACCCGCTTGACGTGCAGGCCGGTCTGCGAACCGGGGTGGGTGTGGACCGTGATCGGCACGTCGGTGGCCAGGTGGGCCCGTGCCACGGCCCGCATCACCCGCTCGACGCCACGGGTCAGTCCCTGATGGTCGATCGCGCACTTGAGCATGCCGGCCCTGACCCCGGTGCCGTTGATGCCCTCGCGGATATCGCCGATGAACATATCCACCATCGGATCGGGAACCTCTGCGCCGAGCATCGCGTTGAGCGCGGGGCCACGGTGCATGAAGTAGTTCGGGACGGTGGTGTACGTGTACACGCCGGTGGCCACGACGATCTGCAGGGGCACCTGCCGTGCGATCTCCTGGATGCGCGGAATGTAGCGTCCCAGGCCGACCACAGTCGGATCGACGATCGTGCGGACCCCGGCATCATAGGCCCGTTGGAGTTCGGCAACGGCCTCGGCGATCCGCTGGGGTTCCGACCCCCAGTCCGTCTGATAGTTGTTCTGCACTTCATCGGTCAGAACGAATACGTGTTCGTGCATCAGCGTGGTGCCCAGTTCGGCCGGGTCGACCGGCCCCATCACAGTGTGGACTGCGCTCAATGTCCTCGCCCTTCGTCATTGGAGGTTTCGACTGCGCCCGCAGGTCGCCGGTGGTCCCGGTGGAATGCCTACGGATGCTGGGTTCGAGCGTAGCCGGGCCCGCCCTCGCCCGCAATGGTGAGGACGGGCCCGCAGTGTCGAAGGCGGTGTGCGCGGGAAACCGTCCAGAGCGCCAGACCGGCCGCGCTGCGCGAGAGTTTGTGGCGGGCCGGCGCCATGCCCGAGGCGATGTCCACGATCGCCGCTCCGGGGCCGGCGCGCATACGTACAAACACGCCCCGGGAACATCCGGCCGGTTGCGGCCGGAGTGCTGTTCCGCGGAGCGTGCATTACCCGATGATGGGTTGTGCCCCCGATTGGATTCGAACCAACGACACCCGCTTTAGGAGAGCGGTGCTCTATCCCCTGAGCTACGGGGGCGACAGTGATCCACCGGCTTCCCGGTGAAGTACCGAATCTACTCTATCAGCTTCTGAAACACACCTTCATCCGGTGTGCCTTTGGAGCGTGAGGAGGTAATGCAAGTACCCTGGACTACGTGTCTAGACTTACTGAGCCGAACTCCGTCGAAGCCGCGTTCGCCAATTGGCAGGAACAGGCCGCCAAGCTGGGTGGTCGCGACACGATGCTGCACTTCCGCGATTCGCGGGATGGCCTCATCGAGCTCACCGGCGCGCACCCCTCCGGCATGGCGCAACTGTTGGCCGGTCGGCCAACGCGCCTGTCCAGCCTGATTCGCGATGCCGAGCAGCTCGCCGATGCCAGGCGCCGGGCGCGCTCGATCCGGCAGAAGGACGAACAACTGGGGTATGAGCGCGGAATCGCGGTCGCCCAACTGGCCATCGGATTCGCCTCCTGGACCAAACGCGAGGGCAGCCTGCGCCACGAGTTCAACGCCCCGATCCTGTTGCGCCATGTGCAGTTGGTCCCGCGTGGATCCAAAATCGAGGACTACGAGATCGTGCTGTCCGACGACATCACGATCAACCCCGCCCTGCGCGCGATCCTGGAGGTCGAGCACGGGGTGTTCATCGACGCCGATTCGTGGATCGACGCGACCCGCGAACGCGGTCACGGATTCGATCCACAGCCGGTGATCGACCGCCTGCGGACCGCGACCAAGGCCGTGCCCGGTCTGCTGGTCAACCATCGCCTGGTCATCTCGACATTCGCGAATATCGCCGCCACCTTCACGGGCGACGCCGGTGCAGAGGGCAATCCGCTGTTGCGCGCCCTGGCCGGCGACGTCGATGCCAGGGAGGCGCTGGTACAGCACGCCCAGCAGGCGGATCCGGGAGCGCCAGGCCCCCACGAGTCCGCGGCCGTCACGCTCAGCGCCGGGGTCTCCGACGGTTATGACGAGGTCATCCCGGAAGATGATCCGGTCAATGATTTCGGGCCGGCGGGGCTTGTGGCGATCGACTTCAGCGATGACGACGACGATTTCTTCGACGATGACGAGGACTACTACGACGAGGACTTCTTCGCCTCCCAGGCCGACTGGGGCGAGGACTCCGAGGACTCGGAGGCGCGGGAATCGGCCGAGGGGGATGCCGGTGCCGCAGAAACCGACGCGGCCGGTGCGCCGGGGCGGACTCCGGCGGAATCGGCGGCGGCCCCTCCTGTGCAGGAACAGGCAGCGCAGGAACAGGCAGCGCAGGAGCCGGCGGGACAGGATTCTGCTGCGCAGGCACAGTCCGGCGCCGCCGAGTCCCCGGCAACCGCGGCCCCGGCAAGTGACTCCCCGGCCATCGACGCCGCGAGGTCCGAAACTCCGGCGCAGGACTCCGCGGACACGACTGCCGAATCCGACCGGGCCGCGGCCTCGGATACCGACAATGGCGCCAAGCCCCAGCCGTGGCAGAGTGCGGCGGCCAGCCAGGCGACCGGCAAAGTGGAGCCCGCGGCAGGCGATGCCGAAGCCATGGAGCCAGCCGGTTCCCAGGCCCCGAAACGGACTGCGCGCGGTGCGGACGGGTCCGGGCGGGCGCACAAGCGCCGCCTGACGGTGGAGAACCCACGCGGCAGGCGCAGGCGCAAGGGTCCCATCCGGCGCACCCGCCACGTCGCCAAGGCGCCCACGCCCCTGCCCGACCGCGATCCGGCCGATGAGTTCCTCGTGCTCGACGTCGACGGTGATCAGCAGGCGGTGGTCGATGCGGCACTGGGCGGCGGAAGCTTCGTCGTCCACACCCCCGCCGGCTCGGGTGCCACCCAGGTGGCGGTGGCGACCGCGACCTCGCTGGCCCACCAGGGCAAGAACGTCTTGTACGTCGCGGCCAGCTCTGATGCGCTCGATGCCTTCGCCGGGCGGCTGGCGGCGGCGGGCCTGCCCGATCTGCTGGTCGACGGGCGCGCCGGCGACAGTGGGATGCGCAAGCGGCTGGTCTCCCTTATCGTCGATGCGGAACGCGCACAGAAGCCGGACCTGGCGAAGCTGGTCGAAGAACTCACCGAACTGCGCGGCCGCCTGCGCGACCACACCCAGGCGCTGCACCGGGAGCGCAAGCCGTGGCGGACCTCGGTCCATTCGACCATGGAGCATCTGGCGCGGCTGACCGGACGCGATCCCGGTCCCCAGACCGCGGTCCGTTTCGGACCCGAGGTGATGGATGCGACGCCCGCGGCCCGCGAGGTCCTGCGGGAGACCCTGCTGGAGTTCTCGAACCTGGGCGCCTTCACCCTCGACGTGGAGGACACCGTGTGGTTCGGGGCGAAACTCGATACCAATGAACAGGCCGAGGACGCGCGCCAGGTTGCGGAATCCGCTGCTGGCAGGCTGCCGAAGCTGATCGCGGAGGCCGAACCGGTGCTGCGCGCAGCCCATCTCAACCCGCCGCGTACGGTGGGGGACTGGGGCCAGTGCCTGCGCCTGCTGGGCGATATCGAGAAGACCTTGGAGCGCTTCGCCCCCGATATCTACGAAGCTGATCTGGACCTGTTCATCGGGGCAACAGGAAGCTCCGAGTACCGTAGGGAACGCGGTCTGAATCTGGGGATGTTCGAACGCGGGCGGATCAAGCGGGAGGCCCGCGAGTTCGTCCGCTCCGGTCTGACCGTCGAGGACTTGCATGCGGCCCTGCTCGAGGTCCGCGATGAGCGTGAGCGGTTCAACGAGTTCTCCTACTTCCGCAAGGACCATCAGGGAGCGAAACTGCCGGTCGTTCCGCCGGGCCTGGATTCGGCCAAGGCGGTGTACGAGGAACTCGCCGCCGATCTGGACCGCCTGATGCCGGTGCTGGTCGATACCCCGGATGGCGGTGACCTGGCCGGGATGCTGGTCGAGGAACTGCAGGCCCGGCTCGAGGCGATGGCCGATGACCGCGAATCGCTGGCGGAGCTGCCGGCGCGCACCGAGCTCGAGGTGCGGCTGCGCGCCGGCGGGCTGGGCGATCTATTGGACGATTTGCGCGGACGCCGGGTGCGCCACGCGATGGTCGGCGACGAGTTCGACCTGGCCTATTGGGCGACGGTGCTCCAGCAGATGGCCACCGAAGACGCACAGATCACCGGCTTGTCCGCAGCCGAGCTCGACCGGATCGTGGCGGACTACCGGCGGTGCGATTCCGCGTTCGTGGCGGCCGGTGCCCAGCGGCTACGGTACGCCCACGCACAGGCGTGGAAGCGGGCCATCCAGACTCACAAGGACCAGGCGGAGGTGGTCCGCTCCGAACTGCGCGGGGACTACCTGCACCTGGACCGGATGACGGAGAAGGCCCCCGACGTCGTCGGCGCACTGGCCCCGATCTGGATGATGAGCCCCTATCAGGTGCCGCAGAACTTCGGCGATGTGCCGCTGTTCGACACCGTGATTCTGGCCGACGCCGCGATGTTGTCGGTTGTGGAGGCGGCTCCGGCGATCACTCGGGCCAAGCAGGTCATCGCGCTCGGTGATGAGCGCCTGCTGGGTCCGCGTGAGTTCAGCGTGTCCGTGGACCGGCGCACACCCGGCCCCGAGGACCAGGTCGACAGTGTGTTCTCCGCCCTGGCGGACTTCCTGCCGCAGTACCAGCTGCACACGACGCACCGCGAATCGCCCCTGGGGCTGTCGAGGATGCTCTCAGGGCTGTTCTACGATGGGATGCTGCGCGCCCTGCCGAGCGCCAGGACGAACGACGGACCCGGCCTGGAACTGGCCTATGTGCCCGACGGACTGGGCAGCCCGGACACCGCGACCGGTCAGGTGGAGAGCCTGGAAGTCGAAGTCCAGCGCGTCGTCGACCTGGTGCTGCGCCACGCCCGGACCCGTTCGCGGGAGTCCCTTGCGGTGGTTGCGCTGACGCCGTGGCACGCCCAGCGGGTGGCCACCGCGATCCAACAGGCAATTCGCACCTATCCGTATGTGGCGTCCTTCTTCTCCTCCAGCGGGGATTCGTCGACGGGGGCCAAGGAGCCGTTCGTCGTCACGGATGCCGCACGGGTGCAGGGGATCGTCCGCGATGCCGTCATCTTCTCGCTGGGTTACGGCCGGACCCTGCAGGGCCGAGTCATCTACAACTTCGGTGCCCTGGGCGAACCCGGTGGGGAGCGCCTGCTGGCGGCCGTGGCGACCAGGGCCAGGCGTCGGCTCAGCGTCGTCAGCTGCTTCGATCCGGCGGACTTCGAACCGACCAGGCTCAAGGGCGGTGCCGCCCTGTTGCCGGACTTCCTGCGCGGTGTGTCCATGGGCTCGCGCCTGGAGGCCAGGGCCAGGGCCGCCGCGGCCGGAGTGGGCGACGACCCGCTGGTGGCCGATATCGCCTGGCGGCTGCGCAAACGGGGCCTGGCCCCGGTGGAGCGCTTCGCCGGGATCGACCTGGCCCTGCCACTGGGCAATGCGCAACAGCCCGCCCCCGCGGAGACCGGAATGGTCATGGCGATCGAATCGGACGGCCCCCGCTACGCTCTGACCGGCAGTATCAGGGAACGCGAGAGGCTGCGCGCCGAGGCTCTGGAGGCCCGGGGCTGGACCTATCGCCGCCTGTGGTCGGCGGCGGCCTTCGTCGATCCGCAGGAACAGGCCAATGGGCTGCTGCGCCTTTGGCAGCAGCAGGTCGAGGAGCTTTCGCCCCAGTCGGTGCTCGACGCCGCGCGTGCGGCGGCGGTCGTGGTCTCACGGCAGGGTTCACGGCCCAAGGTTTCACCGGGGCTGCCCGTGCACGCGTATTCGGTGGCGGCACTCGACGCGATGGTCGACTGGATCCAGTCCGATGGCGTGTACCGGACGGATGCCGAACTCATCGAACAGCTGCGCCAGGCCCTGGCCCTCAAGCCCCGCGCGGTGGAACTCAGCGATTCCCTGACCGAGGCCGTGGGCCGCTACCGCCGCCGGGTCTCCGACCGGAGGGAAGAGGGCTTCGCCCCGGTCGCCGCCCCGCGGCCGGACGCCGGGACCGATGAGTCGGAGGGATCCGTGGCCCGGACCCCCGCCGGGGACTCGGACCGGCAGCCGGGTCGCCCGGCGGACAACCCGGATCCAAAGGACGAGGGGGCCGCAGCGCCGAGCCAGGCGGCCGTGATGCCCAGCTACGACACCTCGCTGTTGCGCGAGGAGCACCTGATCGACGCGGGGCTGCGCCCGGAGGAACGAGACGAGGGCGATGACAGGGCCTGAGCACTCCGGGGAATCACCCGAGTCCGAGGAGGAGGCCGTGCGCAGGGCCGCCGCCCTGCAGGCGGCGAAGGAGGCCTATCGGCGCACACTGCGCAACGAGGCGCCCGGCGAGCACGATTCGGCCGGGGCCGAGGCCTCGGACTGGCAGCGGAAGGCCGCCTGGCTGCGGGCTCAGCGGCCCCCACACTGGGGGTGAGGTACCCGGTACGCGGGCGACGTTTGAGTGTGAAGACGACGGTGGGCCGTGTGGACTATCCCGATAACGGGAAGTCCACACGGCCCACTGTCAGTGCCGGGGGCTTCGGGCCCTGCGCCCGTCCTGTGCCCGGCCCGGTGCCGGATCAGTGCTGCGGATCGTTGTTCGACTTGGCGTTGGCCGCCAGCAGGTCGCGGATCTCGGCCAGCAGTTCCTCGCTGGTCGGCGGGACCTCTTCCTCGTCCACAGTGCCGCGCTTGCGCATATTGGCCAGCTTGTTCATCGGCATGACGATGACGAAGTAGACCACGGCGGCGATGATGAGGAAGTTCAGGGCCGCGGTGATCACGGCGCCGAAGTCCAGGAAGGTGGCGTCGACTCCGGGCCTGACGTGGAAGCCCAGGCCGCCCATGTCGGGGCTGCCGATCGCGGCGATCAGCGGGTTGATGATCTTGTCCGTGATGGCGGTGACGATCGCGGTGAACGCACCGCCGATGATGACACCGACGGCCAGTTCGATGACATTGCCGCGGAGGATGAACTCCTTGAATCCCTTGAACATACGGGTTCCCTTCGATTGACGGTGCGCTTGGCTGATCTGCCAGCCGGTACCTCACCCAATGTAGTGGAGAAAGCCGCCACCCTGGGGTAATTGGGGCGGTCGATTTCACGGCGGAGTAGTGATGTATGGCACCGTGCACGCAGCACAGACCGGTTCGCCCCTGTGCGCTGTCGGAGCAGGCTGTGCTCCGGTGGCAATACCGGGACGCCGCTTCAGTTCAACAGAGCGAAGCCGATGCCGGCACCGGACAGTGCCGCCAGCCCGCCGGCCCGATCCTGCGGGACGGACAGGGTGATGACCGTGGTCGTCCCACCGAGTGCCCCATTGCCGCGCTTTTGCACCGCGGTGACCAGGGCCTCGGGGACAAGGGTGGAATCGCGCGATTCGCCCGTGTCCGCCGTGGCGTACACGCGGACCCGGTGGCCCGGCTGCAGGACGGAGGCGTAGGCCTCGTCCGCGATCCCCACGGGGACCAGGACATGGTCCTTCTGCGGGTGTCCGCTGCCAGGGGCCGCGACCGCCCCCGGCGTCAGCACCAATGCCCCTGGCAGGTTCTGTGCGGCCACCCTGCCCTCCAGCTGGGTCGGATCGGTGAAGTGCTCGTGGGGGAGGGCCTCGTCCGGCAGTCGGGCCAGCCGCAGGTCCGCTGCGGACAGTGTCGCGCCGGCAGCGATGTCCCTGGCTGCGACAACGACGGGTGCGCCGGTGGTGTCACGGGGCACCAGGGCCCAGGCCAGCAGGGTGACCGCCAGGCCGATGGCCACGCCGGCTGCGAGCCTGCGGTGATCGCGGATCGCCTGGAGCAGGCCTGCGTGGATGGGCACCCGAGCCGAGCGGGCGGATGACTGGACGGGGCCGAAGAGTCTCATATCGGCAGTCTGCGGGCACTGTGGTGCCCGAAAACAGCCCTACGGGTGAACCTGTGGATAAACCGCGACGATAGACGGCCCCTGTGACCTTCGGTCGGCCGCAGGCCTACCGTCAGTCGTTCGAGGAGGAGCCCGCGGCGGAAGGGCTCGAAGCGGAATCGGTCCGGTAGAAGCCGGAGCCCTTGAACGTCACACCCACCGTGCCGAAGTTCTTCCGGAGCCGGCCGCCGCACTCGGGGCATTCGGTCAGAGTCGCATCCGAGAATTCCTGGTGGATGTCGAATGCGTGTCCGCAGTTCTTGCAGCTATAGGAGTACGTGGGCATGGCGACCTTTCTTAAGACCTTAGGAATTATAGTCGTCGTCAGGAGTCGGTGTTGTGCTGACCCGACTCCGTGAGCACCGCCGGCACCCGCAGGTCCCAGGGCCGGGCGTCCACGGGAACCCCCAACTCGGCGGCGAAGCACACGCCCACCACCTGGGTGCCCTCCGTCCCGGTCAGCGGGCGCAGCCCCTGCGGGCCGAAAGTGCGGTCGTAGAACCCCGCACCCTGCCCCAGTCTGGCGCCTGTCCGGTCGAAGCCCAGACCGGGCACCAGGACCAGGGCTTCGCGCCCCGTGCCGTCGCCGCCCAGCCGCAGCTCGGGAGCACCGACCCGCGGGCCGGCGGGTTCGCGGATACCCCACGGCCCGGTGGCGGGGATTTCGGCCAGGGGCCCCGTGACCCGGGCGAAGGCCAGGGGGCGATGAGGTGTGGTGACCGGCAGCCAGACCTCGGCTCCGGCGTCGTGCATCTGCTGCAGCAGGCCATCGACATCCGGTTCGCCCGGCAGTGCCGCATACCCCAACACGGTGTGGAACCGGGCCGGATCCCAGCCGGCCGGCGGGGTGAGCACGGGGTCCTGCGAGCGCTTACGGCGGGTGGCCCTGGCCGCGCGGACGGCGGCGCGCAATTCCGGCTTTCTAAGCCGGGGCTCATCTGCGGATTGGGTGGGGGACATGAACACCAGCATAGAATGATCCTATGAGTGAACAGAAAGTCAAGCGTGTGAAGAAGGCCGTCATCCCCGTGGCCGGCCTGGGCACCCGCTTCCTGCCCGCAACGAAGGCCACACCGAAGGAAATGCTGCCGGTGGTCGACAAGCCGGCCATCCAGTACGTCGTGGAAGAGGCCGTGCACGCCGGGCTCGAGGACGTCCTGATGATCACCGGGCGCAATAAGCGGCCGCTGGAGGACCACTTCGACCACGTCGACGGGCTCGAGGCGGCGCTGAAGGCCAAGGGCGATGAGAAGAAGCTGGAGCTGGTCGAGTACTCCTCGGAACTGGCCGACATCCACTATGTGCGCCAGGGTGAGCCGTTGGGCCTGGGCCACGCGGTCCTCAAGGGCGAACTGCACGTGGGTGACAATCCCTTCGCCGTGCTGCTCGGTGACGACCTGATCGACGAGCGCAATCCCATCCTGCCCGAGATGATCCGGGTCCAGGAGGCCACCGGCGGTTGCGTCGTGGCGCTCATGGAGGTCCCCGCCGACCAGATCCACCTGTACGGCTGCGCAGCGGTCGAACCCTGCGAGGACGTCGACGGGGCGGTGCGCATCACCGGTCTGGTGGAGAAGCCCGACGCCGCCGAGGCACCCTCGAACTATGCGATCATCGGCCGGTACGTGCTGGCCCCGGAGATCTTCGACGTCCTCAAGGAGACCCAGCCCGGCCGCGGCAATGAAATCCAGCTGACCGATGCGCTGCAGACCCTGGCCCAGGACGATGCCTCGGGTGGCGTCTACGGCGTCGTGTTCGATGGCCTGCGCTACGATACGGGGGACAAGCTCAGCTATCTCAAGGCCGTCGTCACAATTGCCGGCAGCCGCGATGACCTGGGCGAGGAGCTCAATGCCTGGTTGCGGGACTACGTCGCGGGCCTCGACTGAGACCCCACCACACCCGATGAGCACCACCGAAGGCGGACGATGACCAGCCATGACCGGCTCTACAGCGCCCTGTTGGTGGTCGCGGACACAACGACGCCGCCCCAGGTGATGAGTGTGGCAGGCGATGTGCTGGCCGGCCACGACTTCACGGTCCGCCGTGCTGCGGCGCCGGTGTCGGAACTGGCCGGATTGTGCACGGGCAATGCGGGTGGTGTCGATGTGGTGGTGGTCGTGGCCCGGCTCAGCCCGGGTCGCGGCAACGACGCGTCGGCCCGGATCCGGCGGGTGCTCGAGCACCCGCTGCCGGGACTGAGCGAATTGGTCCGTTCCATCCAGTACGCCTCCGGCTATGGGCGGGCGATGTTCGAGGACTGCGCAGCCGGTTGGATCGGGACGACCCTGGTGCTGGTCCTGCCCGCTGACACCGGGGCGATCTTCGATTCGCTCCACGAAGTCCTGCCACTGCTGATCGAGGTGTCCTATGGCGTCCAGCCCACCGACTCCGATTTCTTCCTGCCCGATTCGCCGGGCCTGGCCGAGGACCCCATCCCCCTGCGCGGCGCTCAGCGCGAGGCCAAGATCCTGCACCTGCCGACGCGCCCGCGGCCCGATTCCAGCCGGGCCCCCGGCGCGGGTCCGGACGATGACCCCGACACACCCCTGGGGAGCGCCTGATGGGACAGTGGCCGGTGCGGCTGAGCGATGGCGAACTCGAGCTGCGTCCCCTGGCCCGCTCCGATGCCCGTGCCTACGCCGAGGTCAGAGCGCACAACCGTGACTGGTTGCGCCCCTGGGAGGCGAGCTATCCGAACGGGCAGAAGGTGGAGACCGACTTCAAGCGGGTGCGCAGCGGACTGACCCGCGCGGCCCGGTCCGGTGATTTCCTGCCATTCGCCCTGAGCGTCGACGGGCACTTCCGCGGTCAGCTGACGGTGTCGGGTCTGCAGTGGGGTTCGATCTGCGGAGCGAGCCTGGGCTATTGGATCGACCGCCGGGTCGCGGGCCGGGGTCTGACCCCGCGGGCCGTGGCACTGGCCTGTGACTACTGCTTCCTCACACTGGGGCTGCACCGGATGGAGATCAACATCCGACCGGAGAACGCGGCGAGTCTGCGAGTCGTGGAGAAACTGGGATTCGTCTACGAGGGCCTGCGCCGCGGCTATATGCACATCGACGGGCAGTGGGCCGATCACCTGAGTTTCGCGCTCTTGGCCACGGATGTGCCCGAGGGGCTGCTGACCGCCTACCGGCGTGCGGGGCGCGCGGGCGGCTAGCAGTCGGCGCGGTGCTCAGGTCCACAGAGGGTCGGGGCCCGGGTGGGCCTCGGATTTCCGGTGGCGTGCACCCGGTGTGATTCCGATTACCGGTATGCCTGCGAATGTGGGCCTACACATGTGAGAGTCCTAGGAATTCTTGCGTGTTCGCGGACACGCCAGGTTTTATCCTCTCCCCGGACGGTTACTCACCCTAGGGTGAGTATGTGGATACCAGCATCGCGATCGCAGTCATCGTCACCGTGTTGTTCGTGTTCGCCCTGCCCCTTCTGGCTCGCCGTGGGGATACTGCGGCCCAGGAGTCCCAGCGCGACACGCTGCCGGAGACCGCCCTTCCCGTGACAGCGGACGTGGACGTGCGCGCCGACTGCGGTGCGGCAGGCTCCCTGCCGGGGATACTCACCCCGACGGCCCGACCGTCGCTGCCCCTGTCAGGGACGGCGGAGTCCGCCCCGGCGGCCCATCTCATCCTGGGCCCGCAGACGCCCCGTCTGCGCGTGGTCGAGGGCGACCTGGCGCGCGGCGCCGGTGTGTCCGGCGGACTCGAACAGGACGGCGCCGAACAGGGCGTCGAACAGCCGGAGGAACAGGTGCTGCCGATGGCGGTGGGGCAGGGGGCTCCCATCGTACTGGAAACCCAGTCCGGACCCGGCGAGTCGGCCGGGGCACCCACCGGATTGCACATCGTGGGGTCGTCAGATATCAGAGTTCATGACAGGATGGATGATCACGGCTCCATCGGCAGCACCCTCGGACCCACATCGTCGACCACTGCAGGTTTGGATATGACTATGCACAATGCGCAGCACCGTCCCGGTACGCACGTGACCCATGGTCCGGCCCACCGGCCCACCGCCCGGACGTCCACCCCCCGGGTGGACTCGAGCGCCGCTCCGGCCCGATCGACCGCCACCCCACGGGCGGCGGGACTCAAGCGCATGTTCGGGTTGTCCTTCGCCGTATTCGGCCTGGTCGCCCTGGTCACGGCGGTGCTGAGCATCTTCACCTCGCTGCTGCTGGCCGTGCCAGTGCTCTCGGCGGCTCTGAGCCTGAGCAGCCTGTTGGTCGTCGTCTTCCTGAATTTCACCGCCGACGAGGCCCCCGCCATGAGCGAGCGGCCCGCCGAGCGGCCCGTGGTTGAGCGTCCTGCCGCGCAGCGGAACGCAGCAGGCCGGTCCACCGGATCGCAGCGCCCGGCCCCGGCAGACGAAAACGCTCGCTCGGCTGGGCAGGAGAAGGTACGTCCCAGGGCCCAGGACCGGCCTGCCGCCGCCACCGAATCGAAGCCGCGCTCCCGGGCCGCCGCCGGAGTTCGCACCCCGGCGCAGGCCTCGCAGGCGGCAGCGGTCCGTCAGGCGCGTCTCGCCAGGGCCGCTCAGACCGCCGCAGCACAGGCCCCGCGCCCGGAGGAGACGTCCAGCGCTGCCGGCCCCGCCCCGACCGTTCCGCAGCGGCCGGACCGGGTGCCGGCGCCGGTGGTCATCGGCCACGATGAAGAGGACACGAACGTCATCATGCGCCGTGGGTCCGCAGCCCCCGGAAAGGCGAGCCCCGCTGCTGCGCAGGGCTCCAAGCCGGCCGCGCCCGCGGCGCCGGACGAGCCGGAGGCGGCTCCCGCCCCTGCCGCGCCCGAACTGCACCTGGGCTCGGCGTGGAAGCCGGCCGGCGTGCCCGTTCCCACCTATGTCAACGCCCCCGAGGTGCCGCGTGTGGCCTCGGCCGCCCGCCAGGCTGATGCCGCTTCCTACGCCGGCGGTCATCGTGATGCCGCGGCGGAGTCCTTCGTCGCCGAAGTCGGTGAGCGTGCAGAACTGACTGATGCGAGCCGCGAGGACGGGCCCCTGGCCCATGGCCGCGCGGCCATCCGCGGTGGGGAGTCGAAGCGCTCCAGTGCCGCCGTCGAGCTGCCGGCGACCGGGACTTCCGGTCTGGGCTCGCTGGACGACGTGCTGGCCCGCCGTCGCGCCTGAGCGGGCGGCTGCCCGGTAGCTGGTGCCCGGCGTGAGTTCGAGCGGGCCCAGCGGCTTCGAACGGCAGTGGCTTCGAACGGCGGAGCATAGGGCAGAACCCATGACGAGGCCCCGATCCTGATCAGGATCGGGGCCCTCGTCTATTCGGCGCCGGTGGGCGGGCCTTGGGCCACTCGAGGGGTCCTGCCCGGCACCCGGGGGTGAGCAGGGCCGCCGGGCGGCGGTGCGCCGCCCGGCGGCATCGGCTCAGGCGAAGCGGGGGACCGCAGTGTACTTGGTCTCGAGGAACTCGTCGATGCCGACCGAACCGCCCTCACGGCCCAGACCGGACTGCTTGACGCCACCGAAGGGCGCAGCCGGGTTCGACACCAGACCGGTGTTCAGGCCGATCATGCCGCATTCCAGCCGCTCCGAGAGGTCCAGGCCGCGCTGCAGATTCTCCGTGAACAGGTAACCCGCCAGGCCGAAATCGGTCTCATTGGCCTTCTCGATGGCCTCGTCGTCGGTGTCGAAGACGATGATCGGGGCGACCGGGCCGAAGATCTCCTCGCTGCGCAGGGCAACGTGCTCCGGGATATCGGTGACGACGGTCGGCGCGTAGAAGAAGCCGGCGCCCTCAACCTTCGCCCCACCGGTGACCACCGTCGCGCCGGCGGCCACGGCCTCGTCGACCAGGCCGGCGACCTTGTCGCGCGCGGCCTCCTCGACCAGCGGACCGACCTCGATGCCGTCTTCCAGACCGTTGCCCACGGTCATCGCCGACATCCGCGCGGCCAGCTTCTGGGTGAACTCCTCGGCCACCGCACGGTGGACGAAGAAGCGGTTGGCAGCCGTGCAGGCCTCGCCGATATTGCGCATCTTGGCCAGCATTGCGCCCTCGACGGCCTTGTCGACGTCGGCATCCTCGCAGACGACGAACGGGGCGTTGCCACCCAGTTCCATGGACGTCTTCATAACGCCCTTGGCGGCCTGTTCGAGCAGGCCCACACCCACCTCGGTCGAACCGGTGAAGGTGATCTTGCGGGCGATGCCCGACTCCATCCAGGGGGTGACCACGCGGCGCGCGGAGTTGGAGGTGACGACGTTGAGCACACCGGCGGGCAGACCGGCTTCCTCCAGGATCTCCGTGAGGAAGAAGGAGGTCAGCGGCGTCAGCTTGGCGGGCTTGAGCACCATGGTGCAGCCGGCGGCGATCGCCGGGCCGATCTTGCGAGTGCCCATGGCCAGGGGGAAGTTCCAGGGGGTGACGAGGATGGCGGGACCCACCGGTTCCTTCGAGACCATGATGCGGGTGTTGCCATCGGTGGAGTTCATGAACTCGCCCTTGACACGGACGGCCTCTTCGGAGAACCAGCGGAAGAACTCGCCGCCGTAGCTCACCTCGCCCAGGGCCTCGGAGAAGGGCTTGCCCATCTCCGCGGTCATCACCGCTGCGATCTCGTTCTTGCGCTCGCCCAGCAGTTCGAAGGCGCGGCGCAGGATCTCACCGCGTTCGCGGGCGGGGACCCGGGCCCAGGACTTCTGCGTCTCGCCTGCGACCCTGATCGCCTCGAGCGCATCGGCCTCGGATGCATCGGCGATCTGGGTGAGGACCTCACCGGTGGCGGGGTTGACGACGTCGATGGTCTTGCCGCCCTCGGCATCGCGCCACTGGCCGTTGATGTAAACCCCGGTGTGGAGCTTGTCGATGATGGCTTGCACGTCCATGTTGCTGTGCCTTTCGTTAAGGGATAAGCGGGTGCTCGCGAGGGTTACACCCTTGGGGCCAAGTGTAGTAGGAAACCCCCGACCACCCCAGGGACACGGTTCACCTGGTGGGACGGGGCGCGGGTGTATGCGATGTGCAAATGGTTTGACCTGGAAGGGAACTGGATGTTCAATGGGAAAGGTGTGGGCCTTCCCCGGCCCAGCACGCACATCCCTACCCCACACAATCCCCGATATGCGTCCCGCCGCCGTGCGCGGACCCGCTTATTGCCCAAAGGAGCATCCCCATGACATCGTCGCCGACCCCGGCTGCGCCCACTTCTCCCGCACCCCCTGCGGCCGTGAAACACAGGGACCGGACCCACTGGCTCTACATCGGCGTGATCTTCGCCGTGGTTCTGGGCGTCATCGTCGGCCTCATGACCGGCCCCGCCGCCGGCGGACTGCAGGTTCTGGCCGATATCTTCATCGCGCTGATCAAGATGATCATCGCCCCGGTCATCTTCTGCACCATCGTCACCGGCGTGGGCGCGATCGCGAAGGCCAGCACCGTCGGCAAAGTCGGCATCATGGCGATCGTGTACTTCCTCATCATGTCGACCCTGGCCCTGATCATCGGGTTGTTCGTCGGCAATGTCATCCATCCCGGTGACGGACTGCACCTGAGCGCGTACGAGGCGGGCAAGTCCGGTGGCGGGCACGGCGCCTGGGATATGGTCTTCGAGATCATCCCCGGCGATGTGCCCGTGCTGCCGACCCTGTTCACCGCGCTGCTGGTGGGCTTCGCCCTGCAGGGAATGGGGGAGAAGGGGCAGCCGCTGTTGGAGCTGGTCCAGGTCATTCAGAAGGTCGTTCTGAAGATCATGTCATGGATCATGTGGACGGCCCCGTTCGGCGCCTTCGGGGCGATCGCTGCGGTGGTCGGCAAGACGGGGTGGGCCGCCATCGGTTCGCTGGCGATCCTGATGGGTGCCTTCTACCTGACGTGCATCCTGTTCATCGCCGTGATCCTGGGGCTGGTGCTCAAGTTGTTCACCGGCTTCAACATCTTCAAACTCATGAAGTACCTGGGCAAGGAATACCTGTTGATCTTCTCGACCTCCTCGTCCGAATCCGCACTGCCCCGGCTGATCGCCAAGATGGAGCACATCGGCGTGTCCAAGCCCGTGGTGGGCATCGTCGTGCCCACCGGATACTCCTTCAACCTCGACGGCACCGCGATCTACCTGACCATGTCGGCGCTGTTCGTCGCCAATGCGATGGGTGATCCGATGAATCTGGGCCAGCAGATCTCCCTGCTGGTCGTCATGATCATCGCGGCCAAGGGAGCCGCCGGGGTCTCCGGTGCGGGACTGTCCACCCTGGCCGCCGGCCTGTCCGCCCACAAGCCGGAGATGCTGGGCGGAATGGGCGTGATCGTGGGCATCGACAAGTTCATGTCAGAAGCCCGCGCCCTGACCAACTTCACCGGCAACGCCGTCGCCACCCTGCTGGTCGGCACCTGGACGAAGGAAGTCGACAAGGAGCAGGTCCAACGCGTCCTCAACGGCAGCGATCCCTTCGACGAGGTGAACTTCGTCGACGAACACTGAGCGCCGGGCATCCGGTTAGCGCGTAGACACCAAGCCGGCGCATAGACACCATCCTGGCGCGGGATCTACCTGCTATAGCACGTAAATCCCGCGCCAGGATGGTGTCTACGAATGATCTGGTGTTCCGGGACGCCGAGCTCCCCACCCAGGGACCAGCGCCTGTGGACACATGTGCGACCCTGCGTCGTTCCGGGCTGTGGACCGATCGGGTTGTCCACAGACGGGAATCGGCCCCTGGACCCGGGCGGTCATCCGCGCCAAAGTTGCCGGCATGAGAAACGTCTTCACAGCCGAACAGGCTACCGCCGTGGGAATCCGGCACGAGGCCCTGCGCCGCGGGCTGCGCTGCTGCTTGTCCCATGTGGCCCGCGGAGCGTACATCGTTCTCGCCGAATGTACGGGGCATCCGGAGTTCCACCGTTTCATCGACGACTCCGCGATGCTGGAAATCGTACGCAAACTGTCGGCGAACCGCTCGGATACCGGGCTGCGCGCCAGATTCTGGGCCGGCGTGCATGTGGGTCTGGTCCAGGTGGTATCCGGTATCAGGGACAGTGACGTGGTCAGCCATGAGTCGGCGGCACTGGTGCACGGCATTCCGATCCTGCAAGCACGACCCGGCCACGTGACGGTCAGCAGTCCTGACCGATCGCGGACCCAGGCCGTGCTCCGACGCCGCCAGCGCGATATCCCATCCGCGCAGGTGTTGGGATGGGGCCAGCTCAAAGTCACCGACCCCGTCCGGACGGCTGTGGACCTGGCCGCTGACATATCGCTGGAGGCCGGGGTGATCGCGCTGGACCATCTGCTGCGGGGCGCCCCGGACGCCGGTGGAGTGCGCGGGCAGCTGGCGCTGATCGTCGAATCCGATTGGCGTTTGAGTCACAGCAGACGGGTAAGGACCTGTCTGTCCCTGGCCACCGGGCTGGCAGAGAGCCCGGGGGAGAGCCTGTGTCTGGTCCGCTTCTACGAATGTGGAATGGTACCCGTGGTCGAACAGCAGGTGCCGATCTACGATCGGCACGGGGCCCTCATCGCCAGGGTGGACTTCCGGGTCAACGGGACGACCATCATCGAGGTCGACGGGGCGGCGAAGTACAAGACCGTTGAACAGGGCGGCTACCGGCGGGCAGGTGAGGATCCCCTGCTCGCGGAGAAGCGCCGTCAACACCGCCTCGAAGCCGAGGGGTATCGGGTGGAGCGCCCGATGTGGGCCGAGGTCGTCGATCCGAGCACATTCAAGCGCCGGATGCGGGACCTGGGCCTGCTGCCATGAAGCCAGGCACCGCCTCAGCGCGCAGACACCATACCCGCGCCGAGACACCATCCTGGCGCAAACACCAAGCCGGCGCACAGACACCAAGTCGGCGCGGGATCTACCTGCTATAGCACGTAAATCCCGCGCCAGGATGGTGTCTATGGAAGGGCGGGGGCCAGGTGGGCGTCCCAATCGTGGTGTTCGCTGAGGAAGTGCGTCACATAGGAGCACTCCGATCTGATGCGCAGGCCCCGGGCAACCGCATCGTCGAGCGCAGCGCGGACCACTTGGGCGGCATAGCCCCGGCCGCCGAACTCGGGGACGGTCACGGTGTGGTTGAACACGCGGGTCGTGGGTGCAGGGGCCGCAGGCGCCGTGGTCTGCACGGCGTCCCCGGCGGCCGATCCCGCCTCCGGGGACACACCCGTTCCCGACTCATCGTAGAAGGCGGCGAAGGCCACCGGGACGTCCGGGCGTTCGGGCAATACGCCCACGTATCTGTTGGCGCCCGCGGGAATATCCACCTGCAAATTGCTCATGTCCGCATCGTACGCATAACCTGAAACACAGGGTAATGAGGTGAGTCACAAGCCCTCCGTACCATCGAGCCAGACAATCCGCGCCAGCCAATCACAGAACCGCAAGGGAGCTTCATGCTCGACATCTCCGCAGACAGCCTGTACTCCGCGCTCACCCCGGCGCGCGCCATCCGCACCATCATGGAGGCCGTGACCCGGGTCGATCCGGAATCGGTTCCCGAACGCCTTTCGAGCTCCCTGCCGCACGGCACCCTGCTCTATATGCCCGGTTCCTACGGCACCTATGATGCGCTCAAAGTCCTGACCCTGACCCCGGACAACCCCGCCCGCGGACTGCCGTACATCCAGGGCACCTGCACCCTGTACGACGGCACCACACATGCCGAGTTGGCCCGCGTCGAGGGTGCCGCACTGACAGCACTGCGCACCCCGGCGGTGTCTCTGGCCGGTGTCTTCCATGCGCTGCGCCGTCGGTTCCCCACGGGGGTGCGGGTCGCGCTGTTCGGCAATGGCGTCCAGGCGCTGCCGCATCTGCGGGCCGCAGCGGCGGTCGTGCCGCTCGACCATGTCGACGTGTTCGTGCGGACCGCCGGCCGTGCCGCCGAGGTCCTGGCCGGCCTGGCGCGCACCCCCGGCCGGCCGCAGACCGCAGCTGAGCAGACCGCAGCCGAGCCGACGGGCGCGGCGGAGAAGACGACCGGGTTGAGCTGTGCCGAGGTCCTCCAAAACACTCCGGAGGCCGCGGAGGCACTGCGCGCAGCCGATCTCGTCATCACCGTCACCTCGTCCGGCGAGCCCCTGTTCGCCGCGGCCGACGTCAAAGACGATGCCGTGGTCGTCGCAGCCGGCTCCCACGCCCCCGAACGCCGTGAATTGCCAGCGGAGCTGATGGGCCGGGCCACCGTGATCGTCGAAAGCCGGGCCGCGGTCCTGTCCGAATGCGGTGACGCCCTGCTGGCCCAGCGGGAGGGCCTGTTCGATCCCGCAGACGCGGTGACCTTCCGTGACACCGTCGTGGCGGAGGGCCGGAATCTGCCGGACACCGGTCCTATTGTGTTCAAAACAGCCGGCATGGGCTGGGAGGACGCGGCGCTCGCGGCCTGGACATACGAAGCCCTGCGTGACTCGACCGAGTCCGGGGCGGGGACCAGCGGCACCACGGTTACAGCCGGCCACGTCGAGTCGCGGCTGGGGGAGGGGCTACGGCTGGCCGCTGCGACCTCGGCCGATATCGGGGAACTGGTGGCACTGGTCGAATCGGCCTACCGCGGCGATTCCAGCCGCGCAGGCTGGACGACCGAGGCGGATCTGTTGGGCGGTCAGCGACTGGACGCCGAGATGGCCGCCGCGGCCCTGGCCGATCCGGACTCCGTGACCCTGGTGGTGCGCGATGGGGACTCCGGCGCGCTGGCAGGCACTGTGCTGCTCAAACGCGAGGATGCGCGCACCGCCTACTACGGCACCTTCGCGGTGGCCCCCACCCGGCAGGGATCGGGACTGGGCAGCGCGCTCATGGCGGTGGCACAGGACTGGGCGCGGGAGCACTGGGCGGCGAGCCGGATGCGGATGACGGTGATCAACAAGCGCTCCGACCTCATCGCCTATTATGAGCGCAAGCGGTGGGCGCGCACGGGCGCCACGGAGCCCTTCCCGTACGGCCAGCCGCGCTTCGGCATTCCGAAGGTCGACGATCTGGAGTTCGTCGAACTGGCCCTGGACCTGTAGCCGAGTGACCCGAACGGCTCGAACCCGAGTACCGAGGACCCGGACGGCTCAAACAAGAGCAGGCACTTCGGTCCGATTTCCCTGCCGGGAATCAGACCGAAGTGCCTGCGAATGTGAGGCCTGGGGCGCCTGGCCCGGAACGTTTAGACCGGGACGCCAGGACTAGGGGGCGGGGGAGGGTGCCTAGAACAGGCTGGCGGGCCAGACCAGGCCGCCCACCAGCAGGACCGGGCCGACGACGACCATCGACATGCCGAACCACGTGAAGATCCGCACCAGCTTGGGCTTCTCGGACTCGGGCGCGGTGGCCACGGCGGTGGCGCCGTTGGTGGAGAAGGGGCTGACGTCGACCACTGCCGAGCAGATGCCCAGCGCTGCGATGAGCGCCCAGCCGGGCAGCGCGCCGTCGGCGACCATCGGCAGGGCCAGCGGGATGAGTGCTGCCAGGATGCCGGTGGTCGAGGCGAAGGCGGAGACCAGACCGCCGACCAGGCACAGGACGAAGGCGGCGATGAGCGGGGAGCCGATGGACTTGGCCCCCTGGCCCAGCAGTTCGACGGCGCCCATTTCCTCGAGTACGCCCACATAGGTGATGATGCCGCCGACCAACAACACGGTCGACCAGTCGATCTTCGTGATCGCGCCCTTGGAAGCGCTGGGGTCCAACAGCAGCAGAATCGCCGAGAGGCCGAAGCAGATCAGGCCGATGTCGGGCTTCTGACCGAAGGCGGCCAGCACGACGACACTGGCCAGCAGTACGACGATGGCCACACAGGTGACGATCTGCATCCAGGTCAGGCCCTTGACTGCGGTCGCCTCTGCGCCGGTGTGGGCGTCATCGGCGGTGAACATCGCCTGGTCCTCGTCGTCCTCGCCGAACTGCACGGTGGACGTCGAGGCCTTGCCGCGGCTGATCGCCGAGGCGCCGGACTTGGGCTGGTAGACGGGATTGTCGTTGTGTTCCATATCCGGTCCGGTCACCGCCAGGCGCTTCGCCGCGCGGTGGGCGCGGAAGGAGTCCCGGCCCAGCACCAGATAAGCGGCGATGAGCATGAGCGCATAGGTCGCCAGCGCGATTCCGAACAACTGGAAGCCGCCCAGGTCGATGCCCGCATTGTTCGCGGTGCCATAGGTGACGATGCCGTAGAGGCTGGTCGGGGCGAAACCGCCGGCGCCGATGGCAAAGCAGATCGACATGCCCATGAGGGCGAAGTTGACGTTGTAGCGCCGTGCCACCTGCATGCCGATGGGCATCATCACCAGACCGGCCAGGGGCGCGCCCATGGCGGAGATGCAGCCGGTGAGCACGAAGAACACGAAGGGCAACACCAGTGGATTGGCGCCGACCTTGGACAGGGCCATGTCGATCAACCGGTCAACGGTGCCGTTGGTCTGCGCGATCGCGAAGAACAGGGTCACTCCGACCAGCAGCACCATGATGTCCAGGGGGAAGCCCGCGACGATGTCCGCAGCCTTCATATGTGCGATCGTCAGGCCGACGCCCGCAGCGCCGGCGAGCATCAGCACGCCGATGTGGACACCGCGGATGGCACCGACGGCGAAGATGGCGATGAATATCAGGATCGCGACTAACTGGGCGGTCAAAAGCAGGGCTCCTTCTGGGAGACGGTGGATGGGCCGGCGCACCTGGTGGGGTGCCGCCGGCGGTGAACGAAGCGCGCACTCCAGTGTGCCGCCGCGTGGACAGGATTTGTCATCCAAACGTACGGCAATCACTCAGCTTTGGCGCATATCTACAAGGGCGTGTCGGAACCGGCCGGGTCTAGGGTGGGACCATGACGACTGATTCAGCGCAGCCATCGCACGCGCAGCCCGCCATGGGCACCTCCGCCGACCGCCCGCTCGCCCCGGAAACACTGGTAGTCGATCTGGGCCGGCCCGACCGAGCCCACGATGCGCCCTTGAACCCTCCGGTGGTCTTCACCTCGACCTTCATCGGGACCGAGGACATCACGGCCGATGACTACGGCTACGCCCGCTTCGGCAATCCCACCTGGGATCCGTTCGAATCCGCCCTGGCCACGCTGGAGGGTGCGAAGCTGCCCGGACTGGTGTTCGCCTCGGGCCTGGCGGCGATATCCGCTGCCCTGGAGACGGTGGCCCCCGGCGGCACCGTCATCATGCCCGAGCACTGCTATATGGGCGCGCTGTCGGGTGCGGGGGCGACGGCGGCCTCGGGCCGCTTCGACCTGGTCACCGTCGATATCGCCGACACCGAGGCCGTGCTCGCCGCGGTGCGCACGGCCACTGCCGCGCACGCCACCGCCACATCCGGGGCCGACTCCCAGACCGGTGGTGCGCAGGACGCGGCGGGCACCGAACGCGCGGTGCTGCTGTGGATCGAAAGCCCCACGAACCCCATGCTCGAGGTCGCCGATATGCCCGCGCTGATCACCGGCGCGCACGCGGCCGGGGCCTATGTCTGCGTGGACAACACGTTCGCGACCCCACTGGTCCAGAAGCCGTTGGAAATGGACGCGGATCTGGTCGTGCACTCGGCCACGAAGTACATCGCGGGGCACTCGGACGTGGTGCTCGGCGCCGTCCTGACCTCGCGCGAGGACCTGCGCGAGGCGGTCCTGACCCGCCGCTCGATCCACGGCGGGATCGCGGGCCCCATGGAGGTGTGGCTGGGTCTGCGGGGCCTGCGGACCATGGCGCTGCGCGTCGAGCGCTCGATGTCGAACGCGCAGCTGCTGGCCGAACGCCTGGCGGATCTGGCGGAGGTCGTGCCCGGAATGAGCGTGCGCTATCCCGGCCTGCCCACCGACCCCGGCCATGCGCGCGCCGCGGCCCAGATGTCAGGCGGCTTCGGTTCCATCATCTGCGTGGACATGGGTAGTGCCGAGGCGGCGGTGCGCGTGGCGGAGGCGGTGCGGCTGTTCACCCCGGCGACCTCCCTGGGCGGGGTGGAGAGCCTGATCGAGCGGCGGCGCAGGCACGCCGCAGAACCGGAGTCCGTCCCCGCCGGCCTGTTGCGCCTGAGCATCGGCATCGAGCACGTCGAGGATCTGTGGGACGACCTCCGGTCGGCCATTCAGGACTGAATCATTCAGCCCTGTGCCTGCCGCAGGTCGACTTTGCGGACCTTGCCGGAGGCGTTGCGGGGCAGGGTGTCGACGAAGACGAGGTCCTTGGGTTGTTTGAAGCGGGCCAGTCGGTCGTCGAGCCAGGTGCGCAGTTCGTCCAGGGTCAGCTGGGCTCCTTCGCGCAGCGCAACGGCGGCGATGGGGACTTCGCCCCAGCGTTCGTCGGGGCGGCGGTAGACGGCTGCTTCTAGGACGGCTGGGTGGTCGAAGAGGACGTTTTCGACTTCGGTGCAGTAGATGTTCTCGCCGCCGGAGATGATCATGTCCTTGGCGCGGTCGACGATGTAGAGGAAGCCCTCGTCGTCGGCGCGGACGAGGTCTCCGGAGTGGAACCAGCCGCCGGTGAAGGCTTTGGCGGTTTCTTCTGGTTTGCGCCAGTAGCCCTGCATGAGGTTGGGGCCCTGGTAGACGAGTTCGCCGACTTCGCCTGGGGTGACATCGTTCATCGCCGGATCGACGATGCGCGTCTGCAGCGTGGGCAGGGGCTTGCCGATCGAACCGATCTTGCGCAGGGAGTCCGGCCCGGACAGGCTGCAGGTCACCGGCGACATCTCCGTTTGCCCGAGGGCCGCCACGATGTTCGTGCCGGGGAAGCTGCGCGCCATGTGCCGCAGCAGATTCTCACTGGCCGGGGCCGCGCCCCAGCAGATCACGCGCAGGGCCAGGTCCCAGTCGCCACCGCCGGGCCTGCCCGCGTCCCTGGCATCGCACAGCTGCTGCCACTGCTGGGGGACGTTGAAGGTGAAGTTCGCGCCCTCGGCCTCATAGGCGTCGAGCACCTCGACGGGGTTGAAGGCACCCAGCGGGTGGATGACGGAGGTGGCCCCCATCGTGATATTGCCCGCCATATTGCCCCAGGACGCGGTGTGGAAGAACGGCGCGGTGACGAAGCAGACGTCGTCGGTGCGGACCTCGTTGACGCGGATGATGGTGTTCGCCTGCGAGACCATGTTCATATAGTCCAACATTGCGCCCTTGGGCCGGCCGGTGGTCCCGGAGGTGTACATGATCATGCAGGTCGTGTACTCGGCGACATCGGGTGCGATGAAATCGGCGGGGTCCTCCGCGGCCAGCGCGGCATGGCGTTCGAGGACGGGCGGGCAGGCGGGCGCGGCGGCGATGGCGGCCTCGGCCAGGCCCGTTTCACCCGGGACCTCCGAATCGAAGACGAGGATCCGCGACAGCGCGGCGGCCCGGCCCGCGGCCTGCGCATAATCGGTGATCCGGGGCAACAGGGCGGGATCGACGAAGACGGTATTGGCGTCCGCGTCGTCGAGGATGTAGGCGATCTCCGGGGTTGTCAGGCGGGTGTTGATGGGCACGAAGATCGCGCCCAGCCGGTTGGCGGCCATGGCGGCGACGATGTGGCCGATGTGGTTGAGCGCCAGGGTGGCTATCCGGTCGCCGTGCCCGACTCCGCGGCGGTCCAGCGCGGCGGCGGTGTGCTCGATCAGCTGGTTGATCCGTCCCCAGGTGTACGGCACACCGCGGTGTTTGAAGGCGATGACATCGGGGCGGACCCTGGCATGTCCGAGGATCTGCTGGTTCCAGTGGTTGCGGCGGACCGCGGTGGGGATTCCGGTGGAGGTGTCCGGGGCGGGCTGGGTCAAGGTGTACTCCTTTGTACTGCTTTGTACTGCGCATTTTCGTGCTGCGCATTGTGCTTTGTGATCGGGTCCGGACCGGGGGCCTGGTGCGGGATAGACGGGAAGGGCCGTGCGATTCACATCACGCCGCCGCCGCAGTGCATCCTTCGCGGGATGGGCTGCGACGACGGCGTGATGGGTGGAAGGGACCTCAGTTCAGCGTGTAGCGCTTCTGCAGTTCCTTGCCGATGATGTACTTCATGACCTCGGTGGTGCCACCGTAGATCGGCTGGATCCGGCTGTCGCGGAACGCCCGGGCGATCGGGTACTCGTTCATGAAGCCGTAGCCGCCGAACAGCTGTAGGCAGCGGGTGACCAGCTCGACCTGCAGGTCGGAGGTCAGCCACTTGGCCTTTGCGGCCTCGGTCGCGGTGAGCTCACCGGCATTCAGGGCCAGGGCGCAGCGGTCCAGATAGGCCTCGGCGGCGTCCACCCTGGTCTCCAGCTCGGCCAGCGTGAACTGGGTGTTCTGGAAGTCCCCGATGGTCCCGCCGAAGGCCTTGCGGTTGAACACGTACTCCCCGGTCCAGTCCAGGGCCGCGCGGCAGGCCGCGACGGCACCGGAGGCGATCGACAGGCGCTCGAAGGGCAGATTGGCCATCAGGTGTTTGAAGCCCTGGCCCTCCTGGCCCAGCAGATTGCCCGCCGGGACCCTGACGTCGGTGAAGAACAGCTCGGAGGTGTCCTGGGCCGCCAGGCCCACCTTGTCGAGGTTGCGGCCGCGCTCGAAGCCGGGGGTGCCGGCGTCGACGATGATGAGCGAGGTCCCGCGGGAGGGCTTGACGTCCATGTCGGTGCGGGCCACGACGACGACGAAATCGGCGTTCTGGCCGTTGGTGATGAACGTCTTCGAACCATTGATGATCCAGTCGCCCGAACCGTCGTCCGCGCGCACCGCGCGGGTCGTGATGCCCTGCAGGTCCGAGCCGGCGCCCGGTTCTGTCATGGCGATCGCTGCGATCAGCTCGCCTGCGACCAGGCCGGGCAGGTACTTCTGCTTCTGTTCCTCGTTTCCGAAGCTCAGCAGATAGCCGGGCACGATCCCGTCGGAGACGCCCCAGCCACCGGTGCATCCGCCCAGGCCGCGCTTGGCGACCTCCTCGCTGATGACCATGTGGAAGCGGAAGTCGTCGACTCCTGCACCGCCGTACTCCTCGGGCTGGGAGAACCCGATCAGGCCGGCCTCGGCGGCCTTCTTCCAGATCTCGCGCCCGGTGTTCTTGGCCTGTTCCCACTCCTCGCGGTGGGGCGCCATTTCCTTCTCGAGGAAAGCGGCGACGGTGCCGCGGAAGGCCTCGTGGTCCTCTTCATAGAGATTGCGCTTCATCGCATCCTCCTCAGACCAGTTCCAGGATGGTGGCGTTGGCCTGGCCGCCGCCCTCGCACATGGTCTGCAGTCCGTAACGGATATTCTGGTTGACCATCCGGTAGATCATGGTCGTCATCAGACGCGCCCCGGAGCCGCCCAGCGGGTGGCCCAGGGCGATTGCGCCGCCCTGCGGATTGAGGCGCTCGATGTCCGCGCCGGTCTCCTTGAGCCAGGCCAGCGGGACGGGGGCGAAGGCCTCGTTGACCTCGAAGGTGCCGATGTCGTTAACCGACAGGCCCGAACGCTTCAGAGCCTTGGCGGTGGCGGGGATGGGCGCGGTGAGCATAATGCGCGGATCGTCGCCGGCGAGCACGGCGGTGTGCACGCGCACCAGCGGGGTCAGGCCCAGTTCCTTGGCCTTGGCCGAGGTCATGACGAGCATCGCGGCCGAGCCGTCGGAGATCTGCGAGGCATTGCCTGCGGTGATCCGGCCATCCTCGCGGAACACGGTGTTCAGCTTGCCCAGCGATTCCAGGGTGCCGCCGCGGCGGATCCCCTCATCGACGGTGACGGCGCCCGATTCGGTCTGCACGGGCACGATCTGGTCGGTGAATTCGCCCTTGTCGGTCGCCTCGGCGGCCAGGGCGTGGGAGCGCAGGGAGAATTCGTCGAGCTGGGTGCGGTCGAAGCCCCAGCGATCGCAGATCATCTCGGCGCCGATGCCCTGGTTGGGGTTGTCGCCGGGGTAGCGGGACTTGAAGGCCTGGCCGTAGGGGGACTTGCCCTGGGAGGTCGAGCCCATGGGCACGCGCGACATGGACTCCACACCGCCGGCGATGACGACATCGGCCTGGCCGGAGGCCACGGTGGCCGCGGCGAAATGCAGGGCCTGCTGGCTGGAGCCGCACTGGCGGTCGATGGTCACACCGGTGACGTCCTCGGGGAAGCCGGCGCCCAGGGCGGCGGTGCGGGCGATGTCACCGGTCTGTTCGAAGGCCTGGCTGACGCAGCCGAAGACCACGTCGTCGATGACGGCCGGGTCGATGCCGGTGGTGGCGACCAGATCGGCCAACACCGTCGAGGCCAGGTCTGCCGGGTGGATGCCGGAAAGGGCGCCGTTGCGCTTGCCGGTGGCGCTGCGGCGGGCTGCGACGATCACTGCGTCTGTCATGTGGGTTCCTCCGAGGCGATGTCCGAATCCGCTCCGCTTTGAGGGGATCGGGAGATTGTTTGGATGTGACCAGCTTTACACCTGGGACAAAAACAGTCAAGATGGACTGTATTCGGATGTCCCTCCGAAATCAGTCGATGCTTCGAGGAGGAAGCAGTATGAACATCGCAGGACACGTGGCCTTCATCACCGGAGGCGCATCCGGTCTGGGCAAGGCGACAGCAGACGAACTGGTGCGCGCCGGCGCGAAGGTCGTCCTCTTCGACCTGCCGCGCTCGGTCGGCGCGCAGATCGCCGAGGACTACAACGCCCAGGCACCGGGCACCGCCCTGTTCGCCCCCGGCGACGTCACCAGCGAGGAAGACGTCACCGCGGCGATCGAGAAGGCCAAGGAGTTCGGCGACATCCGCGCCGTCGTCAACTGCGCCGGGATCGGCTCGGCCCACCGGATCGTGGGCAAGGACGGGGTATTCCCACTGGAGACCTTCCGCAAGGTCCTCGAGGTCAACCTGGTCGGCACCTTCAACGTGCTGCGCCTGGGTGCGGCCGCCATGCGCGCACAGGAACCCATCGACGGTGAGCGCGGCGTGATCATCAACACCGCCTCCGCCGCGGCATTCGACGGCCAGATCGGCCAGTCCGCGTACTCCGCCTCCAAGGGTGGCGTCGTCAGCCTGACGCTGACCGCGGCACGCGACCTGGCCTCCGGTCTGATCCGTGTCAACACGATCGCCCCCGGCATCTTCAAGACCCCGCTGATGCTCGGTGCCCCCGACAACGTTCTGGAGTCCCTGGGCCGTCAGGTGCCCAACCCCTCGCGCCTGGGCGAACCGCCGGAATACGCGCTGCTGGCCCGCCAGATCGTCGAGAATCCCTACCTCAACGGGGAGACGATCCGACTGGACGGCGCCATCCGGATGCAGCCCAAATAGAGCAGCACGACTCGAGCAGGCCGGACAGCCGGCCGGAATCCCGGGGAGACCATGACGCAAATGCGCGCAGCTCAGTCGCGCGAGCAGATCCTGGACGCGACGATCGAGTGCCTGCTGGAGTTCGGATACTCCGGCACCACCACACAGAAGGTGCAGGAGCGTGCGGAGGTCTCCCGGGGCCGGCTGCTCTACCACTTCCCGAATAAACGGGAGCTCATCATGGCCGCCGTCACCAGCGCCACCGACACCAGATTGGCGCAGGCGGCGGCGCGCCGGGCCGCACACGCCGACGCCGAGGCGACCGGCACCTCGGAGCCGGCGGCGCGGATCGCCCGGTTGGTCGAGGGCCTGTGGTCGAGCTTCGCCGAACCCATCTTCTGGGTCGCCTTCGAAGCCTGGACGGCGGCCCGCACGGACAGGGAGTTGGCAGCGCTGACCGCGACCCACGAGCGCACGGTGCTGCGCCGGGTGAGGCAATCGGCGATGGCCGATCTGGGCCCAGAACTGGCGGCTCACCCCAGGGCCGGCGACGTCTTCGGCCTGCTGTTCTCCGCCATGCGCGGGCAGGCGATGACCTATGCGTTCTCCGGACGCGATATGAGCACCGAGCCCATGGTGCCACTGTGGGAGGCGCTGGCGGCCGAATGGCTGGGCGTCGCCTCGGCACCCACTACCGAATAATCCATCAGTCAGGACCGTCACAAGGGCGTGAAACGATGACCGAAACACAGACGAACCCAACGACAAGCCCGGCGATGTATCCCGGATACTATGCTGAGCGCTTCCCCGACAAGCCCGCCGTCATCATGAGCGACACGGGGCGGGTGCTGACCTATGCGCAGCTCGAGGACCGTTCGCAGCGGCTGGCCAACCACTACCGCAGCAGCGGGCTCGAACGCGGAGACCATGTGGCGATCATCGCCGAGAACCGCTTCGAGATCATCGAGGAGTACTGGGCGGCACAGCGCGCCGGCCTCCTGGTCACCGTGGTCAACAGCCACCTGACCGTGGGCGAGGCCGAATACATCGTGCGCAACTGCGGCGCGAAGTCCATGACGATCTCCACCGGCCTGCCGCTGGCCGAGGAGCTGGCCAGGGCCCTTGTGGTGGACGGTCCGGACGGCCCCGCGGTCGCCGAACTCCTGTCCGTCGGCGGTGACCTGCCGGCGGCCACGCCCTATGAGGACGTGCTGGCGGCGTTGACGAACGAGCGGCCGGAATACGAGCCGCGCGGCGGTGACATGCTCTATTCCTCCGGGACCACCGGCCGGCCCAAGGGCATCCAGCCGGCCCTGCCGGATCAATCGGTCGAGGTGTTCGAGGGGATCTTCCCCGTGTCGACCTTCGGCCCCCTGTTCAAATGGAGCGAGGACACCGTCTACCTGTCGCCGGCGCCGCTGTATCACGCCGCGCCGATCCGGTTCGTGCACATGACGCACTGCTACGGCGGCACCGTGGTCGTCATGCCGAAGTTCGACGCCGAGGAGTGCCTGCGGCTGATCGAGAAGTACCGGGTGACGCATTCGCAGTGGGTGCCGACCATGTTCGTGCGCCTGCTCAAGCTACCGGAGGAGGTCCGTGCCCGCTACGACGTCTCCAGCATGCGGGTGATGGTCCACGCCGCGGCATCGTGCCCGGTGGACGTCAAGCAGAAGATCATCGACTGGTTCGGCCCAATCGTCTGGGAATACTACGCATCGACCGAATCCAACGGTTCGACGATCATCGACTCCGAGGCCTGGCTGCGCAAGCCCGGCTCGGTGGGCCAGGGCGCCGGCGGCACAACGGTGCACATCCTCGACGCCGAACTCAACGAGCTGCCGGCCGGCGAGGTCGGCAATATCTGGATGGAGTTCGCCGGGAAGAAGCCGTTCAGCTACTGGGGCGAGCCGGAGAAGACCGCGGGGACGCGCCACCCGGATCCGCAGAAGTGGGACTGGACGACGATCGGCGATATGGGGCGGATCGACGAGGACGGTTACCTCTACATGGCCGAACGTCAGGCCTACCTCATCATCACCGGTGGCGTGAACATCTATCCGCAGGAGGTGGAGAACGCCCTGGCGCTGCACCCGGACATCGCCGATGTGGCGATCGACGGCCAGCCCGATGACGAACTGGGCCAGATCGTCGTGGCCTATATCGACCTGGCCGCAGGAGTGCCCGCGACCAAGGAGACCGCCGCTGCGATCATCGGCTGGCTGGGGGAACGGGTCGCGAAGTACAAGCTGCCGCGCATCGTGTACTTCACCCATCAGATGCCGCGTACACCCACGGGCAAGCTGCAGAAGCGCAAGCTCGATCCCGCCGCCGCCGATCAAGCATTCGTGATGCACTCCTGAGAGCGCGCGCTTTGCGGTAAGCTACTGATCGAATGTTCGGATAGTTTAGGTCCGGGGCCACCGGGCCCGATAACTCAATGAAGAGGGAAGACATGAAAGCAGTCCAGGTCAACGAACTCACCGGTCCCACCAACATCGTGCTGGCGGAGATCCCCAAGCCGGAGGCCGGCCCCGGCCAGATCCTCATCAAGGTCGAGGCAGCGGGTGTGACGTTCCCCGAACTCCTGCAGACCCGCGGCGAGTACCAGGTCAAGCACCCGATCCCGTTCACCCTGGGCTCCGAGGGCTCCGGCGTGGTCGAGGCCGTGGGCGCGGGCGTGGACAAGTTCGTCCCCGGTGACCGGGTGGTGTTCATCGCGGGCAAGGACTCCTGGGGCGAATACGCCACGGTGCCCGCGGATATGGTCCTGCCCCTACCCGAATCGGTGGACTTCGAATCCGGCGCTGGAATCCCGATGAACGTCCTGACGGCGGACTTCGCCCTGCGCGTGCGGGGGAACCTGCAGCCTGGCCAGACCCTGCTGGTCCACGGCGCGGCCGGCGGACTGGGATCCGCCCTGGTGCAGCTGGGCCTGGCGATGGGCGTGACCGTCATCGGCGTGGTCTCAAGCGAGCCCAAGGCCCAGGTGGTGCGCGAACTCGGCGCCCAGCACGTGGTCTTCGCCGATGGTTTCAAGGATGCGGTCAAGGAACTCTACCCGCACGGCGTCGACCTGGTGGCCGATGTGGTCGGCGGCGATCGTTTCACCGACTCGCTGCGCAGCCTGGCGACCTTCGGCACCCTGCTGGTATTGGGCTTCACCGCCGGCTCCATTCCCCAGGTCAAGGTCAACCGGCTGCTGTTGAACAACATCTCGGTAGCCGGGGTGGGCTGGGGCGCCGCGGCGATGGTCCGCCCCGGCTACCTCGACGGTCAGTGGAAGGTCCTCATGCCCTTCATCGAAGCCGGACAGCTCAACCCCCACATCCATGCGACGTATCCGCTGGAGCAGGCGGGCCAAGCACTGACGGACATCGACGACCGCAGCGTGCGCGGCAAGATCATCCTCAAGCCCTGACCCCGGCCCCACCACTGCCGATCCCACGATACGAAGGAACCCCCTGATGACAGACGAACTCCTAGTCGACCTGGACGCCGACGGCATCATGACTGTGACGTTCAACCGGCCGAAATCCATGAACGCACTCAACCGGGCCACCACGGAGAGGCTGTTGGCGACGATCGAGCGCGCCGAGGCCGAGGCCAGGGTCCTGGTGCTGCGCGGTAACGACCGCGCCTTCTCCTCCGGCGCCGACCTGGGCGCGGTCAACGACGCCGGGGACGATTCGGCCAAGCAGACCGGCGGGATCCTCGACGTCATCAACGTCATCGTCGAACGCCTGAAGAACCTCGCGATCCCCTCGGTGGCCGGAGTCTCCGGCGCGGCCGCCGGGGTCGGCTGCTCCCTGGCGCTGGCGTGCGACTACATCGTGATGAGCGAGAAGTCCTACTTCATGTTGGCCTTCACCAAGATCGGCCTGATGCCCGACGGCGGCGCCACCGCGCTGGTCGCGGCCTCGGCGGGGCGCCACCGCGCCATGCGGATGGCCCTGACCGCCGAGAAGGTCCAGGCGGCCACCGCCCTGGACTGGGGCCTGGCCAGCGAGGTCGCGGCCCCGGCCGACTGGCAGGCCCGCACCGCCGAGGTCGCCGCCACCCTGGCGGCCGGTGCGCCCCTGGCCTACCGGGAGACCCGGCGCGCGATCAACGCGGCGAGCCTGGACGGCCTGACGGCGGCACTGGACCGCGAGGCAGAAGGCCAGGCCCGGCTGCTGAGCAGTGCCGACAACAAGGAGGGCGTGGCCGCGTTCTTGGAGAAGCGGCAGGCCACCTTCACCGGAAACTGAACCGGGGCCTCGGCCCGGGTCCGGACGCACCACGCACCATCGAGAACCGCAAGGAGTCACAATGCTCAAGGGAATCCCCTCCACCCAGGGGGACAGCTACCAGCTCAACACCACCCAGATGCTCAAGTACGCCTCGGGCACCTTCTCCGAACACGAAGTCGTCTACCACCGCGTCGACGGGACCTGGGGGCGGACGAACTACGGCGAATTCGGCAAGCGCGTGAACCGCCTGGCCAATGCGCTGACCGGTCTGGGGATCGGCCCGGGTTCGATGGTGGGCGTGCTCGACTGGAACTCGCTGCGCCACCTGGAGCTCTACTACGGCGTGCCGGGGATCGGCGCGACCTTCCTGCAGCTGAACCTGCGCCTGCCGCAGAACGACCTGGAATACGTCATCGACCACTCCCAGGCCAAGTGGGTGTTCGTCGACGAATCCCTGCTGCCCATCGCCGAGGCCATGGCCCAGAACACCTATGTCACCGGCTGGGTGGTGATGGGCGACAAGCCCTCCGACCAGTACTCGCCCAAGCTGGAGAACGTGTACTACTACGAGGACCTGCTGGCCGCGGCCTCCGAGGAGTACGACTGGCCCGTCATCGAGGAGACGACCGCCGCCTTCGCCGGGTACACCACCGGCACCACCGGCCGGCCCAAGGGCATCTACTACTCGCACCGCTCCGTAGTCCTGCACGCCATGGGCTGCGTGGCCGCGCTGAGCGTGCACTACCGCGACGTCATCATGCCGTGGACGCCCATGTTCCACGTCATGTCGTGGGGTTACCCGCTGTTCGCCCTGGCCGCCGGCGCCAAGCTGGTGCTGCCGGGCAAGTTCTCCACCGACAACATCGGCGAGGTAGCCCAGGCGATGATCGACGAGGGCGTCACCCTGGCCAACGGGGCGCCGGCCATCTTCACCCCGCTGCTGGAGCACTTCAAGGCGGCCAAGGAGCCGGTCGATCTCTCGCGCGCCCGCCTGGTCGCAGGGTCATCGGAACCTCCGGTGGCCCTGATGAAGGGCTTCAAGGAGATCACCGGGGCCGATGTCGTCCACGGTTACGGGGCCTCGGAGACGACCCCCGTGGTATCGGTGAACTACCGCCTCAAGCCGGCCCTGGACGGGATGAGCGAGGACGAGCAGTGGGATATGAAGCGGATGCAGGGTGTTCCGCTGTTCGGGGTGGAGATGAAGATCGTCGACCCCGCCGGCCAGGAGCTGCCCCACGATGGCAAGTCCATGGGCGAACTGCTGATGCGCGGGCCGTGGATCACGGAGAGCTACTACAAGCTCGACGACAACGCGGACCGCTTCGCAGACGGCTGGTGGCGTTCCGGGGACGTGGCCGTGATCAATGAGTTGGGCTACGTCAAGCTGACCGACCGGATCAAGGACGTCATCAAGTCCGGCGGCGAGTGGATCTCCTCGATCGACATGGAGAATGCGATCCTGGACAATCCGGCGGTGGCCGAGGCCTGTGTGATCGGCGTGCCCGACGCCAAGTTCGACGAGCGCCCGGTGGCCTATGTGGTGGCCCGACCCGGTGAAACGGTGACGAAGGAGATCGTCTGGGAGACCCTGTCGAGCCGCTTCGCCAAGTGGCAGCTGCCCGATCAGGTCATCGTGGTCGATGAACTGCCGCGGACCTCGGTGGGCAAGCTGGACAAGAAGCTGCTGCGCTCCAACTGGGAGGGCTGAGGCTCTTCCCCTTTTTAGAGTTCCACTACTTGACGAAATGGTGAAAATCCGGCGAATCAGCCCGGAAAACGACATTTCGTCAAGTAGTGGAACTCTTTTGTATTAGCGGGTCAGCAGGTAGACGCCGGAGCGGGTGACGCCGGTGATCGTCCAGCCGGTCTCCAACAGGCCGGTCAGTGCCGCGCGCAGGGCCCGGCGCCAGCGGGCGGACAGTTCCGGGTTCGCCGCGCGCAGGGCCTCGATGTCCAAGGGGATCTGCACACCGACGGTGGTCGCAGCGGTGTTGCCGGCCGAGGCCGCACCGGGTTCCGTCGCGGCCGCAGCGCCTGCCGTAGCGGCACCGGCCGCCGCAGCGCCTGCCGCTGCGTCCCCCAGGGGCGTCTCCACCGGTTCCTGCGTGTCCTCGGCCAGGCGCAGCACCCAGGCGAAGGCCGGGTCCTCGGCGGGGACCTCCACGGTCTCCCGCGCCGCCGGCTTGTCCAGGCGCCAGGAGACCATCATGCGGTCGGAGCCCTGGCCGGCGTTGACCCCGTCGGTCATCTCGCCGTAGAAGTTGACCAGGTATTCGGCGCAGTCGGCGCCCAGGCGCTGGAAATTGAAATACGCGTTCCGGGCGATCAGCGGATCGAAGGTCCAGTGCATCTCCGTGATCCCGCGCTCCAGGCACCAGACGCGCTGGTCGAGCTTGAGCGCCGCGCCCACCCCGGAGCCCAGGCCGTCGCGGCGCACCCCCGCCACATGGGAGTGCAGGGTCTGGCCCAGCGGTTCGGCGAAGAAACCCAGTGCCATTCCGCGGATCGCATCCGCGTGGACGTCGTCGGCCACTGTGCCGCGGGGGAAGGCACCGCCCACGTAATTGCCCGCATGGGACAGGGCGACCAACATACCGGTGTCGGCGACCGCATTGGTTCCGGGGGACACTCCCCAGACATCGTCGAGCAGGTCGGCGGCGGCCTGGCACTGGGCCGAGCTGTGCAGCAGGCGGATGTCGACGCCCGCCCGGCTCGCGGCGGCCGAGGCCTCCTGTTTCGCCTGATGGAGTGTCTGCGGGGGAACTACTGTTTGAGGAACGGGTGTCATGGAGCCAATTCTGCCACTGCCCGGGCTGCGGGGCCGGGCTGTTTCACCCAGCGATCCGGATACCCTGGGTCCATGACTTCACAGCGGGCGGTCGCCGTCATCGGCGTGGATGGGATCGGGCGGGAATGGGCGCGGATCTGCGCCGCGGCCGGACTGCACGTGCGGCTGTTCGATCCGACACCGGACATCGAAGGGGTCGCACAGGGTATCCGGGAGGCCGCGGCGGTCATCGACGCCGGGCGGGTGCAACCCACCGCAGGACTCGACGATGCGGTGATCGGCGCCGATGTGGTCTTCGAGTGCGGGCCGGACCGGGCGGGGGCCAAACAACAGGCACTGGTCGATATCGCGCTGGCGGCCCCCGCCGGGTCCCTGCTGGTCACCGCTGCTCCGGAACCGGTGGCGGACTCATCCGGCGGGGCCGAGGTCGCGGCCCTGGCCCGCGGTCTCGACGATATCGCCGCGGCCCGGCTGGTGGCGGTGTGGCTGGCACCGGATGCCACCGCCGCCGAGGTGATCGCCGGGCGGGGGAGCAGCTCGGAGAGCGTGGAGCGGGCCCTGGCGCTGTGCCGCGCGGTGGGGCTGCGCGTGAGGCCGGCGGATCGGGATCCGGAGGCCGAGCGGACTCAGACCGCGGCGCGGTAGAAGTACGTGGTGCGCTTGGCGATGAGGCCGGCGGCGTCGAACTCGAAGAAGTCGGCGAAACCCTCGTGGGCGTCCGAACCGTCCTTGAGTTTGCCGTTGAACTCGCCGCGGGTGGCGGCACGGTTGCCGTCGACGACGACCTCGGTCACGGTGTGGGCGCCGGAGACGATGATCCGGTCGCCGCGGTAGAACTCGCCGATGGCGGGGCCCGCGAAGGTGTCGTAGCCGGGGCGGTCGTAGGTGGCGTCGGCGGCGAACAGGGCGGTGGTGGCCTCGGGATCGCCGGCGTCGACGGTCGCATAGTACTTCAGCGCCAGGGCGCGGATATCTGACATGGGAATCTCCTCGGATCGTGTTCGGGTGGCGGCCCGCGGCGGTTACCGTGGGCGCTGGCTTAGAACTCTAACAATCTCCGCCGGGTGGGCACTCATCCGTCTTGTATCCGGGAACGGGTTCCCATACGGTTGGAGTAGCACGCAATGTATCGCGCGCCACACGACACATGTCGCACATATACGTGCCCGTCGCAGCATCGCGGGGCATGGAAAAGGAAGGTATGGGATGTCGCAGTACCAGGTAGTAAACCCTGCAACGGGCGAACTCGTCGAAGAGTTCCCCACCGCCACCGATGACCAGATCAAGGACGCTCTGGACCGGTCGCACAACGCCTATCTGTCCTGGCGCGACACTCCGATCGCAGAACGCACCGCGGCGCTGGCGAAGGTATCGGAGATCTACTTCGCCAGGGCGGAGGAACTGGCCGGCTACATCAACATCGAAATGGGCAAGCCCGTTCCCGAAGGCGTGGGCGAAGCCCAGCTGTGCGGTCTGATCTACAAGTACTTCGCGGAAAACGCCGAGGACTTCATCAAGCACGAGCAGCTGCGCGGGCCCAAGGACGCGGAGGCCTACCTGCGCCGCCGCCCGGTCGGCTCGATCCTGGGCATCATGCCCTGGAACTTCCCGTACTACCAGGTGGCCCGGTTCGCAGCCCCCAACCTGGCACTGGGCAACACCGTGATCCTCAAGCACGCCCCGCAGGACCCGCGTTCGGCCGCCGTGATGGAGGAGATCTTCCACGAGGCCGGCATTCCCAAGGACGCCTACATCAACGTGTACGCGACCAATGAGCAGGTCTCCGACATCATCCTGCCCGACCCCCGCAACCAGGGTGTGTCCGTGACGGGTTCGGAGCGTGCGGGCAAGGCCGTGGCCGCGGCAGCCGGTGCGAACCTGAAGAAGGTCGTGCTGGAACTGGGCGGGTCCGACCCCTACATCGTGCTGGGCGCCGATGACCTGGATCAGACCGTCGACACGCTCTTCGCCACCCGCATGGGCAACAACGGCCAGGCCTGCAACAGCCCCAAGCGCATGATCGTCATGGAGGACATCTACGACGACTTCGCGGCGAAGATCACCGCGAAGGCCAAGGAGATGACCCCGGCGGATCCGACCGCCGAGGGCTCCGCGCTGGCCCCGCTGTCCAGCCAGGCCGCGCGCGAGCGCTTCATGGAGCAGGTCGAGGCGACGATCGCCGACGGCGCGACCGTGCTGACCGGTGGCAAGTCCTATGACACGCCCGGTGCCTACGTCGAACCGGTCATCTTCACCGATGTGAAGCCCGGCAAGCGCGGTTTCCACGAGGAGCTCTTCGGTCCCGCGTTCATGCTGTTCAAGGTCGCCAGCGAAGAGGAAGCTGTGGCCCTGGCCAATGACACGCCGTTCGGCCTGGGGTCGGCCGTCTTCGGCCCGGATCTGGAGGCTGCGGAGCGCGTGGCCAAGCAGATCGACGCAGGCATGGTCTACATCAACGCTCCGGAAGGCACACGCGAATACCTGCCCTTCGGCGGTGTGAAGCGTTCGGGCATCGGCCGCGAACTGGGCCCGCTGGCCATGGACGAGTTCTGTAATAAGCAGCTGTACTACAAGCAGAACTGAGCCCGGTAGTCACCTGGGAACTCGGTCGGCTGCGCGCCGGGCGAGATCCGGGTGGCGGGTCTGAGATCCGGGTGCGGGGGTTGCTGCTCCCGCATGATGAAACAAACGCCTTGTTCAGTGTACTGAACAAGGCGTTTGTTTTATTGTGCACACATGAGTGATTGGCAGGAACAGGTGAGCGCCCGGGTGGCGGCGATCCGCAGACACCGGGGCATGTCCTTGTCCGCTTTGGCCGCTCGTGCCGGAGTGTCCAAGGCGACCCTGTCGGGGATCGAATCCGGCAGGGGCAATCCGACCCTGGACACGATCGAACGCCTGGCCGTGGCCCTGGCCATCCCGGTGGGCGACCTCCTGTCGCGGGAGGACCCGGGGACCACCGTGCGGCGGGCACCGCAGACAGCGCTCGACGAGCTGAGCCGCATCGAAGGCGATTCGATCGTCGAGGATCTGCTGGTGCGCATCCCCGGTGGCAGGTCCTTCGAATTCTGGCGCCTGCGGATGGCCCCGGGTGAGCACTTCGCAGGAGTCCACCACACCCCGGGGACCGTGGAGATCTTCGTGGTCATCACCGGGATGATGACGGCGGGGCCGGATCTCGGCGCCGAGGCCGGCGGCGGCCAGGAAGCCGACGCCGGGCAGGCGGACCTTGGCCCCGGGGACCTCATCGAGTTCGACGGGGACCAACCCCACACCTATACGGCGGGCCCCACCGGCTGTCAGGCCCTGGTGGCGCTGGGGTCGACCTCGGGCGCGGCCCACGACAGGGCGGGGGCAGTGCGATGAGTATCAGTGCCTGGATCGTCCTGCTGGGCACCTTCACGGTGGCCGTCGCATCGCCGGGACCGGACTTCCTGGCGGTGTTGCGCCGGACCTTGGAACGGGGCCTGCACTCTGGAATGCGTACAGCCGCCGGGGTGGCGGCGGGTATCGCGACCTGGTTGTGCCTGGCACTGTTCGGGATCGTGGGGCTCATCGCCCGGCACCACGTGCTGTTCTTCGCCGTGCGAATCGCGGGCGCCGTATTCCTGGTGTTCTACGGCCTGTCCATCCTGCGGGCCCTGTGGCGCGCCCACCGGGAACGGTCCCGGGATCAGGTCCGGGAAAGGGACATCGTGTCGAGCGACTCGGCCACGGCGGCCCCTGAGGATTCGCCGTGTGGCTCCACTGTGCCGGAGTCGGCGGCTGAACCGCCGGCAGAGCCGACGGCGAGCAGCCATTCGCCGAACGCCGTTGGGATGAAAACTGGCACCGGGGCGCGGCAGCGCTTCGCCGATGTGCGGCTGGGCTATCTGACGAACACAGTCGGCAATCCCAAGGCGGTGGTGTTCTTCGGGGCGCTTTTCGTCAGCGTCCTGCCGCAGGCGATCACGCTGGGGGAGTCCCTGCTGGCGGGGGCCGTGATGACGGGTATCGCTCTGGCGTTCTTCACCCTGGTCGCTCTGCTGAGCTCCCGGCCCCTGGTGATTCGCGCCTATGAGCGTGCCCAGACGGCAATCGACACGTTCCTGGGAGCCCTGTTCGTGGTCCTGGGCCTGGTCCTCATCCCCTGGGCGGGGCTGTAAGCACAGGAGTCGGCACCCCGCGTAACCAGTCCGTAATCTGAGATGAGGATAATGGGTGCATGAGCGATCCTCAGACCACGACCCCCGTGCAGCCGCGGAATCAGACCATCGACCGGATGCGGTCCGAACCCCGGAAACAAGCGGGCTCCCAGGCCGGTCGGAAACAGCCGATCACAGTGCAGATCACCCGTGAAGTCGACCCTGAAGCATCCGGCGAGGTCGAACAGTGGGTCTCCCGTGGTCAGGCGATGCTGCGGTATTGGCCCGGGTATCTGGGTTCGGGGTGGGTGCGCAATGACTCCGAATCGCACACCTGGCATATGCTCTACCGCTTTTCCGATGCGAAGACGCTGAAATCCTGGGAGGCGTCGCCGCAACGGCGGGCCTGGGCCAGCGAATTGGCCGACCATGTGCAGTCTGAGCGCTCCGAGCGCCGCACCGGGATCGAGGGCTGGTTCGACACCAAGCCCTTCCACGAACAGGCGGCGGACGATTCCGCCCCGCCGCGCTGGAAGCAGATGATCGTGATCTTCTTGGGCTTCTTCCCGATGAGTCTGCTGGGCAATGTCGTCATCGGCCTGCTCCTGCCCGCAGCCACGCCCCTGGTCCTGCGGGTCCTGGCGACCACCGTGCTGGTCATGCCGATCATGGTCTACTTCGTGCTGCCGCTGTTCACGACCAAGCTGTTCGCCGGCTGGCTGAACAAGCCACGCCGTCCCAGGAGCCGGCGGCAGCGCCCGCGCCGAGCGCGGCGGCGCGCGTAGGATGGCCCGGTGAATGATTCTTCAGCCGAGGCGACCGTGACCGCGCCCGCGACTCCTGACTCGAGTATGGCCCGCGCCAAGAACATCGTCGTATCGGCTCTTGCCCTGCGCCACCCGCAGCGGGCCGAACTGCTCATGGTCCGCAAGCGCGGAACCACCAGCTTCATGCTGCCCGGTGGCAAGCCGGAAGGCGGTGAGTCCGCCCGTGATGCGGTGGTCCGGGAGATCTCCGAGGAACTGCGGCTGGACATCGACGTGCCGGGGCTGGCCGAACTGGGCACCTGGACGACGGTCGCCGCGAACGAGGCAGGGCATTCGGTCACGGGGACCGTGTTCACCTTCGAGGGGGTGCCGGCGGGGCTCGACGTGGCCGAGCCCCATGTGCATGAGGAGATAGAAGAGGCCGGCTGGTTCTCCATCGAGAACCTGCCGGCCGATACCGCGGAACGCCAATTCGCCCCGCTGACCCGGGACTTCGTGATCCCCAACCTGCCGCAGCGCTACCGCGGATAGATCGGGCGATCACGCGCCCGCCCGCACTCACATCGTGTTGACGATCAGACCGATGTGCGTGTAGAAGTTCAGGGCGCCGAACAGCACCCAGACGATCCCCGGGATGATCCACAGGACGCCGTTCCACTTCAACAGCGCGCCCGATGCTGCAGCCGCGTCCTCGGCCCTGGCGACCTTGGTGACGGAGAAGGGGAACAGGATCGCCCCGATGCCGATCAGTGCGTAGACCAGCGAGATGAAGCTCGCCTCCAGCCACGGCCAGGCGGCGAAGTTACCGCTGATCGGCTCCTGCGGGGGAGCGGCGAACAGCTGGAACGTCACTCCGGCGAAGGCGATCGCAATCAGTGCCAGCCCGATCGCCGCGATGAACAGGGATACGGGCCGGGCCGTCTGCGCGGCGTAGCGCAGCGGGTTCGCAACGGTGTTCAGACGTGCACCGCGACGGAACAGGAACACGGCAGCGGCGATCAACAGTGCGCCGAAGGCGATGCTGGGCTCGCCGAAGATCACATTGTCGAACGGGAACCCGCCTGCGGCCAGCGGCCAGGTCAATGCCATGTGCAGGCCCATGATGAACAGGATCGCCCCGGGGATCAGGAACGCCAGGGCCCAGCCCGTGGTGTTCAGATGCCGGGTCTCGGATCCCAGGGTCGGGTCAGCGTCGGGTTGGGCGCCGGGCTGCTTGGACGCCCGGCGCAATTCGATAAAGAACCATACCGTCAGCAGCAGTCCAACGCCGGCTGCGGTCGACATGATGGTGTTGTACGTGGGCATCGTGGCCCAGTCGATCATTCCCGGTGACTTCTCACCGGTGAAGAACCCCATGATGGTTGCTTCTTTCCAGATAGTTAAAACTTACAGTAGTTGCAACGTGTGAGGCCGCTGAATATTCCCTCCACCGGTGGAGCTAAGGCGACCTGCTAGCGTGAGGAATGGTTCCGTATGCGAATCACCCCGATCAGCACAGGAAGGCAGCTTGTCCTCACCAGCCGCAGCACCGCCGCGCTTCTACCTGCTCGACCTGCTGCGCCTGTGCGCCGCGGCATCCGTTCTGGCCTATCACTACACCGGCCGCAACCACAAGAACTGGCAGGCCAGCACAGAACAGACATTCGGCGCCCTGTCCCATGTGACGGCCTACGGCGCGCTGGGCGTGCAGCTGTTCTTCATCATCTCCGGCTTCGTCATCCTGATGTCGGCCCAGGGCCGCAGCGTCCAGAGCTTCATCGCCGGGCGGATCTCCCGGCTCTATCCCGCCTACTGGGTGTCGGTGCTCCTGGGGTCGTTGCTGGGGCCGCTGCTGGCTCCCGAAGTCTTCAAGAACCCCTCGGCGGTCAAGACACTGGCGAACCTGACGATGATGCAGAACGCCCTGGGGCAGAAGGACGTCGACGGTGTCTACTGGACCCTGTGGATCGAGCTGCTGTTCTATGTGATGATCGCGATCTTCTTGGTCGTGGGGATGACGCAGACGCGGATTATGGCATTCATCATCGTCTGGCCGCTTGTGGGGGCCATGGCCCAGCAGGGGGACGCGGGATTGGTCGTCGAACTGCTGCAGCCGGGTTACGCCGGACTGTTCACCGGTGGGATGGCGCTGTTCCTCATCCACCAGTACGGGCATTCGCTGCTCCGCTGGCTACTGGTGGTCTACTCCGTGTGCTTCGCCGTGCCACAGACGATCGCGGTGAACTTCCACCCGATGGTGCAGAAGTACGTGGGCCGGGACATGTCGGACACCGTCTGTGCCGCCCTTGTCATCCTGTGCTTCGCCCTGGTCGCATTGGTCACGGTGACACCCCTGCGGCACAAGGGATGGGGCTGGATGACCTATGCGGGTGCGCTGACCTATCCGCTCTACCTGTTCCATCAGTACTGGGGCTGGACCGTGATCAGGACGCTGAGCCCGACGCTGAACAAATGGCTGGTCGTAGCCGTGGCCACGGCCGTGTGCGTGGCGCTGGCCATCATCGTGGAACGGTGGGTCGAGCGGCCGCTGCGGCGCCGGCTGCGCAGTACCCTCAAACGCGGATTCGCCGAGGTCACCGCAGCCTCCAACTCCCGCGGCGAGCCGGGTGCCCCGCGGCACTGAGGCTATGTTCTAACGCAATATGCAAGCAGCCAATCGACGATTTCGCCGACCGAGGCGTTGCCCTGCACAACCGTCAGATCAACGAAATCTGCGACCTGGGTGTCCGTCGGGCCCATGACCAAGATTCCGTTCAGCTGAAGAAAGATCACGGTAGTGACCCAAGCTGTGCGCTTGTTACCGTCGACGAAGGCATGGGCATTGGCCACGCCGCGTAGCAGTACGGCTGCTTTTTCCAACGTGCTTGGGTAGAACTCTGTCTCCCCGAATCCGGCTTGCGGCTGAGCGACTGCTGACTCCAGAGCGCCCCGGTTCATAACCGGGGCGCTCTGGAGCGTATCGTGCAGGCCGATGACCTGGGCCACCGATAAGTAACTCGTCATCGTTGGGCGAGGAGGTTCAGGGCTCCTGCCCACTTCTGTATGGCTGCTCTGGCTATGTCATCGACAGCAGTCTGGTCAGCCGGTTCGCCTGGTAGAGCGGGCTTTGTCGGGCCTACGCCGCGCACCGACTGGCTTGAGTACTCTCTAATCATCGCTCCTGCGTCGATCGTCTTGCCATTCTCATGACCACCATCCCGAGAGTAGAAGGCTGAACGCCAGGGCGTCTCAGAGTGGCTGAGATCGACTAGATCCTGGCGTGACTTCGACCCGTAATATGCCAAGACGGCATCGACGATAGAAGCCTGCTCCGGGGTCAAGCCATCGAGATTAGGCGGTGTGGTATCGAACGCCTGATAAGAGGAGCGTTCGACTGGGCCGAACTGCCACGCTTCGATGGGTTCATCGAAAAGCGGCCGGCCTGTCCACGTCAAGTTCCAAGCCTCCGCATAGTACAAGAGCTTGAATGCCTTGGTTTTCTGCACCGCAGGCAGGCGTGCCTTGATGTATGCGAGAACAGAGGTTGCACGTGTCATTGTCGTCACCGCCTTTCGAATGCGGGTCGAGGGTATCTCTGCCCAATTCTATGCGAGCCCCACGAGGAGTATATGGGAACATCCCATCTGCCTGACTAACGCTGAGGGCAGATGGGATGTTCCCGGGTGTTATTTCCTGTGCCTGACCAAATGCTCGATGGACTCAGGCCGGACGGGTCTTGGGGCTGGACTTGAAGGTCAGCAGGGGATCCGTCTTCGCCAGGTGGCCCACGGCCTTGTCGATTTCGGCCAGAACGTCGGCGCTGAGCTTCACGCCCGAGGCCTCGGCATTGGCCTGGATCTGTTCGGGTCGCGAGGCGCCCACCAGGGCGGCGGCGACATTGTCATTGCTGAGCACCCAGGCGATCGCCAGTTGCGCCATGGTCAGGCCCAGGTCCTTCGCGATGGGTTCCAGCTTGGCGACGCCGGCTAGGGTCTCCTCGTCCAGATAGCGTTTGATCGCGTTGTTGCCGCCGTGTTCGTCGGTGGCGCGGGTGCCGGCCGGCAGCGGCTGACCCGGCTTGTACTTGCCGGTGAGCACGCCCTGGGCGATGGGCGACCAGACGATCTGGCTGATCCCCAGTTCCTTGCAGGTCGGGACGACTTCGCCTTCGATGACTCGCCACAGCATGTTGTACTGCGGCTGGGATGAGATCAGCTGGATGCCCAGTTCCCGGGCCAGGGCGTGGCCGCGGCGGATCTGGTCGGCCGTCCATTCGCTGACCCCGATGTAGAGGGCCTTGCCGGAGTGCACGATGTCGGCGAAGGCCTGCATCGTTTCTTCCAGCGGGGTCTCGTAATCGTAGCGGTGGGCCTGGTAGAGATCGACGTAGTCGGTCTGCAGGCGGGTCAGGGAGGCGTTGATCGACTCCATCATGTGCTTGCGGGACAGGCCGCAATCGTTGTGGCCCTTGGGTCCGGTCGGGTTGTAGACCTTGGTGAAGATCTCCAAGGATTCGCGGCGCTGGTCCTTCAGCGCCTCGCCCAGCACGGATTCGGCCTTGGTGTTGGCGTAGACATCGGCCGTGTCGAAGGTCGTGATGCCGGCGTCCAGCGCGGCGTGGATGGTGCGTGCTGCGGTTTCGTTCTCCACCTGCGAACCATGGGTGAGCCAGTTGCCGTAGGTGATCTCCGAGATCTTCAAACCGGAATTGCCCAGATAGCGGAACTCCACTGTGTCTCCTTCGTCGTCGTGTTGCGTCTGCCACATCCCATTGTGCCAGGTCAGCGCGGTGGGTGGGGCGGCTCTGCGGCATTCAACCGTTGTGCGGTGAGCTGCTGGGGCCGGTCAACTCCTCGATAACGAGTTGCAAGTCACAGGTGTATTCAGAGGGCTGTGAGGATTCTTTCGTAAAACGGTGCAGCGAGGACTGTAATGTGACCATGGTACGTACATCACATAGTTCCCTTACCCTCAAGGCGGCCTTCACATATGGGATTCATGAAACGCATCGCGCGCAAGGTTGAGCGCGGCGTTAGGAAGACCTTGTCCGTCTCAGCACGGCAGGGACGGACAAACGACCCGGCGCCCCTGCCGGTCCGGCGGGAAACGGGCTGCTGCCGCCGGGCGACCACTACAGTCTGATCTGGAGTATCGGGAAGACGTACGGCGGAATGACGACAGTCGTCCTCCAGCGCAGCACATCCTTTTCTGCGCTGGACGACCGCCTGGTCACGATCCTCACACTGTCGCCGGACCTGGACGTCCAGGCCAAAGAAGCCGAACTGAGAGACTCCGGCAGACTTGGTGCCGATGCCCACTTGAGGAACCTGTGGCAGGACCTGCGGACGTGGTCCGACGAACAGCTCCGTGGCCTACGCTCAGGCAATCCGGGTGCGCTGATCGACCCGGACGAACTCTTGGAACGTCCTGCGGGCAGGCAGCGGGTCCGCGCGAAGGCAGAAGGCGGTTGGCAGGTCGACCATTACCGGCCGGAAGGCGGGCTGCTGGTCACCGAACGTCCGGTGCCGGGGGCCAAACGCAAGGACGCCAGGCGGATCACCCTCTACGACAGCCGGGGCGCGCCTATCGGGCGGTGGAAATCGATACACTCCTTCTACCAGGCCTGGCTCGACGCGGTGATCGCCGGCCGACAGGCATATCTCATCTCCGATTCGAAGTTCGCGGGCTCGTTCGTCTATGACTACCGCAGGGACAATGTGGTCACCTGTCAGGTCATGCACACGCCGTACTTTACCGATCCCGCCGGAAGCATATTCGGGCGGCTCAACAAGGGGAAGCTCGAGATCGTCAGCCACCTGGACTTCTTCGATTTCGCCGTAACCCTGACCGACCGACAACGAACCGACATGCTGGAATCGCAGGTCAGCGCCGGTGCCATTCGCACGGTTCCCAACTTCGCCCACGACACCCATGGAGATCCGGATACTCCACGGGATCCCAGCCACGGGGCAATTATCGCCAGGCTTTCACCGGAGAAGCGCGTCGACCACGTAGTTCGAGCTTTGGCACAGTGCCCGTCTGATTCTTCCGTGCATCTCGACGTATACGGTGAGGGACCGGAGCGGAACGGGATCATGGGATTGATCGATGATCTGGGCGTGCGTGATCGTGTCACCTTGCACGGGCACGTGGACCACGCGAAGAGGTTCCTGCAGGACGCGAGCTTCCTGGTCCTGGCCAGCAGGTTTGAGGGGCAGGGCCTGGTCGTGTCGGAGGCGATGTCCGCCGGCTGCATCCCGATAGCCTACGACTTCAAATACGGTCCGGCCGACATCATCACGGACGGGCGCGATGGGTTCCTGGTTCCGGCCGGTGACATCGACGCTCTAGCCGCTGCGATCCGCCGAGTCTCCGAGCTGAGCACGGAAGAGCTACGTGCTATGCGCCGGGCAGCCCGCACACGTGTCGCGGAATTCTACGAACGGCCCAACGTCGAACTGTGGGGTCGGACCATGCGGGAGTTCGGACCGAAAAAACCGCGTGGAAAGCGTCAAGCGGTGACCGCCAAACTGACCGGTTTATTCCTGGCCGAGAATGCTCTCGAGTTCAGGGTGCATCTAGACACCGCTGCCGGTTATGTCGGCGACGCACTGCTGGTCTGGCAGCACAGGGGTAAGCCAACGATATTCGGTCGCCAGCGAGGACTGGTGCTGGGCTCTCAGCTCGTCTGCCGGGTGCAGTTGGAACGCCTGGCCGGTATCCGGCCCGGGGTGCTCGACCTGTTCGTTGACCTGTTCGGCGGGGGAGAAGTGAACAGGGTCAGGGTGGGCGGCCTCGACCGAGACGATGACCTCGAAATCGGTCGATACGAGTTGTACAGGACCCAGAACGGAAATGCGAGCTTGAAACATGGTATAATGAACGGGTTCACAAGGTGAGTCGACGAAACTTTCTCGTATGATTGTCGACAATTCTTCAGCTCCGCGGCTGAAGGAGAGATACAGTATCGGGTCGAATCGTGTGAACCACCTTGCAACACCCGGAAATCTGGTAACGTACAGAACCGGAAACAGCTAGTCTGACAGTTTGTCTGATTGCTGAAGCGGTGAAATATTTCGTATTGACGCTGTAATAATCAAATATCACTTATAAGTGTAGGGATAAAATTCTTGGCTAAAGAATCTCAAGTGGACGTTTCTGTAATAGTTCCATGCTACAACTGTGCAGAATGGATTGAACGATTTTCGGAGACTGTTGTAAGTCAGGTTGGATGCAGCTGGGAATTGATTTTGGTCGATGATGGGTCTACCGACCAGACCCCGGAATTCGTCGACAGCATGGCTGCTCGTATGGAAAATGTAAAAGCCTATCATCAAGAAAACTCTGGTTGGGCAGGGAAGCCACGCAACCTTGGTCTTAGCCATGCAGTGGGACGATATGTATTCTTTGCGGATCCTGACGATGAATTAGGAGACCATAATTCTCTGAGTAGATTGGTTGATTTTGCTGACAACCACGGATCTGAAGTTGTAATTCCCAAGATGGTTGCATCTGCAGGGCGCGCCTATGCGCAGTGGCGTTATAAAACGACGCAGGTTGATGCCAACCTTGTCACCGCGTTCACGACACTTACTCCACAAAAGCTATTTAATAGAGACTTCTTAAGCAGGAATAATATAAGATTCCCAGAGGGTAAGGTTCGGCTGGAGGACGGTATTTTTCTTTCCCGGGCTTACCTGCTCGCATCGAGGGTCTCAATTGTAGCTGATCAAATATATTATCGTCTCATTCATCATGAGTCGGGTGATCATCTTTCCCGCAGAAGGATTGTGCCCAGTGAGTATATCAATTCTGTTTGGGAAATCTGTGAAAATGTCGAATCGCTATGTGCTGACTCGGGACTGGTTGATCTAATAATTGCAGAACTTACGAAACGAAAGGTTCTTTCAGGAACTCAGCCCCAAAAGGTTCGCAAGTCTACCCAGGAATACTTGGATGAATGGATGGTTGCCCAGCGCGGATTCATTCATAGATTTCTGTCCGCCCCAGAGAGGTTGGGTGCGCTAGATAAAACTTCGCGCAGTCAAGTGGAGCTTGCCATGGCTGGCAGCGCAAGTGATCTAATTCAGTGGAGTCGGCTTGCTGATGCGAGAATCTCTGCTGCCCCGGTCCGTCATAAGGACAGGACCAGCCTAGTTTTTATACTTGCTGATTCTATTGCTGATTGCCTTAGTTCAATTGATTTGATTATAAAGGATAGATCGGAAGGTCGAATCGTGGCTCGAGTCCCTGCGTCTTTGGATAGTTATCGCAATAGAATTGTGGAAGTTCCTGATGATGTCTTGCCCAAAACTGATTCTTCAACAATTTATGACTTCTTTGCTGACCTCCGCAGTGGAGCCGGCGAAGAAGCGGTTTCGGCTGAGGTTCGGGTATCATCTCCGTCTGAAGGATTCTTAAAGTCTATCAATGGAGCATGTCAGATGGAATACTACTCAACGAAGTGGCATAATCTTAGTTTGAATGTCAAAAGCTCTGAAGCGAATGAAAAAAACGTGATGTCAAAATTAGGGCGGGGCCTAAGGAAGCTGACCCGTAATGGTCGCTAGTAGGAACGGTCGGTGTCGTGATTCTGTGATAGGTCTCGTGGCGAGCTGTATTGTAAATGGGGTGTGTGACGGGCTGACGATCAATACAGACCAGGTACTTCTGTCACACAGGAAAAATCGGTAGAGTCATTGGTCATGAGCAAATTCCTTGCTAGTAGTATACGTCGGGTATTGCTACGTGGGTCACATGCCATAGGGCGGTCAATAGTAGAAGCGTGTGCGGAGCGATCTCTTCCCGTGGGGACGGGCGCCGGTACCGGTACTGATTCCGTCGTGGTGTTCTATTTCGCGGGTGAAGCTCGCAACATCTATCAGGCCCAGCAATGGGTTTGGTCCTTGGAGCAGTTGCGTGACCGCTTGCGTATGGAACTGCATGAGGAAGCGCCTGTTGTTATTCTTGTCCGTTCTGCTAGCAACGCCAGTCTGCTTCACGGTCTAACTGACTTGCCGATATATCTTCGAAAATCGGTGGGGGACCTTGAAGGGTTCTTTCTGGGAAGCCCGAGCCTACGTGTTGTCCTGTACCCGAACCAAGCCACACAGAACTTCCAGTCGCTGCGGTTTGCTCGTCCGGCGCATGTGCACCTGAGCCATGGTGAGAGCGAGAAGATCTCAATGATCTCGAACCAACTCAAGGCGTACGACTATGTCTTTACTGCCGGTCCTGCGGCACGTAGCCGGTTGCGGAAGACGTTGATTAACTTCGGCGAGGAACGGATGATCGACGTAGGGCGGCCACAACTGGACGCACCCTACAGCGTGCCGGAGGCATGGACGAAAATGCGGACTGGGCGCCGGAATCCCGTGGTCTTCTTCGCACCGACGTGGGAAGGCGAGTCCAGTGCCATGGCCTATTCTGGTGTGCCCGAGTACGGGATTCCATTAGCAAAACGGCTTCTGAACCAGGGCCTCGACGTCCTCTATCGACCGCACCCGCGCGCAGGAAGTATAAGTTCGGTCTTCGCCAAGGCCGATAGGGATATTGAGGAATTGCTGTCAGCAGCGCCGGGGTCCATGGTGGACAAAGGACCTCATGCGGATTGGCAGTTCCATGCCGCAGACGTATGTGTGGCAGAGGTCTCTTCAATCGCATATGACTGGTTGCCAACCACCAAGCCCTTGTTCATGGTGAAACCATCGAATCCACGGGCAGAGATCTTGCCGGGCGGCCTGCTTGAACAGGTGCCGAGCTTCAGAGCCGACCAGGTGACGGCCTTGATCGGGGCCATCGCCGATGCGGCTACAGCCAGACCCGGTTCTGAGAACGTCAGTCAGTGGACTGAAGTTTCGCAGTGGTACTTCGGTGACACAACAGCAGGTGCCCAGCAGCGTCGTTTCGAGGACGCAGTGCTAACTGTGATCGGTCAACGGAACGCCGATCTGGGCTATTCTTAAGGATCCGGCCGGATATCGTTCGTTGATTGTCAGTGGGCCCTGCGCTGCTCGCGTTTGGCACGTTCGGCTTTGGCAAGGCCGACTAATTCTGCGATGGTGCGGTGCAGCTGCCTGGAATGGTCTTCGTCAGGTTCTAGACGGTACAACCGCGTCTGTGCAGCCAGTGGTCGGAGCTCCGTGCGGATCCTCGACTCCTGTTCGGGGCTACCCACGATGAGTGCATCGAAGTCTCGTAGGCGATTGTTGATCCACTGTTGGGATTCGGAATCGGCAAGGTAGGCGTGAAGGGTCGACCGGTAGGTGGTCTCCCGTAGAGTCAGCCGGGTCTGCGTTGCGTGCAGAGTCAGTAGAGGGTCCAGAGAATCCATGACCTGTTCGGCTTTGACCGTATTGGCGACGTAGAAGACACGTAGGCCAGTGGTCTCTCGCATCTTCTGATAGACCTTGAAATCGCCGCAGACGACGGCCGTGGGACGTTTGAGGTCCAGCTGTTCCAAGGCGGGCAGCCAAGCGAAGGAGTAAAGGGCTTCCTCCAAATTACCCATGACACTGAACACGACCTGTGCGTGACGCTGGTAGAGGCTGGCATTGACGGCCTGCCGGGCGGCGTCCCTGCGGGGGGCCCGGCGGAATTGCCGGGCCAGCGTGGTGTTGAAGTTTCTGGCGGTGCTCCCCAGAGTGGCGGGCGGTGCGAATGAGTCTTCGGCTTGTGGCGCGTGTGTGCTCTTCCAGGTGCGGGACTGCTCCACCATGTGAGTGATCGCAGCCAGGAACCGGTTCAGGGACTTTCCGGGGGCGCGATCGCCGTAGTAATAGTCGGCGAGTTCCTGTCGTTTGACCTGTTGTGTCTCATCGGTCAGTTGTTCGTCGATTAGAGACACGATATTGCTGGCCTGATCGGCCGGCAGAAGATCCAGCGAACCCACCAGGCCGTCTTCGGCTACCGGTACCGTGGGCTCCACGGGCCTGGTCATGATGAGCGGTTTCGCAGTGGTAAGCCAGTCGTAGGCAACGGCCGATATGTCTGTGATCATGACGTCGGCTACGTCCAGTTGCCAGCCGAAGGGAGTCGTGTCGACCAGGTGGCCGGAATCAGGGTCCGCCTCGATGATGTCGTACAAGCGTTGCTTGATATCACGGTTGGCACGGCGCTCTTCGCCGGACCTGACGCCGGTGCGAGGGTGGGGTCGATAGATGATGCGGAAACGACTGTCCGACAGTAGCGCGTCGATGATCTGCTCACCATGGCTCAGGACTGAGCCATAGGACATAGAAGTCCGTCCGCCTTCCCACGTGGGCGCGTAGAGCACGGTAATTCGGTTCGGGTCCTTGTCGATGAACGGTTCTGCTGGAATATCGATCTGAGGCCTGCCAATGGGCAGCGTCCGGGTGTCCACGTCATAGTTCAGCAGGTGATGCGACAGGCGCTGGCGGGATGCCTCGCCGGCGATGAGAAAATAGTCGAACCCCTTGAGCCAGTTCGATGCCATGTAGATCTTGTCGCTCTCACCGTGGCAGATGAATGCATGAACGGCGTCGTTGTAGCCCAGGATGCGATAGTTCTGGTAATTCTGATTGGGATAGAGGACGACATCCGGGCGGATGCTGGTTGCCACTTCACTGATGTCTGAGAACGTGGGAGTCAGCAGAACCCGGAGGGAGGTTTCCTCACGAATGACTTTGGCAGTCATCGGGTTGTAGCAGAAGATGGCGACGGAATAGTGCTGGGATAGCCACTCCAAGGGCCCGTACCATTGTCTGATCTGGTACAGGTTGATTCTGCGATCGGGGAAGTTGATGAGAACGTCGATGTGTCCATCGGCGACGTATTCGGTATCCCGTTTGCGCAGGAACGTGCGTTCGGCCAGGCGCCTGATCGAACGGGAGGCCTTTCGTACGACCCGCGGGCTGTGCCGCGAGATCACACCATGGGACACGAAGCCTCCTTCTTGATCTTGCTAGATACGTTAAATACGAACATCACACAATCCTAGATAGTTCAGACGCCGTTTGCGTTCGCGAAAAGCGGCGCTGGCAGTCAATTTTCGTCTGTATCATCGCCTTGATCGGCTTCCGCACCATCGCCCGAACGCGGCAGCCCGTGCGTGTCGATATCGGTGTTGCGCTGGCTGATGAGAGTGTCAACGGCGCTGAGGAAGGCGGACATGGAATTCCCTAGCGGACCGTCGCCAAAGTAGTAGCTGCGCATCCGCTCGCGCTGTGACTTGGCTTCGTCATGGTCCAGTGCCCTGCAGATCATATCGGCGACATCTGCGACGGAATCATCGTCGATGATTGGCGTAGCCCGGGTGATGGGTGATTCGTCGTTGAGCTGTGCGCGGTCGTTGCGGCGATCGGTGATCAGCAGGGGAGTGCCAGGCTTCAGGTACAGGAAGTCCAGTCCGACGCTGGAAATGTCCGTGATCATCAAGCTGACATCGTTGAACATTCCGAGGATGTCGCCCTGCATCGCGACCAGGTGTTCTCCACCGGCACGATTGGCCTGTTCGATGAGAGCGAGGATCTGAGCGTTGGCGTTGCTCACGGCATCGCACTTGCTGTTCTCCACTCTGGGATGCGGTTTGTAGATCATCCGAACGCCGGGTTGTTCCAGCACAGCCTTGACGATCTGAGGTCCGAAGACGTCGACTGAGGTGTAGTTATTCGCCTCGTTCTCACCCTCCCAAGTGGGGGCATACATGACGGTGCGCAGATCACTGTCCGGCAGATCGCTGGTATGTGGAATATCCAGTTGTGGCCTGCCGACCGGGACGAGCTTGGCGTAGTCGAAGTCGAAGAGTGCGCGATGGTGTCGGTCGACAGCAGCCTGGCCTGCGACGAATACACGATCATAGGCTTTGGCCTGATTGGAGACCATAGAGATCTTGTCGCTCTCCCCGTGGTTGACGTGCACGTGGACCATCGGAGCATAACCCAACGGCTGGAAGTTCATCACGCCGTTGTTGACATAGATCGCCAACCTGAAATCGGAAGCATGGATGAAGTCCATCATCGGCTGAAAGCGCCGCTTGAACACTATGGGCAGCCGCGTCAGTCCGGCGATCGTATCGGCAGCACTGGGCCGGCGGAACATAAGGGCCACACGGTGCTGTTTGTGCAGTTCCTCGAGGACAGGCAGCCATTGCACCAACTGATAGGTCTTGGATACGGTGTCACCGAAGTAAACCATGACTTCCGCGTTGATGTAGTCGCCCCTGAAGCGTTCGCCGATGCCCCTGTAGTCCTGCTGTCCGCGAAGCCACCTGCTGGTGAACTTCCAAGCGGACGAACGCATGGCCTGCTTAGCTACATACTTGATCGGGTTCGGCACCTGACCATCCTTAGAGTTGGGGTAAGGATTGGATCCTACTACTTCGCCCTCAAGTCTACCGGGTACGTACTGCCTCAAGCGGTCAGCTACCATTAACCCAGTTGTCAACCTGTTGCCGAACCTGGGCTACGACTTGCCTGGGCTCCGGCTTGAAAGGATCTGATCCATGCGCCGTGTTATCACCTACGGGACGTTCGACCTCCTTCACTACGGGCACATCCGCCTGCTGCAGCGTTGCAAAGCGCAGGGTGACTACCTGGTAGTGGCCCTGTCGACCGACGAGTTCAACGCCGGCAAGGGCAAGAAATCGTACTTCAGCTGGGAAGACCGCAAGCACATGCTAGAGGCGATCCGCTATGTAGACCTGGTGATCCCCGAGAACACCTGGGAGCAAAAGCGCGAGGACATCAAGAACTACCAGATCGACGCCTTCGTCATGGGTGACGACTGGGCAGGCAAGTTCGATGATCTGCAGGACCTGTGCGAGGTCATCTACCTGCCCCGCACACCAGAGATCTCTACGACTCAGATCAAGAACGACCTGGGCAAGTGATTCCAGGAATCATCAGGCCGCGCTAACAACCACGTCCTTCCGCAGTAGGCGATTCTCTGCCGATATCAACAAGACGCGTCCGCGTGTCACGGCTTGAGGGCCGACTGACTGCGAATATAGAAACACTGGGAAGTAACCGAGGAGTGACGTAAATCTATGTCTGCAGCCAACGCCATCTTGGGAGCCGAACCGCAGTCGTCTGGCCAGATGACGCCGAAACAAGAAGAAGCCCTTCTTGAAAGAGTGTCAAGACTGGAGGCACGTACCCCGTCTCCGCAAGTAAGCGTAGTAATAGCTGCATACAACGTCGGTCCGTATCTTATGCGCGCCGTCGAATCGGTCCTTAATCAAACACTGAGAAACTTAGAGGTCCTGATTGTCGATGACCATTCGACCGATCAAACGCTACGATTAGCTGTTGAACTGGCCGAGAAGGACAATCGAGTACGGATTCTGAGAACTAAAAAGAACTCAGGCGGACCCGGTGAACCAAGAAATATAGGTATTGAGGAGTCCCGCTCCAAGTACTTCACTTTCCTTGATGGTGACGACGTCCTGGAACTGCACGCTTGCAAAACGATGCTCGAGTACGCCGAGTCATCTGACGCGGATTTAGTGGTAGGCAGGACCGAACGCTATCATGTCAAGACGGGCCGAACCACCGCTTGGTACAGCCAACTATTTGTCGAGTTGCGCGAGGCGATAGATGCTGAGCAGATGCCGGAACTTCTGAGTGATTCAATCGCGGCCGGAAAGCTGTATAAGCGTGCATTTACAGTCGCCAATGATAATTGGTTGCTAAACGGTGTCCATTTTGAAGATCTTATATTCACGGCAAGAGCATATGCCGAAGCCGACAAGATCACGATCGTACCCAGTACAACTTACTATTGGTATGTGTATCCTGAAGATGAACGCATATCTATTACCGCTCAGAATGACACCTTGAAGAATGTCATTGACCGCCGTTCAGCTCTGCAAATGGTTGACTCTGCACTGCAGGCGTCGGGTAAGCAGTCACTCATCGAGAGATCAAAATACAAGTTTTTATGGCATGACGCGAAGCTCTACCTTAACCTGGCCAATGACTCTACAGACGAATGGCTCTACGGGCTTTGCGACATCCTTATTCCAAAGCTAGAGACCTTTGAACGAGCTGACTGGGGTTTAATCGATGTCTTCGCGCGGTGGATTTATGGATCGGTTTTGAACCGAGATTTGGAAGGTATACGCCAAGCTATTCTGTTCAGCAGAGATCGGGGGATGCTTTCGGGGCGTCAGGTCGAAGTTGAGGGACGTACTTATTGGCAGCCAGGTGGCACCAATAGAGTGACCATAATTCCAGGAACTCTCGGGGCTAATCTCCTGGATATTACTGACCACCCCGTCCTGGAAATGCCGAGGTCGACTGTAAGACCGCGGACTGTGGTTACACAGATAGCAAAGAGCGATGGCGAGACATTGCTCTTAAAAGGGCACACGGATGACCTTCTCGGCTGCTTGACTGGTGCTCGGGCAATATTACGAGGAAAACTAAAGGACGGACATGAGACATTCGAGACCCCAATATATGATTATGAAGAATCGCCGGACGGCGGTGTTGACTGGTCAGCAAAAATTGTGGTCCCGGATTATGTCACTAAATCACGTCCTCAGCGTTGGATTTTCTCTATTCACTTTATCTTTGAAGAAACCGAGATAAGGTCTCCACTCAGACTTTCAAAAAGCCTGGCTAAGTACAAGTTTAATATCTGGCAGCACGGTAAGGTGCCCAACGCATTGCGTCGGAAGTATCGAACGTATGTTACAGAAAATAAACACCTCGGTATACGACTTCTTAAGGCTGTCGGCAGAAGAGGTAAGCTAGACGGTATTGTAGCTAAGTCTAGTAGTCGTGCAATGCAATTTAAAGAGGGTATGCAAAAACGAAACGACCGCTACTCGCTGGAATATGCATACTCTGTAATGCGCCATCTGCCGATAGATAACGACGCAGTACTTTGTGAGTCGATGAGCGGGCGGAGTGCTTGGGACAGCCCTCGGTATGTAGCGGAAGAACTGATGAAGCGATCATCGAAGTACACTGTGTACTGGGTGTATTCTGGTCAGACTGCGCCGGATCTACCTCACGGATTCGTTGGTGTCCGTCGGTGGTCGCCCGAATATTTGCGACGTGCAGCAACGGCAAAAATTATCATTGACAACCAGACTCTAGCGAATTTTTTCCGCAAACGTGCAGGCCAGGTATATCTACAGACCTGGCATGGAACCCCATTAAAAAAGATGGGGCTCGACTCCCCGGAGTTCCAGTTCGCCAGTAGACCGATGCGGGAATCACTAGTTGAGCGGGGCGCTGAATGGGATGCGTTGATCTGTCCAAGCGACTACTTTCGTGAAACCTTTGTGAAAGGATATTCATACCACGGCGATTTGGTGAGCAACGGGTCGCCGAGAAATGATATCCTGATTCAGGATGGTAATAGCCGAGGAAAATACAAAGATAAATTAGGCTTACCTCGGGATAGGAAAGTGGTCTTATATGCGCCCACATTTCGACAGTCGTTTGGGGGTGGGGCGACGGAACGCCCGCGAGATGTCTTCCGTCTTAAGGACTGGGCTGACCGGCTGGGCACCGACACCTATTTAGTGGTTCACCCTCATTACCTTGACCGGTTCCCAATACCGAAGGCCCTGGCGCCGTTCGTCATGGCTGCACCGCGCAATGTCAACGTTAATGACCTCTACCTTGCGTCGGATCTGTTGATTACTGATTATTCGTCTGTAATGTTTGATTATGCGCTTTTAAAGAGGCCGATGATATTCTTCGCGTATGATTATGATTCATATGTGAGCGTCGAGAGGGGAACCTACTTTTCGTTGAAGGATGAAGCTCCTGGACCAGTTGTTAAGTCTTTTGATAGCCTGCTGGAGTCGGTAGAAGAGTCTCTCGCCGGAGGTATGGAAGTAGGTGAGGCGTATGAAAGATTCGTCTCACGGTATTGCGGTAATGATGACGGTCTGGCATCGAGGCGCGCTGTAGATTACCTGCTTGCAAAGGTTGGTGAGTGATGGTTTCTGGTAACGGTATCCGACGAATTGTTCTGGTTGCGAATAACGTTGGTGAGCTTGGTGGCGTAGGTACATATATGCGGGTCATGGGAGAAGCGTTTCAAGACTCTGGCTATGATGTGCAGCTGCTGGGGTTCGATCGTGTCTCGCAGCATGGTAATTTCGGTGGTCTTGAGCATCACACTATGTATGATGAACCTAACCCCGGTAAGCCAAAATCTGAGAATTATGTTTTGGGGAATGATGACCCAAGATATAAGAAGAAGTTGCGCAAGTATTTGAGCGTCAGGGCTGCTGCTGGACGTAATGCCCGGCCGTTCATCGACGCTTTCGACCGCTCTACGGCTGTGATTGTGGCACAGGTGTGGGCGATGGAGAACCTTGTCGATGCTGGATTTCACCCAGCAGATCGCATGGGACCTATAGTCTTTGGTCAACACCATGCATCGCATGAGCAAGCTCAGGCTGGAGGATATGTTCCGCGCATCCGTAAGGCTTTCGCTGAGGCTGACAAATTCGCTGCACTTACCGATGAGGATGCACGACTGTTTCTAGAGGACGGAATCCCCGCTGTAACCTCTATTCCTAATCCAGTGAGTATGCAGTTTGGTACTGCTGATAGGTCGTCAAAGACCATTGTTGCTTTGGCGAGGTATGCAGAGATTAAAAGACTGGACAGGCTGGTAGCCGCGTGGTCTGTATTGTCTCGTGAATTTCCGGATTGGTGTGTCGAGCTTTGGGGGGACGGCCCAGAGCGTGAAACGTTACGTGCACGAATAGACGAGTACGGGTTGCAGTCGTGCGTACGGCTCATGGGCCGCACTGATAGCCCAGGTGATGTTTTGGCTAATTCGGCGGTTAATGTGGTGTCGAGTGATAGTGAGGGTTTACCATTCAGCATCGTTGAGGCTGCGCGTAAAGGCGTGCCGACTGTGGCTGTCGACTGCTGTCCTGGCATACGTACTCTAATCGATGATGGCCGTTCGGGTATCGTTACACCGCGGGGCTCGGTTTTGGGCCTGGTGGCTGGGTTGCGGCGTATGATTTCCGACGACTCGGCGAGGATTCGCATGGGTGAACAGGCAGGCATTGCTTCGAATCGGTTCATGCCGGACGCTGTGGTGGGACGGTGGTCTGAGGAGTTTGAACGCGCTTTGCGCTGAGCAGCGTGAGTGTGAAGTGGGTCGTACGGCACAATGGTCCTATGAGCATTGACCTTGAGATCGCCCAAGCCGCCGTCCTCAAGCCCATCGGAGACATCGCCGCCTCCGTGGGGCTGACCCCGGAGGACATCATCCCGTTCGGACACGACAAGGCGAAGATTCCGGTTAAGGTGCTCAAAGCGGGGGAGGACCGCGGACAGGGCAAACTGATCCTGGTCACCGCGATGAGCCCCACTCCCGCCGGCGAGGGCAAGACCACTACCAGCATCGGCCTGGCCGATGGACTGAACCAACTGGCTCAGGTCGACTCCTGGGACGTCCCAGCGGGGACGGTGCCGGCAACCCTGGCTCTGCGCGAGCCCAGCCTGGGCCCGGTCTTCGGTATGAAGGGCGGCGCCGCAGGTGGCGGCCATGCGCAGATCCTGCCGATGGAGGACATCAACCTCCACTTCACCGGGGACTTCAACGCCATCGCCCTGGCCAACAACCTGGCCGCGGCAGTCCTGGACAACCATATGCACCAGGGCAACACCCTGGACATCGATCCGCGCCGCGTGGAGATCCGCCGAGTCGTGGATCTCAACGACAGGGCACTGCGCAACATTGCGATCGGCATGGGTGGGATCACCGGTGGGATCCCACGCGAGGACCACTTCGACATCGTCGTCGCCAGCGAGGTCATGGCGGTGTTCTGCCTGGCCGCCGACCTGGCCGACCTCAAAGAACGCCTATCCCGCATCGTCGTCGCCCGCACCCGGGCCAACCTGCCGGTGACGGTGGGCGACCTGGGCGTGGCCGGCGCTATGGCCGCCCTGCTGAAGAACGCGATCGACCCCAACCTGGTCCAGAGCATCGAGGGCACGCCGGCCTTCGTCCACGGCGGCCCCTTCGCCAACATCGCCCATGGCTGCAACAGTGTCCTGGCCACCCGGGCCGCCCTGGCCCACGGCATATACGCGGTCACCGAAGCGGGTTTCGGCGCGGATCTGGGCGCGGAGAAGTTCCTCGACATCAAATGCCGCCAGGCCGGCCTGTGGCCGTCCGCCGCGGTCGTGGTGGCGACAGTGCGGGCGCTGAAGTACCACGGGGGAGTCGCGAAAGCGGACCTGGAGACGGAGGACCTCGATGCGATGCGCGCGGGCCTGCCCAATCTGCTGCGGCACCTGGAGAACCTGGGTGGGGTCTACGGCCTGCCAACGGTAGTGAGCATCAACCGGTTCCCCAGCGACACAGACGCGGAAGTCGCCGCTCTGATCGCGGAACTCGCCGAACGCGGCATCACCGCATGCGAAGCCACCCACTGGGCCAACGGGGGTGCCGGTGCCCTGGACCTGGCCCGCGCAGTCGTCGCCGCGATCGAGCAGACGGAGTCGGCCTCGGCGTCGGAGGACGAAGGACTCAAGCCGGGCGAGCCGCGGTTCGCCTATGACCTGGATGAGAAGCTCGAAGACAAGATCACCGCGGTGGCCCGGCGCATTTACGGGGCCGGCGAAGTCGTCTTCCCCAAGCGCGTGGCCAAGAAGCTGGCACTGTTCGCCGCCGACGGGTTCGCGGGCCTGCCCGTGTGTATCGCGAAGACCCAGTACTCGTTCTCCACCGATGCGTCCCTGCTGGGTGCGCCGACCGGACACACCCTCGAGGTCCGCGATGTGCGCCTGGCCGCCGGCGCTGGATTCGTCGTCGCGGTGTGCGGGGACATCATGACCATGCCGGGCCTGTCCAAGCAGCCGGCTGCGCTGAGCATCGACGTCGACGAACAGGGTCAGATCACGGGTCTGTTCTGAAGTGCGACTGCGCACAACCGCCCTAGCCCTGTGATGCGGATCGCAGCGGAGTCTTCCGGAGAACACAGCCTGGGGCGGTACAGTGGGCCTGTTAGGTCCCGCTTACCCGATTCGAGTCGTTAGGTTCATCCCACGCCCATGCTGAACTGGATGCCGCCCCGCGCCAAGCAGCTTGCCATTGAGGTATTCCAGTTTCTGACCGTCGGCGGTATCAGTTACATCGTGGACGTGGGCCTGTCGAATCTGTTGGTCTTCGGCCTGTGGATCATGCCGGCGCTCATGCACGACAGCCCGCTCAAGGCCAAGATCATCTCCACCGTCGTCAGCGTCGCGGTGTCCTGGCTGGGTAACCGCCTGTGGACCTACGGCAAACGGCAGACCGGATCCAATATCCGCGGCATGGTCCGCTTCGCAATCGTCAACCTGGTGGGCATGGGCGTCGTCCTGGTCCCCGGCTGGTTTACGGTCTACATCCTGGGCTTGCGCGACCCCATCAGCTACAACATCTCCATGAACATCGTGGGCATCGCCCTGGGCATGGTGTTCCGCTTTTTCGCCTACCGGCACTGGGTGTTCAAGGAAGAACCCGCCCATCCGGACCGGGAAACCATCCCAGTAGACGACGACGCGTCCGTCGGTACGCGGTGACCACTTGCCGCGGCATCACGCTACGGACCTCGGCCCGGAGGCGCCGGTAGCCCAGGTGCAGCATAGCGGTGCGCTGCCGTTCCAACTCCCCGGCCGCGGCCTGCTGTGCCAGCTCCTCGATCTCGTCCCACAGTTGTGAAGTGGCGGGCTGGAAGTAATTCGCCTCCAACCAGCTGCGCTCGGCGTGCTGGAACCGGCCACGGGCCAGGTCGGCTAGCGTGCCCTCCAGCCCGGACCCGGCGAAGACCTCGTTGAGCATTGCGCGGTCCACCCCGAAATCCGAGACCACCAGACCCGGCAGCCCCCGGTCCAGGGCCTCGAGCATCGCAGTCGAGCTGACCGTCACCAGCGCGCAGCCCGGCCGCAGAAACTCGGACATAGGCCCCACGGCCACCTCGACCTCGGCTTCGGCGAGCGCACCCGCGGTCACCAATTCCCGCCGGATCTGCAGATAACTGTGCCGCTCCGCGTGCGTCTCCTGTTCGCCCGGCAGGCTGCGGACCTTCAGGATCGCCCGCCGAGGCGCCTGCCCGGTGCCCGCCCGCTGCCAGGCTGCCAGCGCCTCAAGCAGGGCGGCCCGCTGGTCCCAGCGCTGTGGCACCTTGGCCTGTGGGGCGAAGACCACCGTATCCACGGGGTCGGTCACAGCCGGTGGGATCCGCCCGGCGCTGCCCAGCATCGGCAGGGTCGTGACCACTGCACGGGCCCGGGCCCTGGTGCGCCTGATCGCCTCATCATAGGCGGTGCGTTCGGCAGCCGAATGCGTGATGAACACATCGCCGAGCCGTCGGTAGCGTTGCCCGCGCAGGGTCGCGGGTAGTCCCATGCCGGGCAGGCCGGAGACCAGCCCCGGCCGGTTCTTCAGCGACGCGGCCACGGCGAACACCTGGGCTGCGACGGGGCCGGTGGCGGCTGCCAGGACGACGGTGGGGCGCACCGCCGTGAGCAGTGCGCGCAGCTTGGTCCGGGGCACGATGCGCACGTCCAGGTCCTCCCACCTGGTGCCGGATACGGCGTGGGCGATTTGCGTGCCGGTGGGACGGATCGGCGTATCCATCAGCACCACCTCCACCCGGATCCCCGGATGCGCCGCGGCCAGGGAGTCCACCAGTCGTGCGGCCCACTTCAGATACGATTCGCTGTCGGCGATCGCCAGGATGTTCACCAACGCCGTCCGGGGTTTCTTCACCGGCAGCCGGTTGTGGGTCAGCTCGTTGAGTTCGCGCCGGGTGGAGTCGGGCCCGCGTCCGGTCCACCAGGCCGCAGGGATCGGATCGACTTCGACCCTCGGAGCCCGCATGACCAGCGGCAGGGTGGTCACCGCGGTCGAAGGCAGGGAACACACCCGGGTGTGTTTGGGGGAGTGGGCCAACCGCAGCTCCACGGGCAGGCCGGGGGCTGCGATCGTCAGGCCGGGGATGTGGGCCAGTCGGTCCAGGAGCTCAGGGCTCTGACGCCGGTGCGGATAGTAGACGCACTGGCCCGCCTGGGGCTCGGTCGTCTGGTCAGTGGTGCTCTGGTCAGTGGTGCTCTGGTCCACAGTCCTCTGGTCCGCGGTTCGGACCTGGTCCGCGACCCAGGAGGCGTAGGCGTCCTGGTCGATCAGTCCGTCGGCGGCCAGGGCCGAACCCAGGATGACCGTCGGCGGTTCCGCGGCGTCCTCTGATGTGTCATCGCCCAGGTTCAGTCCGCGCGCCCATTCGAATCGGTGGCGTGCCAGCCTGCCGCCTGCACCCGTGAAGTCCCGGGCCAGCCGCTTGTCGACCTTCATCGCGCTGACCCAGCGCAGTCGGCCGGCCCGCATGAGCCTGCGCAGCACTACCGCGGTGGCCAGGCCCAGGGCACGCCTGGCCGGGGAGGCATCGAGCCGGGAGCGCACCAGGGGCGCCGGCCGGCGCCGAGTCAGGCTGCGCGCGGCTCCGATCGTGGCCAGGCCGTCGTCGACCATCACCAGCTCGCGGGGCACGGCGGGCAGCGATCCCAGCAGCCGGCGCTGGAAGCTCCCGGAAAGCACATCGCCCACCAACACCCGACCCGAGGTGCGCGGCAGGCGGGCGGGTGAGACGTCCTGGCCGGGCGCCTCGGCCTCGACGACCACGCCGGAGGGCAGCCGGTCGATGGGGAACTGCGCCAGAAAGCCCGTCATGCCCGCCGCCTGGGTCCTGGCGTGGACGATAAGCGCCTCGTCGATCAGCCGGGCCTCGAGCACGGAGAGGAATTGCAGGGGGGACTCTACAAAGGCGTGCGATGCTGTGGCCGGATCCGGGGTGCCGCCGGGCACCGTCTGTGCGTGATATGCCATGATACGTAAGGTATTCAATCCTTGGAGGGGGACTTGTGACTGTCTTGGTGACCGGTGGTGCCGGCTATATCGGATCGCATGTCGTGCGGCTGTTGGAACAGCGCGGCGACGATGTGGTGATCGTGGACAATATGTCAAATGGCATCGCCTCCCGGATCGGCGAGCTGCCGCTGGAGCAGATCGACCTGTCCCACGCCGATGCCACCGATCGCCTGGTCGAGGTCATCGAACGCTACGGCGTCGACTCCGTCGTCCACTTCGCCGCGAAGAAACAGGTCGGGGAAAGTGTTCAGCGGCCCCTGTGGTACTACCAGCAGAACGTCACCGGCCTGGCCAACCTGCTGGCCGCCCTGGAGCGCACCGGCGTGGACCGCCTCGTGTTCAGCTCGTCGGCGGCGGTCTACGGGATGCCCGACCGGCTGATGGTCGAAGAGGACATCGACTGCCGCCCGATCAACCCCTACGGGCAGACGAAGCTGATCGGCGAATGGATGATCGACGATGTGATGGCGGCGACCGGGCTCAACGCGATCAAGCTGCGGTACTTCAACGTCGCCGGCACCGGCTGGAACGACCTGGCCGATACTGCGGTGATGAACCTGTTCCCGATCGTGTTGGACCGTGAGGCCCGGGACCTGGCCCCGGTGATCTTCGGTGATGACTACGACACCGATGACGGCACCTGTATCCGTGACTATGTGCATGTCAAGGACCTGGCACTGGCACACGTGTACGCCCTGGATGCTTTGGCGGCGGGCCGGCCGCGGGTCTCGACGTTCAACGTGGGCACGGGGCAGGGTGCCAGTGTGCGCGAGGTCATCGATGCGCTCTCCGATGCGCTGGGTCGGCCGTTGACTCCGGAGATCGGTGATCGTCGGGCGGGGGACCCGCCGCGGTTGATCGCCGATGTCACGGCAATCTCCACCGAACTGGGGTGGAAGGCCGAGTACGGGTTGGCCGATATCGCGAAGTCCGCGGTCGCCGCGGCCGCCTGGCGCGCAGCTCAAGACTGAACTCCCCGGGTACGTCGTAGCCGTCGCACCCGCCGGACGATGCGCCCGGAGAATCGCCCGGCCCTGCGCCGCAGCTTTCGGATCAGCACCGAGGACCCCGAGGCTTCCGGCTGTGGTTTCGGGGGTAGCCGGCCGGGCAGGTCGAGCTTGGTCAGCCGGCGTCGTTTGAAGTACCGGGCGTGTGCCGGATACGCGTCGGCTAAGAGTGAGGCCGCCTCCTCACGCAGTCCGGGCAGGATCTGTGGCTGCATGCAGTAGGCAACGGCGTGAACCAGCCGCTGGAGCCCGGGCACCTGCTCGGCCGCGCGGGCCCGGCCGGCGGGGGCCTCGGCCACAGCCGCCAGATCCGAGGTCGGGGACGGTTCGCCGCCCGGCCCGCCCTGTGCCCATAGGAAGTCGCAGATTGTCACGGGTATCCGATTGCTGTTCTCGTAGGGTGTGAAGCGCTCCAGCGCCAATTCGGTGCCCACAGCGTAGGCCCGCACCCCGTAGAGCCCGGAGGCGGTGGCCAGGGCGGTGGAGAAACAGCCGACGATCAGGTCGGGGCACAGCCGGTGGATGCACAGCTCGACAGGCACCTGGGCGGGCAGGACCTCCAACTGGACGCCCAGTGCAGTGGCCTGTTCGTGCAGCAGCGCCGTCACCATGGCCCCGGCGGCCGGATGCGGTTTGAACAGGATGCGAGCGGCCCCGGAACCCACCGTAGTGGCCTCGTCCACCGCGGTGCGCAGCATCGAGGCATAGAGTCCCTGTTCCTCCTCTGTCGTGAGCAGGTCGATGTCCGCCAGGTACTGGCCCACGATGATGGCAGTGGGCCCGGTGTGCTCTGTGTGCGCGGTGGTGTCCGCGGCGAAGGCGGCGAGTGCAGGATCGGCCGCGCGACTCATGAGCTCGAAGGTCGCCCGCAGCGCGGCCGCGGGCACGCGCAGGACCGGCACCCGGTACTCGGCCAGCAGGACGGGGTCGAGGCCCGGTACCAGCTCGGCGATGATGAGCCCGGCCAAGCGCTGGGACAGCTGGACCGGCAGCACATTGCGGGTGGGCCCATAGCTCATCAGGCCGTCGGCGTGGACGAACACGGCCGAGGTGCCGAAGACCTCGGCCAGGGCCGTCGCCGGTGGGCTCTGGATCGATTCGACGTACAGTTCCAGGTCCGCGGTTCCCAGATTCCATTCGCGGCGCAGCAGGCGTTCGAGGAGCGGGAGATCGTCCGCGCGCGGGCGCCAGGTGGCCGGATGGTTGGGCCAGATCAGTCGGTTGAACTCGATGACCCGGTCGAAGACCGGAGTCAGAGTCTGGCCGATCGGGGATGAGTGGAACGGTGCGCCGAAGTCGTTGATCACCCGGTTGTCGCTGATCAGCAGGATCCGTTCGTCCGCCGGACCGATCAGTCCGGCGGACAGTGCTGCGTGCAGATTGGCCAGCTGGAACAGGCTGGAGACCTCGAAGATCTGTTTCATGCTGCCTTTCGGTGGTGCTCGGAGGAGGCTCCGGCATCCTTATTTCTGTCGATGCTCTGGCGCTCCCCGGCCACTCGGGTCAACACGGGTGCCAGGCGTCTGGACCGCTGGGAACCCAGCCCGGAGGCGAGCCGGTCCAACTCGGCCGGGCGCAGAGCGGTCAGCGCCCCCGCGGTGCGTTCGACCAGGGTGGTGCGCAGATGCGCGGGCAGGTCGTCGCGTTTCAAGTGGATGTCGACCAGCGCCAGCAGATTGTGCCCCGCTTTGAGGGCGAAACGGTCCAGATCCGGGTCCGCCCGACAGCGTTCGATGATCCCCAGGCAACTGGGCACGATGTCCATCTGCCTTTCGTCATAGGTCGCAGTCAGGGACGTGGACACCTTTCTGCGGTATACCGGCGCGTGCGAGTCGACCACTGCGAAGCGCAGATCTGCCAGGAACAACCGCCAGTTCCACTCCCTGTCCTCCGCTGTGCGCAGGGACTCATCGAAGTACAGGACACCGGGGCATCCGGCGGCCGCCTGCTCGGCGTGTTCGGCCAATTCCCGTCGGTAGAGACCGGCCAGCGTGCTTGGGAAATCCACCATCGTGGCTTGGAATCCCACCGGTGAGTCGATGAAATCCCGGGTGGCCAGGGCTTTCCCGCGCAGCGCCACCGGGGCCCGCCACAGCCTGCGCGCCTTGCCTGCCGCGCGGACCAGGTCAGTGCGCACGAAATCCACATCCAACTCTTCGAGGACATCGACCATATGGGCCAGGTAGCCGCCGGCGAACCAGTCATCGGCATCCAAAAAGGTCACGAACCGCCCGGTCGCCTCGCGCAGCCCCAGATTCCGCGCCGCCGACACCCCGCGCGCGGCAGGCACGCGGGTGAGCACAGCGGTGGGGAACGGGGCCAGGGCCGCGGCTGCGACCTCGGCAGTGCGATCCTGTGATCCATCGTCGATGACCACCGGCTGCACCAGGGCGGGATCGATGCCCTGCCAGGCCAGGCAGCCCAGTGCATCGCCCAGGTAGTCCTGGGCGTTGTGCGCGGGGATGACGACGCTGACCAGGGGAGTGCCGACCAGGGGAGTGCCGACCGGAGGAGTACTGACAGGGGAAGTCGAGCCCACCGGCTTACTTCTTCACGCGCAGGGACTCGATCTTCGACTCCTCGCCCGGCATCACGCGCTTGACGCCGTCGCCCAGGGCGATGGAGACCCGGCGGATGTCCTCGGCCAGGCGGATGAACTCATCGGGCTCCATCGAGGCGGACTGGTCGGAGCCCCACATCTCATTGCTCAGCGTGATGTGGCGCTCCACCGTCACCGCGCCCAGAGCCACTGCCGCGACCGAGATCGCCGTGCCCGTCTCGTGGCCCGAATAGCCCACCGGCACGCCGTAGCGCTCCCGCAGTGCCGGAATCGCCAGCAGGTTGACCTCCTCGGCCGGCAGCGGATAGGTCGAGGTCGCGTGCATGAGCACCAGATTGTCCGTGCCCACCGTCTCAACCGCCCGGTCGATCAGCTCGAAGTCCGACATGCCGGTGGACATGAGGATCGGCTTGCCGGTAGCGCGGATCGCCCGCAGCAGCTCGAGATCCGTGATCGAGGCGCTCGCGATCTTGTAGACGACCGCGTCGAACTTCTGCAGGAAGGCCACGGAATCCGTGTCCCAGGGGCTGGCGAACCACTGCAAACCCAGCTGCTTGGCGTACTCGTCGATCTGCGCGTACTCGGCCTCCTCGAACTCCACCCGGTACTTGTACTCCAGGTAGGTCATTTCGCCCCACGGAGTGGATTTGGGCTTGGACTTCTGGGCCTCGGGCACCGCCATGTCCGGATTGCGCTTCTGGAACTTCACGGCCTGCGCGCCGGCTGCTGCGGCGACGTCCATCATCCGCTTGGCCAGTTCGACGTCCCCGTTGTGGTTGATGCCGATCTCGCCGATCAGGTAGACCGGCTGGCCCGGGCCGATGAAGTGTTCGCCGACCTGGATGCCGGGGTTGGTCGTGTTGGGGCGGGCGATGGTGGTGTTCTCGATGATCGTCATGATCGTTTCTCCTGTGTTCGTCTGGGTTGTCTGGGGCGTCTGGAAAGTCTGATTCGGGTCCGTCTGCACAGCGGGGTGGGTCATCCGGCCACGCTGTGCAGGCGGGGCTCGGGCGGGGCCTCGGGCAAGGCCGCGGATGTCACCGCGGGCGGAGCCTCGGGTTGGACCGCGATCGGTGCTGGTTGGCCGACCGCCAGATCGCACAGTTCCCGGACGGCCCCGTGCCCGCCCCGGTTCTTCAACTTCAGCCGGGCGGCGGTGAGCACCGAGGGGTGGGCGTCGGCCACGGCAATCGGCCAGCCCACCTGGTTGAAGGCGGGCAGATCGTTGACGTCGTTGCCGATGTAGGCGACGCGTGCCGGGTTCAGGTTCCGATCCGCCATCCACGTCCGCAGTGCGGCAGCCTTGTCGTCCACCCCCTGCATGACCTCGACGCGCAGCTTCTCGGCCCTGGCGCCGACCACCGGATTGCGTTCCTTGGACAGGATGAGGAACGGCAGGCCCGCGGCTCGGGCCGCCGCGATCCCCAAGCCGTCCCCGCGGTGGACCCGCACATGTTCACGGCCCGACTCGTCGACGAAGGCCGAGTCGTCCGTGTGGACCCCGTCGAAGTCCGTGACGATAGCGTCGACGTCCAGTGCCGAGGCCGGTGTGCGGGTCTGCGCCGCGATCCGCAGGGCGGTCAGGTCGGCCAGGGTGTCGATCTCGCGGGCGTCCTCCGGGGGCACCTCCTGGATCGCGATCCGGCCGAAGAACCTGTGGCCGTGTTCGCGCAGGCCCGTGGTGCGCATGACGTAGAAGGCGCCGGTCTCATTGAAGTGCTTCTTCCGGTCCTGCCGGCGTGGGCGGAACGATGCCTCGTGGCCGACGGGAATCGCCGTGGGAGGTGTCTGGGCGTGGGCCGGGGTCTGGGCAGGCTTCAGGGTCCACAGGAAGCTGTGGTCCTCGGTCGCGGAGAACACGCAGTCAGCCTCGTCGGCGAGCACTCGGCCGATCGCCTGGTCGATGTCATCGGGGTTGATGAAGGGGGAGGTGCACTGGATGAACACGGTGATGGCCGGGTCCCCCTCGTGCTGTGGGCGCAGCCGGTCCAGTGTGTACAGCAGTGCGGATTCACTGCTGGCGGTATCGCTTGAGATATCGGCGGGGCGCCGGACCACGGAGGCGCCGTGGGCCAGGGCCTCGTCCGCGATCTGGTCGTGATCGGTCGATACGATCACCTGGTCGATCAGCCGGGAGCCGCGCGCCGCGTCGACTGCTCTGCCCACCAGCGTGACGCCGGAGATCTTCTGCAGGTTCTTCAGCGGGATGCCCTTGGAGCCGCCCCTGGCCGGGATGATCGCAACGGTGTGCGGCCTCGGCGTCGGAGCGGTGGAACCGCGTGTTGCAGGGGATGCCGCGACGGGCGGTTGAGATGCCGCGCGGGCGATGTCTGGGGTATCGATTGACTCATTCACAGGGCGCCATCGTAGGCCGGGGACCGTGAACCGAAGGTGAACGTGCGGCCACATTGATGTGCAGCCTGGGTGAAGCCTCCGCATTTTCTACTTTCAGTCCTATAGCACCGCTGAATCCGGGGGTGCTATAGGACTGAAAGTAGAAAATGCAACAGACCCTTATATGCAGGTAAGTGGCGTGTCTACCGTGTCATGCATTTGTGTGCCATGATCTATGCATGTATAACGTTGTAACGCATCAAACGCTTATAAACTCTGGTATTGGCAAGGCGGTAATAGCCTCATGTCTTCGGTGTTGTCTCCAAACTCTCAGCCGTGGGATCTACCTCATCGTGCGGGTCTGCCGGTGCTCCGCACACGCTGCCCTTAGCCGGTGGATCGACTGTCCTGAGTTGCTCGAACCGCCTGACACCGGAACTCCGGGAAGGTCCGAGGTGTCGATGTTCCGCCGTAGGATCGCAATCCACCTGGGTCACATCCGAGCGTATGGTCTGGCGCCCGGACAGTTCATCAGCCACCAATCCGCCGCAGCGGCCCAGGGGATCCCGCTGTTCGTAACTGAGTTCCCCCGTATCTCCATCTCCGACCCTGACCGGTCGTCGCAGACCACGGCCGTCATCCGGCGGCACCGTCGCACAGTGCCAGTGGAACATCTGTCCGGTTCTGCCTCGGCACTTCCCGGCGTCCTCATGACCAGTCCGATCTGGACCGTGGCGGATATCCTTCGCGACAAGGATGAGATGCACGGTTTTGTCGCAGCGGACGCCTTCGTCGGTGGGGTGGTCGACATGCAGGACGTCCGCCTCAACGCCTACCCCGATCGATTCAGGTTCTGGCGCCCACCGTTCGATGCAGGCCGCGGAATGGAGCGGGGAATCCAGGCTGCCGACGCCCAGACCATGGAAGCTCTGAGCAGGCGCAGGCAGATCCTCGGCGCAGTGCTCGACGAATTGGAGAAACTCAACTCCCGCAAGGGGATGCGCCGGGCCAGGCGCCTGACGTCGTGGACCACGGGGTTGTCCGAATCCCCTTTGGAAAGCCTGACGCTATTGGCCCTCAAGCACCTGGGCATCACCGATGTCTACCAGCAGGTGGTCTTCATGTCCCGCGACGGGCGCTTCCAGGACCGGGTTGACTTCTTCATTCCACACCTCAACCTCATCATCGAAGCGGACGGTTGGTCGAAGTACTCGGGCCCAGACGACATCAAACGGGAGAAACGGCGCGAGGAACGGCTGCGGGCCCATCACAACCTCATTCGGGTCGAATGGCGCGATGTCATTCCCGGGCCCTCCGGCTATGGCATGGTCCGCAAGGCCCTGGAGGTCGGAATCCACCTGGGGTAGGGGGCCGCCGCATTTTCTAGTTCCAGTCCTATAGCACCGCTGAATCCGGGGGTGCTATAGGACTGGAAGTAGAAAATGCGGAAGGCGGGCTAAATCCAGCTGGCGTTGAACATGCGGTTGCGCCAGTCCTCGTAGGGGATGGTCTCGCCGGTGTACACGGGGTAGAAGTAGGCGAAGGCCAGGACCGCCAGGGCCACGATCAGCCCCACCGCCATCCTGCGCCAGAACAGGGCGCGAGGGCTGATCGCGAACCGGGCCCCACTGCCCAGACTGCTACCGCTGAAACCGCTGCCGAAGCCACTGCGGCCTGTGCTCACACGGTCCGCATCGCCCCAGATCACGCCCAGCAGGTAGACCACCGCCAGGACCACGAAGGGGACCATGACGATCGTGTAGAAGGTGAAGATCGTCCTGTGCTGGTAGGTGAACCACGGGCCCCAGGCCGCCAGCAGGCCCGCCAGGATCGCCCCAGTGCGCCAATCACGCCGGACGATCCAGACGAAGAGCATGCCCAGCACGGCAATGGGCGCCAGGCCCCAGATGACGGGATTGCCCACTGAGGTGATCGCCGCCGAACAATGGTCGACCGCACACCCGGCTTCACCCAGTTCGGGGGACTTGTAGTAGAAGGAGGTGGGCCGCCATTGCACGATCCAACCCCAGGGATTGGACATATAGGGGTGTTCGGAATCCAACCCGACGTGGAACTTGTAGGCGGTGTAGTGGTAGTGCGCCAGGCTGACCAACCAGTCCGGCAACCCGGACCACCAGCCGGAGTTCTGTTCCGCCCAGTCGCGGCCGTAACCGCCGGAGGTGAAGATCCAGCCCGACCAGCACAGCACGTAGACGATCAACGCCACGGGCACCAGTGACACGAACGCCGGAATCGCGTCCTTGAAGAACCAACCGCGCCACCTGCCCAGCAGGCCGGCGCGCCGTCTGCGCCCCAGATCCCACAGCACCGTGAGGATGCCGAAGACGGCCAGCACATAGATGCCCGACCACTTCACTCCCATCGCACACCCCAGGCTCAGGCCGGCGGCGATCCGCCACGGCCGCCACCCTAGACCGGGTCCGCTGCCCAGGTCCTGCGGTCCGGGCAGGAAGGCCGTGCGATACAGGCCCGAGGCCAGGGCCCGGAACCTGCTCACGGCACCCGGCCGGGCCCCCGGGTCGGCCGGCTCCAGGCCCAGCCTGCGCGCCAGGGTCAGATCCGCCCATTCCTTGTCGATGAGCAGGAAGGCGAAGCCGAGCAAGACGAAGAACATGACGAACAGGTCCAACAGACTGGTGCGCGAGTGCACGAAGTGCTCGCCGTCGACCGCCAGCAGCAATCCGGCCAGGGAGCCCAGCCATACCGACTTGAACAGACGGATCGCCAGGCGCGCCAAAATGAAGATCGACAGGGCGCCGAACACCGCGGCGGCGAAGCGCCACCCGAAGGAGGACTGCACCCCGAAGATCTGCTCGCCGGCGCCGATCAGCCATTTGCCCAATGGCGGATGGACCACGTATTCCCCGGCCTCCAACAGCCCGGAGGGGTCGCCCTGGTTGAACGCGTCATTGGCCTCCTTCGTCCAATTGCGTTCATAACCCGACTGCCACAGGGCGTAGCCGTCCTTGACGTAGTAGGTCTCATCGAACACCAGCGAATGGGGGAAGCCCAGCCGGTACAGGCGCAGTGCCCCGCCCAGGACGGTCAGCACCACGGGGATGAACCAGGCGTAGAACGCCACGCCCGGCCTGAGCAGCGCTGCGTGGAGTCTGGCCGCAACCCCGCTGGAACCACCGCGTGAACCGCCGGCTCTCGGGCCGCCGGACTCGGTCGCGGCGGACTGGGCGCCGGGTGCGTGCTGGGTCTGCTGTTCGCTCAGGTCGGACACCCCGCCAGTCTACGGGTCGCGCGGCGGCACAGACGTGGGAGGATGGGTTCATGAGTTCCTCCGCAGCCTTCGAACCGGATTCGCCCAGCTCTGCAGCACCTCGTGCCGCACTCGTCCTGGTCGGCACCCCGATCGGCAATCTGGCCGATGCCTCCCCGCGGATGCGCGCTGAGATCGAGGGCGCGGATCTGATCGCAGCCGAGGACACCCGCCGCTTCCTGGGCCTGGCCCAGCGCCTGGGCCTGGCCCACACCAAGAACGTCGTCAGCGTTTTCGACCACAATGAACAGACCAAGGCCGCGGACGTGGTGGCGGCGATCCGGCACGGCAAACGCGTGGTGCTGCTGACCGATGCGGGAATGCCCGCGGTCTCCGACCCCGGCTACCACGTCGTCAAGGCGGTCGCGGGCGCCGGACTGCCGGTGACCTCGGCGCCGGGGCCATCGGCCGTGTTCACGGCCCTGGCCCTGTCCGGCCTGCCCAGCGACCGCTTCACCTTCGAAGGTTTCGTGCCGCGCAAATCGGGGGAGCGCGCGCGGCTGTTCGCCGAACTCGCCCATGAGCGGCGCACGATGGTGTTCTTCGAAAGCCCGCACCGGATCGCAGCGACCCTCGACGACCTGGCGCAGGCGTTCGGTCCGGAGCGGGCCATGACGATCAGCCGGGAGCTGACGAAGACCTACGAGGAAGTGCTGCGCGGGACGATCGCCGATCTGGCCGCCGAGGCCGCAGACGGCCTGCGCGGCGAACTCACCCTGGTCGTGGCCGGCTTCGTGGGGCGGACCTCGGCGCCGGAGGACCACGTGGCGGCCGTGGCCGAGCTGGTCGAGGCCGGACTGCGCGCCAAGGACGCGGCGGCCCGCATCGCCAAGGACGCCGGCCTGAAGACCCGCGAGGTCTACGAGGCCTACTTGGCTGACAAAGCATGAAGGCAGGGCGCGGGCCTCGGACAACCGGCGGGCTGCGCCCGCCCGGCCGCGCGAACCGGCAGGCGGTCGCGAAGTAGACTTTCCCCATGAGCTTCTACATCACCACCGCCATCGCCTATCCCAATGGCACCCCGCACATCGGCCACGCCTATGAATACGTCGCGGCCGACACGATCGCCCGGTTCCACCGGCTCGACGGTGAGGATGTCTTCTTCATGACGGGCACGGACGAACACGGCCTGAAGATGCAGCAGACCGCGCAGAAGCAGGGCGTGACGGCGATGGAACTGGCCACCGCCAACGCCGCGGCCTTCCGCACCCTGCAGGACACCCTGGGCTCCAGCTACAACCGCTTCATCCGCACCACCGACGCCGACCACGTGGCCAGCTGCCAGGCGATCTGGCAGCGGATGGAGGAAAACGGCGACATCTACCTCGACAGCTACGCCGGCTGGTACTCGGTGCGCGATGAGGCCTATTACAACGAGGACGAAACCGAAGTCCGCGAGGACGGTCAGCGCTACGCCACCGCCACCGGCACCGAGGTGACCTGGACGGAGGAGGAATCCTACTTCTTCCGCCTGTCGGCCTACCAGGACAAACTGCTGGCGCTCTATGCGGAACACCCCGAGTTCGTCGGCCCCGATGTGCGGCGCAACGAGGTCGCCTCCTTCGTCTCGGGCGGCCTGAACGACCTGTCGATCTCGCGCACCACCTTCGACTGGGGCATCCCGGTGCCCGGCGATGAGAAGCACGTGATGTACGTGTGGGTCGACGCCCTGACGAACTACCTGACCGGCGTGGGCTACCCGAACGTCGACGGCGAGGCCTTCAAGAAGTTCTGGCCGGCCGACGTCCACATCATCGGCAAGGACATCGTGCGCTTCCACGCCGTGTACTGGCCGGCCTTCCTGATGAGCGCCGGGATCGAACTGCCCAAGCGCGTCCACGCCCACGGCTTCCTGTTCAACAAGGGCGAGAAGATGTCGAAGTCGATCGGCAATGTCGTCGATCCCTATGACCTGGTCGACTCCTTCGGCCTGGACGCCATGCGCTTCTTCCTGCTGCGCGAGATCTCCTACGGCAACGACGGCTCCTACTCCGCCGAATCGATCATCGGGCGCAAGAACTCGGACCTGGCCAATGAGTACGGCAACCTGGCCCAGCGCTCGCTGTCCATGGTGAATAAGAACCTGGGCGGCGTCGTGCCCGATGTCTCCGCAGCGGACTTCACCGAGGCGGACCGGGCACTGCTCGACCAGGCCGCCGCCGCGCACGAGGCCGCCCGCGGCTTCGTCGCAACCCAGGAGCTCAACCGCTATGTCGAGGTCCTGTGGAAGGTGCTCGAGGAGGCCAACCGCTACTTCAGCGCGCAGGAGCCCTGGAAGCTCAAGAAGACCGATCCGGCCCGGATGGCCACGGTCCTCTACACCACGATCGAGGTCGTGCGCCGGGTCTCCATCCTGGTCCAGCCGGTGATGCCGGAGTCCGCGGGCAAGGTCCTGGACCTGCTGGGCGTGCCGGCCGTCGGTTCGGCCGGTGGCCGCGATGACAACGAGGCAGGCCATGCGCGCAGCTTCGCCGCACTGGCCACGCCGCTGGCCGCGGGCGTCGAACTGCCCAAGCCCGCCGGCGTGTTCCCGCGCTACGAGGCGCCCAAGGACGACGCCGCGGCCGGTTCGGCCGGCGGGCAGAAGCAGGGGGCCTGAGCTCAGGTGGCATCGCGAGGCGCCGGCGTCTACCCGCCGATTCCCGTCCCCCTGGCTGCTCCCGCAGTCGACACGCACACCCACCTGGATCTGGGCCTGGGGGTGCGCGGGCCGATCAAGGCCGGGGAGCCGGCCCCCGAGGTCGATCCGGCCGATGACGGCGCCGAGGGTCCCGGGCAGGAGGGCACGGGCTTCCCGCCGCTGAGCTTCTTCCACGACGCCGCGCAGACGGCGGGGATCACGCGGATCGTGCAGATCGGCTGTGAGATGTCATCGGCCCGCTTCACTGCGGACCTGGTGGCCAGGGCCGCGGCGGGCGATGAGCCGGGGGTGCGCCCGGACTGGATGCTCGGCGGGGCGGCGATCCATCCGAACGAGGCCCCGCGCCTGGCCGCGGTCGGGCTGCTCTACGACTCGCTGGCGGAGATCGAGGCGCTGCTGGCCTCGCACTCGCGGATGCGCGTGGTGGGGGAGACCGGCATGGACTTCTTCCAGACGGAGGATGCGGCCGGCCGGCGGATCCAGGAGGAGTCCTTCCGCGCCCACATCGAGATCGCCAAGCGCCTGGGCCTGGCCCTGCAGATCCACGACCGGAACTCCCATGCGGATGTGCTGCGGATACTGGCCGATGCCGGGGCCCCGGACGTGACGATCTTCCACTGCTTCTCCGGCGACGAGGCGATGGCCAGGGAATGCGCGCGGCGCGGCTACCTCATGTCGTTCTCTGGCAACATCACGTTCAAGAACGCACACGATTTGCGGGCGGCTGCGGCCGCCGTGCCCGATGAGCTGCTGCTGACCGAGACTGACGCGCCATTCCTCACCCCGCATCCGCACCGCGGCAAGCCGGGCGGTTCCTACCTGGTCCCCTTGACGGTGCGCAAGCTGGCCGAGGTCCGGTTGGGCGCGGAGTTCCCGCCGCCGGCGCGCAAGCCGGCACAGCCCGGTCAACCCGGTCCTACCGCGACCCCGGAGAACGTGGCCAAGGAGGCCGAGGTGGCGAACCTGGTGACCGCCAACGCCGAACGCGCCCTGGGCGGCTGGGCCCTGGCCTGAGAGTCGGCTGCCCGTCAGCTGTGGGCGCAAGACGAATCGTGTCGAGATCTGGCACTCGAGTTGCATGAGTGCCAAGTCAGTCATAAAGTCGGAGTTAGCACACGAGCTCCGTGAGTGCTAAGTGGGATTCCACAGCACATCGGACCCGTCGGCACCCGCACAATCGCACCGTTCGGCACCCGCGACGACGAACGGACCCGCGGCGCGGAGGCCTCGGCGTCCGACTCCGGGTCCCGCGTCGAACCACGGCCGCCCAGGCGGCCCACCACCTTATGAACATGAAGGAGTGTCCGAACATGTCGGTTAACATCAAGCCGCTCGAGGATCGGATCGTCATCCGCCAGCTCGAGGCCGAGCAGACCACAGCCTCCGGTCTGGTCATCCCCGACACCGCCAAGGAAAAGCCCCAGGAGGGCGAGGTCGTGGCAGTGGGCCCCGGCCGCGTCGCCGACAATGGCAACCGCATCGCCCTGGACGTCGCCGAGGGCGACAAGGTCATCTACTCGAAGTACGGCGGCACCGAGGTCAAGTTCGGTGGCGAGGAGTACCTGGTGCTCTCGGCCCGCGACGTGCTCGCGGTCATCGGCTGAGCCCGCTTCCACTGACCTACGTTTAACGACGTAAACGACAAGCAGAAGAGGAAGTTAGGCAATGCCGAAGACTCTGCAGTTTGACGACGCAGCCCGTGCCGCACTGGAACGGGGCGTCGATGTCCTGGCGAACACCGTCAAGGTCACGCTGGGCCCCAAGGGCCGCAACGTCGTCCTGGACAAGGCGTGGGGCGCACCCACGATCACCAACGACGGTGTGACCATCGCCCGCGAGGTCGAACTGGACGACCCGTACGAGAACCTGGGCGCGCAGCTGGCCAAGGAAGTCGCCACCAAGACCAATGATGTCGCAGGCGACGGCACCACGACGGCCACCGTGCTGGCCCAGGCACTGGTCCACGAGGGCCTGCGCAACGTCACCGCAGGCGGCGCACCCGGCCAGCTCAAGGCCGGGATCGAGAAGGCCGTGGACGCGGTCGAGGCCCGCCTGCGCGAGAACGCCCGCGACGTCAACGGCTCGCAGGAGATCGCCCACGTGGCGGCTCTGTCCGCCCAGTCGGCCGAAATCGGCGAACTCATCGCCAAGGCCTTCGACGTCGTCGGCAAGGACGGCGTCATCACGATCGACGAGTCCCAGGCCTCGACGACCGAACTCGAAGTCACCGAGGGCATGCAGTTCGACAAGGGCTACCTGTCGCCGTACTTCGTGACCGACGCCGACCGCCAGGAAGCAGTCCTAAGCGATCCGCTGATCCTGATCAACCAGGGCAAGATCTCCAACATCCAGGAGCTGCTGCCCGTCCTGGAGAAGGTCCAGCAGGCCGGCAAGCCGCTGCTGATCATCGCCGAGGACGTCGAGGGCGAGGCCCTGTCGACCCTGGTGGTCAACAAGATCCGCGGCATCCTCAATGTCGCAGCCGTCAAGGCACCGGGCTTCGGCGACCGCCGCAAGGCGATCCTGGAGGACCTAGCCGTCCTGACCGGTGGCGAGGTCATCACCGCGGATATGGGCATGAAGCTCGATCAGGTGACGGTTGACCAGCTGGGCACCGCCCGCACCGTGACGATCACGAAGGACAACACCACCGTCGTCGACGGCGCCGGTGACGAGTCCGCAGTGGCCGGCCGGGTGGCGCAGATCCGCGCCGAGGTCGAGAACACCGACTCCGAATGGGACAAGGAGAAGCTCCAGGAGCGCCTGGCCAAGCTCTCCGGCGGTGTCGCCGTCATCAAGGTCGGCGCCGCGACCGAGGTCGAGCTCAAGGAACGCAAGCACCGTGTGGAGGACGCAGTGTCCGCCACCCGCGCTGCGATCGAAGAGGGCATCGTGGCAGGCGGCGGTTCCGCTCTGGTGCAGGCCGCACAGGTTCTGGCCGGTGACGAACTGGGCCTGACCGGCGACGCTGCGACCGGTGTCGACATCGTCCGCCGCGCCGTGGTCCAGCCGCTGCGCCAGATCGCTGCCAACGCCGGACAGGACGGTTCGGTCGTCGTGTCCAAAGTCGCCGAACTCGACCTGGGACAGGGCTACAACGCCGCTACCGACACCTACGGCGATCTGATCGCCCAGGGCATCATCGACCCGGTGAAGGTGACGCGTTCGGCTCTGCGCAACGCGTCCTCGATCGCGGCCCTGGTGCTGACGACCGAGACGCTGGTCGTGGAGAAAAAGGAGGAAGAGGACGACAAGTGAGTCGTAGCCTCTGAACCCCGTTCGGCCGTTCGCGGTCGGACTCCCGCCGAGGCCGTGCCCGGGTGACGGAATCCGTCACCCGGGCACGGCCTCGGCGTATATCATGTGAGCGTCACGAAAGGTCTGGTGAACAGACCTTCATATACGCTCGCACACCTCCGGGGGAATCACCTGATATGGCCACGGCACTTCACGCACGCAATGCGGCGATCAAATCGTTGGCGGACAACTCGATGCTCGGCCAGGACCAGCAGCTGGCCGGCATTCTCAATCTGGATGTGATCGAGGCCAGGATCGCCGATCTGAACAATGCGTTCGCAGGCGTTGACTCCGCTCTGCACACCGTGGCGTGCAAGGCCGTGACCATCATCCCCGTGCTGCGCTTCCTGGCCGAGCGGGGGATGGGCTGCGAGGTCGCGAGCCCCGGCGAATTCGCCATGGCCAAGGCCGCCGGTTTCGCCCCGGAGAAGATCGTGGTGGACTCCCCGGCGAAGACCCGGGCGGAACTGCGCGAGGCCCTGGAATTGGGCGCCTCGCTCAACATCGACTCGTACCAGGAAATGGGCCGGGTCGCGGCTCTGCGCGATGAACTGGCCGAATCCGGGGTGGGGCCGACGACCAGCCACATCGGCGTGCGCGTCAACCCCGTGGTGGGGGCCGGGTCGATCGGCCAGATGTCCACGGCGACGACCACCACGAAGTTCGGCATCGCCCTGTACGACGAGGACTCGCGCGAGCGGCTGGTCGCGGCGATCGTGGCGCGCCCGTGGATCCGACAGCTGCACGTGCACACCGGCTCCCAGGGCATCCCGCTGGAACTGGCAGCCGCCGGAATCAAGACCGTGGTGGGCCTGGCGAACGAGATCAACACCCGCGCCGGCCGGGATCAGATCGAACGCCTCGACGTGGGTGGTGGCCTGAGCGTGAACTTCACCTCCGAGGACGTGCTGCCGACCTTCCACGACTACGCCGACGTGCTCAAGCGCGAGGTCCCAGAACTGTTCAACGGCGACTTCCAGATCGTCACCGAGTTCGGCAGGTCCGTCCTGGCCAAGGCCGGCGATATCGCCACGCTCATCGAATACACCAAGGACGTGGGCCCGCGCCGCTTCGCGATCGGCCACGCCGGCGCCCAGACCGCGACCCGGACCGTGTTCGTGCCCGAGCACTGGCCGCTGCGCATCAGCGCCTATACGGCAGACGGATCGCCCAGCCAGGCGCCGCACACCGTGCAGGATCTGGCCGGCCCCTGTTGCTTCACCGGGGACATGATCGGCCGCGACTACGACGTGCCGGAATTCGCCCCCGGTGACATCGCGGTGGTCCACGACACCGGGGCTTACTACTTCTCCACGCCGTTCGCCTACAACGCGCTGCCGCGCCCGGCCGTCTACGCCTACCGCACCCGCCCAGTAGCCGCGGGAGTTGCAGGAGTCGCAGAGGCCTCGGCGCAGGGAGCCGAGGCCGCGGCAGCCGGAGCGGGCGAGGAGTTGGAGGTCGAGTGGACCCTGGTGCGCGCCCAGCAGACCCTGGCCGAACTCCTAGCCGAAGCCGGCGAGGACGTCACCCTCTCCTAACCCGCCCCCACCCACCCGCCCCGTTGGCCGGTGGGGAAGCGGTGGGCGGTTAGGATGGGTAGGTAAACCTGTGAAATCGAGTGGGTGGGGTGGGCTGTGGTCTGGACACGGGGCAGGATCGCGGTGGGCATCATCGCCTTCGCCTGCATCGGCGGTCTGATCGCGGTCTTCACCCTCATCGTGCTCCCCATGCAGCGCACCACGGCGGCCCAGTCGCAGCCCGCTGTCGCCGAGGGACGGGCGAACGGTGCTGCGGCTTCGGACGCCGAGGCCCCAGCGCCGGGCGCCGCAGGCTCGGGGGAGGACGGTTCCGGTACCACCGCGCGGGACTCCTCCGACACGGCCGCGGGCGCTCGGGCGAAGCAGGGCGCGGCTGCGGACGTGGCCAGTGACCTGGTGCCGATCGGGGCGGATTCGATCAACGCCTCCTGGCTGAGCCGCCAGGCCGGAGTGACCGGAATCCCGCACCGGGTGCTGCTGGGCTATGTGACCGCGGCGAACTGGATCGATCAGCGCTCGGCCGGCTGCAACCTGGACTGGTCGACCCTGGCCGGCATCGGCTATGTCGAATCCCACCACGGCACCATCTACTCCGGTCAGGTCGAAGCCGACGGGGTGACCAGACCCAAGATCGTCGGCGTGCAGCTCGACGGGGTGAAGACCGCGCACATCGCAGACACCGACGGTGGCGAATACGACGGCGACGCCCGCTACGACCGGGCTGTGGGCCCCATGCAGTTCATCCCCGGGACCTGGAGGAAATCGGCCGTGGACGGCAATGGCGACGGCAAGAAGGACCCGCAGAACATCGACGATGCGGCCTTCACCGCGGCGCAGTACCTGTGCGCCGGTGGGAAGAACCTGGCGGCAGGGGCGGCCTGGCGCCAGGCGATCCTGAGCTACAACAATTCGCCGGAGTACGTCGCGCAGGTGTCCGGCGCCGCCCAGACGATCGCGACGAACTCCCGCGCCGCCGGCTGATTCCACCCGACCCGGCCCGCGCCTCCGGAGCCCTGCGCGCCCGCCGCCCTGGTCGGCTAGCGGCCGGAATCGGACCGGTGAGCGGACTATTGCGGGGCTCCCGGAAGGAGTTGTATAGTGAAAACGGAAGTCGAAATCACAGTCAGCAGCCACATCCGAGGACGCGACAGAGTATCCCCTCACCGGTTTTCCTCCCCGTCCGGGTGCGAGCACGGAAAGGGAGCACCATGGCACAGTCGCCCAATATCAACGACCGCCTCGCCAGCCAGACGGACGTCGAGCTCAACCCGATGTTCACCCGCCCGGGGGAGGCCACCTCACTGCCCCGCAATCGGGTGCCGGAGGGTGAGTCCCTGCCGGAGACGGCATATCAAATCGTCCACGACGAATCCATGCTCGATGGCAACGCCCGGCTGAACCTGGCCACGTTCGTCGGCACCTGGATGGACGACTACGCTAGGCGGATCTACGAGGAATCCGCCGACAAGAACATGATCGACAAGGACGAGTATCCGGCGACCGCGGATATCGAGACCCGGTGCTGGCGGATGATCGCGGCGCTGTGGAACGCACCTGATCCCGACAATACGATCGGGACATCCACCATCGGATCGTCGGAGGCCTGCATGCTCGGCGGGCTGGCGCTGAAACGCCGTTGGCAGCACAGGCGCAAGCAGGAGGGCAAGCCCACGACCTCACCGAACATCGTGCTGTCCTCGGCAGTCCAGGTGTGCTGGGAGAAGTTCTGCAACTACTTCGACGTCGAGCCGCGGTATGTTCCGATCAGCGAAGAGCATAAGGTTCTCGACGGCCACGATCTGGACTCCTACGTCGACGAGAACACGATCGGGGTCGTGGCGATCATGGGCGTGACCTACACCGGGATGTACGAACCGGTCAAGGACATCGCCGCCGCCCTGGACCGGATCGAAGAGGCCCGCGGGCTGGACATCCGGATCCATGTCGATGCAGCTTCCGGCGGCATGATCGCCCCGTTCCTGCAGCCGGACCTCGAATGGGACTTCCGACTGGAGCGGGTGGCCTCGATCAACGTCTCCGGTCACAAGTACGGGCTCGTCTACCCCGGCCTGGGCTGGGTCGTCTGGCGCGAGCTGGAGGACCTGCCGGAGGATTTGATCTTCCGGGTCAGCTATCTGGGCGGGGACATGCCGACCTTCGCGCTGAACTTCTCCCGCCCTGGCGCCCAGGTGCTGCTGCAGTACTATCTGTTCCTGCGGCTGGGGATCGACGGCTACACGCGGGTGGGACAGGCAACGATCGACGTCGCCCGCTACATCGCGGGTGAAGTCGCCAAAATGCCACAGTTCTCCCTGTGGAACGCCGCCGAGGACATCCCCGTGTTCGCCTGGCGGATGAACCCCGAACACAAAGCGGACTGGGACCTCTACGATCTCTCCGAAAGGCTGCGGATGAAGGGATGGCTGGTCCCCGCCTATCCGATGCCGGACGACCTGAGCGATCTGACGGTGCAGCGGGTCGTGGTCCGCAACGGCCTCAGCCGTGATCTTGCGGGGTTCCTGGTCAAGGACATCCAGCGCGAGGCCGAATACCTCGACAAGTTCGGCGGCAGTCATGCGCGCACCCGGAGCGCGGGATTCCACCACTGATGTCCGCGTCTCAGAATCCCCAGCCCACCGGCCCGAAGCCCACCGGCCCGAAGCCCGCCGGTTCCCAGCCTTCGGCCGCGCCTCGCCGGGCCGACGGAACGGTCGCCCCGTCGCCCGAACACGTCCGCCCACACCCGTTCCCGGCCTCGCACGCCGGGCCCGCAGTCGGCGCCCCGGCCACCAGTGCGACCAAGTTCCTCAGTGTCTTCCAGCTGGCGATCATGACGGTCGTGACAGTCGCCAGCCTGCGCAGCCTGCCTGCCATGGCCGGATACGGGCTGGCCTCGGTGGCGTTGTTCGTCATCCCCGCCATCCTGTTCCTGGTGCCCACGGCGCTGGTCGCCGCGGAACTGGCCACCGGATGGAAGGGAGGCGTGTTCGTCTGGATCCGCGAGGCCTTCGGCGATCGCTGGGGCTTCGAGGCAATCTGGCTGCAGTGGATCCAGAACGTCGTCTGGTATCCCACCCAGATCGCCTTCATCGCCGCCAGCCTGTCCTTCGTTGTCGGACACACCGGCCTGGCGGATTCGGGCCTGTTCACCGCGATCGTGATCCTCGTCCTCTACTGGGGTTCGACCCTGATCACCCTGCGCGGCGGCAAGCTGTTCGCCAATGTGGGCACGTGGAGCGGCCTGTTCGGCACGCTTCTGCCCGGCATCCTGCTGATCGTCTTCGGTGTGATCTGGCTGGGGTCGGGACAGTCCTCGCAGACCTCGCTGGAACCCACGGCGCTGATCCCGCCGCATACGGGACTGTCCGCGATCGTGTTGATCGTGTCCAATGTGCTCGCCTATGCGGGCATGGAGGTCAACGCGGTGCACGCGAACGATCTGCGCAATCCCGGCAAGGGTTACCCGCGCTCGATCCTCATCGCCTCGGTGTTGATCCTGGCGGTGTTCATCCTGCCGGTGCTGGCGATCGCCGTGGCCGTGCCCAAGGCCCAACTGGGGCTGACCAATGGCATCAACCTGGCGTTCCAGACTTTCTTCGACGCCTGGCACATGGGCTGGGGCACTCCGGTGATATCGGCGCTGATCGCCCTGGGCGCCTTCGCCTCGGTCGTCACCTGGATCGCGGGCCCCTCGCGCGGCTTGTTGGCGGCGGCCCGCAACGGACTGCTGCCGCCGGCGCTGCAGAAGCGGAACAAGGCCGGGGTCCAGTCCGGGATCCTGACCGTGCAGGGCATCATCGTCACGATCCTCGCGGCGCTGTTCATCGTCATTCCCAATGTGAATACGGCGTTCATCGCGCTCGTGGACATGGCCGCCGCCCTCTACCTGATCATGTACATGCTCATGTTCGCAGCGGCGATCAGACTGCGCCGAACCCGGCCGGATGTGGAGCGGACGTACCGTGTGCGCGGGATGGACGTCATCGCCGGCGTCGGATTCGTCGCCTGCCTCGCGGCCTTCGTGCTCAGCTTCATCGCGCCATCGGGATTCACCGCGATGCCGGCGGGCATATACCCGGTTGTGGTGGGAATCGTCGTGGTGGTGCTCGCGGCACCCCCGCTGCTCTTCTACCACTTCCGCAAACCCGGCTGGGACAAGCGGACCCCCGAGGAGATCGCCGAGGCCGAGAAGTCGATCCTGGTCAATCCGCCGGACGACGCCGGCTGAGCCGCGGCTGATCACCCGGCCGGCCGCGGCTGATAGGCTGGCGCCTCGTGAAATCACCCCTGCCCCCGCGCGAGGGCATCAGCGCCAACCGGCTGCGCGCCCCCGGCGGTCTGCAGACACACGCCGGCGCACATCTGCCGGTGCCCGCGACCGTGGGCCAGTGGCTGGCCGGGCTCTTCCCCGCCGCCGCACCCTCCGAACTAACAGCACTGCTCGACCCAGCTGCCGGCGATATGCGCGACGAGTCCGGCGCCCCGGTCGAAGCCGGGGACCCGCCGCACCCCGGCGGCTTCTACTTCTTCCACCGGCCCGTCCCGCCCGAAGCCCGGATTCCCTTCGAAGTGACCACCGTCTACGAGGACGCGGACCTGCTGGTCGTCGACAAACCCCATTTCCTGGCCTCGACGCCCAATGGCCGTTTCGTGCGCGAATGCGTGGTCACCCGGGCGCGCGTCGAACGCGATGAGCCGGACTTGGTGGCCATCCACCGGCTGGACCGGGTGACCGCGGGCCTGCTCGTCCTCTCCCGCCGCCCGCAGACCCGGGGCGCCTACCAGAGCCTGTTCCAGGCCCGCCGTGTGCACAAGCAGTACCTGGCCCTGGCCCGCCTGCCCCGCGGTTTCGACCCGGAGACCTTCGCCGGGGGATTCCCACTGGAGCGCCACAGCCGGCTGGACAAGGAGCCGGGCACCAGGCAGATGCTCGAGGTGCCAGGGCCCGCGAACGCGCATACGACGCTGGAGTTCGTCCGGGCGGTCGCCTCGGCCCAGGGGGAGGCCCGCACCGGCCTGTTCCGACTGCATCCGCATACGGGCCGGACCCACCAGCTGCGCGTGCACATGAACGCCCTGGGCCTGCCGATCCTGGGCGACCCCGTCTACCCACGGGATCTGGCGCCGGACCCCTATGACTTCTCCAGCCCCCTGCAGCTGCTGGCCCACCGCCTTGCCTTCACCGATCCGCTGACCGGCCGGGAGCGGGAGTTCGAATCGAGGCTGTGGGATCAAGACGGGGTCCACGACGCCGGTGGCACACTGTCGTTATGAGAGACAAGAGGAGGAAGGGCCAGGACCCACACGGTGGCTGGGCATCCGATTTGGCCAGGACCCTCCTAGTGCCGGTGCTGGCGCAGATCGGCTACGCCGTGTACATCGCCCTGGCCTCGCACGGGATGGTCCGCACCAGTGAGACCTCCGATGACCTGGTCGAGCCAGACGATATCGGCGCACTCGTCATCATCTTCACCTGCGTGATCGGGGTGGTCGGCTCCTACCTCCTGATGTCGCCCGCGCGGCCCGACGAGGGTTTCCGCTTCCGAGGCTTCGTCCCGCTGACGCTGGTGAGCACTGTGCTCATGGCGGCCCTGGGAGTGGGAGCCTCCTTCATCTGGCTGCATCTGACGCCCTACGGTCAGCCACTGAGTCCCAAGCTGATGGACCAATGGGGCGCCTGGCCGTTCACCGTGTATCTGGCGGGCCTGACCCTGGCAGTCACAGCCTGGGGCACGCTGGGGTGTTATCTGATCGTGGTGTTCACCCCGCTACGCTGGCCCGGCTGGCTGGGGATCGGCTCGATTGTCGTGGCTGTGCTGGTCTCCGTCCTCGGCTATCGGCTGGGCACCGTGGTCCGGACGGCCGAGTACATGCGTGCGGCCGGGACCCAAGCGGCGATCGGCCTGGCCTCGGCCCTGGTCATGTGTCTGGTACTGGGAATCGCACAGATCATCCGCCGCAGGGCGCCGGACACTGTGCCAGGGACGTCTGGCCGCCGGGCTCTGCCGTGAGACTCGACACGTTCGGCTGGATTCGGCTGCCCGGCGCCACCGGGCGGGGAATATGATTGACGAAATCAAAGTTTGAACTGCACATCTTCTGGCCCGGAGCCGGCGAACCAGCCGGTGGCCCGGCCCGGAGGGTAGGGACAGACGACGAACGACCTACCAATCTTTGAGAGGGCACCCATGGGCAGCGGCAATTCCGTAGTAGACAACGATCCATTCGCACTGACAGGTCTGACGTACGACGACGTCCTGCTGCTGCCCGGGGACACGGACGTCATCCCGTCCGAGGCCTCGACCCGGACGCGTCTGACCCGCGAGATCGACATCAACATTCCCCTGGTGTCGGCGGCGATGGACACCGTGACGGAATCGCGCATGGCGATCGCCATGGCCCGCATCGGCGGCATCGGCATCATCCACCGCAATCTGAGCAAGGAGGACCAGGCGGCCCAGGTCGACTACGTCAAGCGCAGTGAATCGGGGATGATCTCCGATCCGGTGACGATCACGGCGGATAAGACACTGGCCGAACTGGACGAGGTCTGCGCGCAGTACCGCATCTCCGGCCTGCCCGTGGTCGACGAGTCCGGCGTCCTGGTGGGCATCGTGACCAACCGCGATCTGCGCTTCGTATCGCATTCGAAGTACGAGACAACCACGGTCGCCCAGATCATGACCAAGTCGCCGCTGATCACTGCTCAGGTCGGCGTTGCGCCCAATGACGCCTACGCCCTGCTGGCCGAACACAAGATCGAGAAGCTGCCGCTGGTCGATGAGCACAATGTGCTCCAGGGCCTCATCACGGTCAAGGACTTCGTCAAGACCGAGGAATACCCCGATGCCTGCCGCGACGGCGAGGGCCGGCTGCTGGTGGGCGCCGCGATCGGCTTCTACGGTGACTCCTATGAGCGCGCCGGCCTGCTGGCCGACGCCGGTGTGGACGTGCTGGTCGTGGACACCGCCAACGGCCACGCCCGCGGCGTGACCGACATGATCAAGCGCCTCAAGTCGGACAAGGCCTTTGCCGGGGTGCAGATCATCGGCGGCAACGTCGCCACGCGTGAGGGTGCGCAGGCGCTCATCGACGCGGGTGCGGACGCCATCAAGGTGGGCGTGGGCCCGGGCTCCATCTGCACGACCCGGATCGTCGCCGGCGTCGGCGTTCCCCAGGTCACGGCGGTCCACCTGGCCTATCAGGCGGCCAAGGCGGCCGGCGTTCCGGTCATCGCCGATGGCGGCCTGCAGTACTCCGGCGATATCGGCAAGGCCCTGGTCGCCGGTGCAGAATCGGTCATGCTGGGGTCCCTGTTCGCCGGCACTCGTGAGGCCCCCGGCGAACTCATCCTGGTCAACGGCAAGCAGTACAAGTCCTACCGCGGCATGGGGTCGCTGGGTGCTATGGCCCCGCGCAAGGGCAAGTCGTACTCTAAGGACCGCTACTTCCAGGCCGATGTCGCCACCGATACGGAACTCATCCCGGAGGGCATCGAGGGCCGCGTGGCCTACCGCGGGCAGCTCAAGAACGTCGCCTACCAGCTGACCGGCGGCCTGCGCCAGACCATGTTCTACGTGGGCGCGCGCACGATCCCGGAGCTGCGGGCAAACGGCCGTTTCGTCCGCCTGACCACGGCGGGTCTGAAGGAAAGCCACCCGCACGACATCCAGATGACGGTCGAGGCGCCGAACTACCACTCGCACTGAGTCCCATCGTCTGAGTCGCGGTGCCGCGTGGCCGGGACCCGCCATGGACCCATCCAGGGGTCCGGCGGGTTCCGGCCACGCGGCGTTTTCGCAGATGGGCGGGCAAAGGGGCGACATATCGCTCCGGCGGTCGCACACTTGTGGCATGACACCGAACCCCGTTCCAGACCCCAGACCGCCCACCGACGAAACCGAACGGACCCCGCTGGCCGTCTCCCTGTGGTTCGACAGGTGCGCACAGGATGCCGTTGAGCACTACACCAGGGCGTTTCGCTCCGTCACCGTCGAACGCGCCGAGAACTACCCGGCCGATCCCGCAGAGCTCCCTGACTTCCAACGCGATTTGGCCGGCGAACTCCTGGCGCTCGACCTGCGGATCGAGGACCTGGACTTCACCTTCATCAACGCCGATGACACCTTCCGGCCCACTCCGTCGCTCAACCTGACCGTCAACTTCGATCCGGCCCGGCACACCGATGCCCGTGCCTATCTGGACCGGGTCCGCGCGGTGCTGATGGAGGGTGGCCGCGAACTGATGCCGCTGGACGCCTATCCGTTCAGCCCGCACTACGCCTGGGTTGAGGACCGCTTCGGGGTGAGCTGGCAGCTGATGGTGACGAACCCGGACGGGCAGCCCCGACCGTTCCTGCTGCCCTCGCTGAGCTTCGGCGGTCCCCAGCAGAACCGGGCGGCCGAGGCCGTCGACTACTATCTGCAGACCTTCACCCGGATCTTCGGCCCCGACCTCCCCAGCGGACTGGGACACCTGTACACCTATGGCGAGTTCGGCGGGGTCCCGGACCTGGGCCCGGGGGTCGAATCGCCGGTTACCGCCGAATCCGTGATCCACGCGGACTTCCGGCTCGCCGGGCAGTGGTGCACGGCGATGGACCCAGGGGCAGGCCAGGACTTCACCTTCACGGAGGGTGTCTCGCTCATCGTCTACGCGCAGGACCAGGCGCAGATCGACGCACTGTGGGAGGCACTGTCGCATGTCCCGGAGGCCGAGGCCTGCGGCTGGTGCAAGGATCGCTTCGGCCTGAGCTGGCAGATCGTCCCGCGCACCTGGCCGGAGCTGAGCACCAGGCCGGGGGCCTATCAGACGATGATGGGCCAGAAGAAGATCATCATCGCCGAATACTGAGTTCGGCTCGACCCCGGCCGGATTCCCCGGGACCGACCGTGATCCGGCCGCTGGGAACGGCCGAGGTTCAGGCCGGCCGAGGCGCGGCGCCACCGCCGGCACGGCGCTTGCGGAACAGGACCTGCTGGCTGATCGAGGCCAGCAGGACGCCGGAGGAGTCGGTGATGTCCCCGTGGTAGAGCCCGCGCCCGTAGGCCACGGAGCGGGGCCGCAGGTCCATCAGCATCCACTCCTCGGCGTCCATCGGGCGGTGGAACCACAGAGTGTGGTCCAGGCTCGACTGCGATTGGAACTCTTCGGTGTTGTACGTGCCGATGCCCGACGAGATGTCGGAAAGATAGGTCACCGCCAGGATGTTCATGAGGTCGCGGCTGATCGTCGCAGCCCCCACCCCGGTGCGGCTGAGATCGGCCGTGCAGCGGGCCCAGAAGCGCTGCGGATAGTCGGGTTCGGGGAAACCCGGTTCGGTCCTCCGGCCCTCGAAGCTGAACAGCCGGGGGATCGGGTAGAACTCGTTCATCGGCAACTCGTGGTCGTTCAGCGCCGTATCGCCCTGCACATCGGGGGACTTCCCCGGCAGTGCGAAGGACGCCGACATATTGAAGATGACCCGTCCGTTCTGCAGTGCCACCACGCGCCGGGCCGAATAGGAACCACCGTCGCGGTCGCGGAAGACCTGGAAGACCGTGGGCTTCGAGGCGTCGCCGGGCCGCAGGAAGTATCCGTGCAGAGAGTGCGGCAGGCGCCCGGAGTCCACGGTCAGGGCCGCGGCCAGCAGGGATTGGGTGGCGACCTGGCCGCCGTAGAGCGCGAAGGGTTCGTCGAAGACGAAGCCGGCGCGGTAGATGTTGAGGTCGATCTTCTCCAACTGCAGAAGATTGAGCAGGCTGCCGGGTGCTTCGGTCACGGTTCCTCCAAGGTTCGGGCTATGCGGGGATACCCCAACTCTAGACTGCCGTGGATGTTAGTGTGGAGCCGATGACACGGGGTGCCCAGGTAGTCGCACCGGCGCGGGTTCGTGCCGCCGCCGGCCGGCCAGGGCTGAGAACACACCCGTCGAACCTGTCTGGATAACTCCTGCGAAGGGATGGTCATGATTGACCCCGCTGTGCTCAACCCCCGCCTGATCCCCTACGATTTCAGCCTGTATTTGGTGACCGACACCGCGATGTGCACCGCCGCCGGGCGCGGCGTGGCCGACACCGTCGCAGCCGCTGTCACCGGCGGCGCCTCGGTCGTGCAGGTGCGCGAGAAACACGCCTCCGACGCCGAGGTCCTGGCCCTGACCCTGGACGTGTTCGCCGCCCTGCGCGGCATCCCCGCACCGGCCGGGACGGCGGCCGAGAACGTCCCCGTGTTCCTCGACGACCGCGTCGAAGTCGTCGCCGAACTGCGTCGGCGCGGCCTGCCCGCCCACATCCACGTGGGCCAGACGGACATGCCGCCGGCCCAGGTCCGCGCCCGCCTGGGCGCCGAACCCCTGCTGGGCCTGTCCGCCCACACCGCCGAACAGTTCGCCGTCGCCGCCAAGGCCGGGGGAGTGGACCTGTTCGGAGTCGGCCCCGTCTGGGCCACCCGGACGAAGGACGTGCAGCGCCCAGCACTGGGCGTCGAGCACTGGACCGAACTGAACCGGGAGGCACTGGAACTCGGGATCCCCGCCGTGGCGATCGGCGGGATCAAGGGCCACAACGTCCACGAACTCGCCGGCGCCGGCGCCCTGGGCGTGTGCGTGGTCTCCGATATCTGCACTGCAGCCGATCCCGAGGCCGCAGCGCGGTCGATCCGCGCGGCCTACCTCGGCGCGCAGGGGGAGAACCGATGAGCACTGCGCCGACGAACACCGTGCCGAACCCCACGCCGTTGAATACAGTGAACAGGCCCCCGATCGCCCTGACGATCGCCGGCACCGATCCGTCGGGGGGCGCCGGCATCCACGCCGACCTCAAGAGCTTCGCCGCCCGTGGAGCCTACGGCACCTCCGTCATCACCGCCCTGGTCGCCCAGAACACCCATGGTGTGTCCCGCGTCTACGGGATCGATGCGGACTTCGTTGCCGACCAGTTCGACTCGGTGCTCGGGGACATGCCCGTGGACGCGGCGAAGACCGGGATGTTGGGCACCCGAGAGCTGGTCGACCTGACCGTGGACAAACTCGCAGAGACCCCCGTGCCCCACCTGGTCGTCGACCCCGTCATGGTCTCGACCTCGGGACACCGGCTGCTCGACGCCGACGCGATCGGCGCGGTGCGCGCGCGCCTGCTGCCGGTCGCCTCGGTCATCACCCCGAACCTGCCGGAAGCGGCCCTGCTGCTCGGCGATGACGTCGCCGAGGCCCGCGACGAGTCCCAGATGACGGCCCAGGCCCGCGAACTCGTGGCGCGCGGGGCCGGGGCGGCCCTGGTCAAGGGCGGCCACGGCACCGGCGGCACAGTCTTCGACGTGCTCGCCGTCGCGGATGGCCACGGGGCGACTTCGGTGCACGTGTACACGCACCCACGGGTCGCCTCGGCCAATACCCACGGCACCGGCTGCACCTTGTCCGCCGCCATCACCGCGGAACTGGCTCGCGGGGCACAGCTGGAGCCCGCGGTCTTCGAGGGCCTGGAGTACCTGGGCCGGGCCCTGGCCGCGGCGGCGGGCTGGAACCTGTCGCTGGACCCGGCCGGCGCCCACGGGCCGGTCGACCACCTGGTCGATCTGCGCCCCGTGCGCGCACGAGCCTGAGCACCCGAAACCCGACCTGAGCACCCGAAACCCGAGGAAGGATACACCATGGTCGACTACCACCTGTTCAGCCAGGGCCCGCGCACGCGCGAGCTGTGGAATTCCGTACACGACGTCATCACCCGGATCGAGGAACTCGACTTCCTGGGCCAACTGGCCGACGGCACACTCGGCCACGAGGCCTTCGTGAACTACCTGTTGCAGGACGAGCTGTACCTGGACGGCTATGCCCGGGCCATGAGCCTGCTGGGGGCGGCCGCACCCAGCAACGACCAGACCCGCTTCTGGGTCTTGGCCGCAGGCGAGGCGATCGCCGATGAACAGTCGATGCACGCCGAATTGCTGGCGGACCCCGGGTTCTCAACGATCGCCGACCGGCTTTCGACCGCGGCCGGTGTGATCGGGGCGGCCTGGCCCGCCGGCGGGGCCAACCCCACGACACTGGGCTACACCTCCTATCTGCTCAGCCAGGCGGCGAGCGCACCCTATGCGGTGGGAGTCGCCGCGATCCTGCCGTGCTTCTGGGTGTACGCGCACATCGGCAAGGTCCTGGTTCAGCGGGTGCGGGCGGGGTCCCGCGATCTGGCGGGGCATCCCTTCGCGACCTGGATCGAGGCCTACGACAGCCCCGACTTCGACGCATCGGTGGTGGGGGCCGTGGGCATCCTCGAGGGCCTGCTGGAGGCCGCGCCGAAGGCCGAGCTCACGCGCATGGTCCAGACGTTCCGCCAGGCGTGCCTGTACGAACTGCACTTCTGGGCGGCGGCCCATGTGGGCCAGGACTGGCAGGAGCCGAATCACCGCACCCCGCGGGGATGAGGGCCGGCGGGGCCGGGACCCCGCAGTGCCCGGACCCGAGAGAGCGCGTCGGGACGTGTGCCGGAGCGGCCCCGGGTGCGTGCCGTGGAGATATGCGTGCGCGGTAATGTGGGGACGAACGAAACCCCGAAGAAAGGCAGATCGATGAAGATTCGCGGAGCAGTGCTGCGCACCATGGAGGCTCCCCGGCCCTACGCCGAATCGAAGCCCCTGGACGTCGTCGAAGTCGAACTCGACGCCCCCGGCCCCGGCGAGGTCCTGCTGAAGATGACGGCGGCCGGCCTGTGCCACTCCGATCTGTCCGTGGTCAACGGCAACCGCCCCCGCCCGCTGCCGATGCTGCTGGGCCATGAGGGCGCCGGCATCGTCGAACAGGTGGGCCCCGGTGTGAGCGACCTGGCCGTCGGCGACCACGTGGTCACCGTCTTCCTGCCGCGTTGTGGGAAGTGCGAGAACTGCCTGACAGACGGCAAGCTGCCGTGCATTCCCGGCAGCGCCAGCAACAACGCCGGCTATCTGCCCGGCTTCGACACCGCTGCCGATGCGGACGTGCCCCGCGATGGCAACGGGATCGCGCAGCTGACCCGGCTCCATGAGATCGACGCAGCCGGCAATGTCACGGGGGACCTCTACCACCACCTGGGCGTTTCGGTGTTCGCCGATCACGCGGTGGTCAACCAGGCCTCGGTCGTCAAGGTCGGCGCCGACGTCCCGCCCGAGGTCGCAGCGCCCCTGGGCTGTGCGGTGCTCACCGGCGGCGGCGCCGTCATCAACGCCGGCAAGCCGCAGCCGGGCCAGGACGTGATGATCGTGGGCCTCGGCGGTGTCGGCATGGCCGCCCTCATCACCGCGCTGGGCCTCGATGGGGTGCGCGTGATCGCGGTGGATGCGAACCCGGACAAGCTGGTGCGGGCCAAGGAGCTGGGTGCTGCCGCGGCCTTCACCCCGGCACAGGTAGCCGAACAGGGAGTCAAGGCACCGGTGGTCGTCGAGGCGGCCGGGCATCCCGCGGCCTTCGAAACCGCCTTCGAGGCGACGGCGGTGGGCGGCACGACCGTGACCGTGGGCCTGCCGGCGCCCGACGCCACCTCCTCGATCCACCCGGTGGTCCTGACCAGTGAGGCGCGCACCGTGATCGGCTCCTACCTGGGCTCGGCCGTACCCGCCAGGGACATCCCGAAGTACGCCCAGCTGTGGCGGGAGGACCGGCTGCCGGTGAAGGAACTCGTGTCCTCGACGATGCGCCTGGACCAGATCAACGAGGCCATGGACACCCTGGCCGACGGTAAGGCGATCCGTCAGGTCATCCTGTTCGACTGAGCTTCCGAGCCCGGCCGATTCCAGGGCCCCGGCACCGTTCCCAATACCACGGAACGGGACCGGGGCCCTGATCTATTTCTGCTAGAACGCTGTGAAAGGAGTATGCTGTCCAAGGAATATACCCAAGTTGACAACGCTGTCGGCGGTCCGCACCATATCCCCGGTCCGGACCGCCGACGGCATTTCAAGGAAATGAGTTCGCACAATGGCGACGAGCACGACTCCTGACGCTGCCGGCAGCGGCAGCGCCCCCGGTCCGAACCAGAAGACCACCTGGCAGACGGTCAAGGCCATTCTGGCCGCGTCCTCGGGCAATCTGGTCGAATGGTTCGACTTCTATATCTACTCCTTCTTCTCCGTCTACTTCGCAACGCAGTTCTTCGTCAAGGACAACGAGGTGCTGTCGCTGCTGCAGGCGGCCCTGGTGTTCTTCGTCGGCTTCCTGATGCGACCCATCGGCGGCTATATCTTCGGCCGGGCCTCGGACAAGCTGGGCCGGAAGAACTCGATGCTGATCTCCATCCTGGTCATGTGTGCGGGTTCGCTGCTGCTGGCCTGCCTGCCAACCTCCGATCTGATCGGCGGCTGGGCGGCCTTCCTGCTGCTGATCGTGCGCATGATCCAGGGTCTGGCCGTCGGCGGTGAGTACGGTGCGACCGCCACCTACATGTCCGAGGTCGCCACCGAGGGCAAGCGCGGCTTCTTCTCCTCCTTCCAGTACGTCACGCTGGTCGGCGGGCAGCTGTTGGCCAGTCTGCTGGCCGTCATCATGACGCACACCCTGGGCGATGAGCAGATCACCGCCGGTTGGTGGCGCCTGCCGTTCGTGATCGGCGCCGTCGCGGCCCTGGTGTCCCTGTGGCTGCGGTCGGGTCTGGAGGAGACGACCAGCGAAGAGGTGCGCAAGCACGAACACGCCGGCAGCTTCCTCGAGGTGCTGCGCCACCCGCGGTCCTTCTTCGTGGTGCTGGGCATCACCGCCATCGGTTCGCTGGTGTTCTACATCTTCACCACGTATATGCAGAAGTACCTGCTGGTGGTGCACCAGAAGACTCCTTCGGCGGAGACCTTCTCGAAGGGCCATATCGCCGACCTCATGACGATCGTGCTGCTGATCTTCATCATCATGCAGCCGATCGCCGGTTGGGTCTCGGACAAGATCGGGCGCAAGAACAACATGCTGATCTTCGTCATCGGCATGATCATCATCCCGATCCCCGTGCTGCACTTCATCGGCAACTCCACGAGCCTGGTCGGTGCGGGTATCTGGATCGTCATCGCCATGGCCTTCGTGGCCATGTACACGTCGATCTCGGGCATCGTGAAGGCCGAGATGTTCCCGGCGCACATCCGCGGTATCGGCGTGGGCTTCACCTATGGCATCGGCAATTCGCTGTTCGGCGGTTCGGCCGAGTCCGTGGGCCTGTGGTTCCAGAACGCCGGGCACGGTAGCTGGTTCCCGATCTACGTCGTCATCGTCGCGGTGGTCGGCCTGATCGCGGTGCTGTTCATGCACGACAACCGCAAGCACTCCACGATCGACAACCCGGGCGATTCGGCATACGGTCGCGTGGGCAAGTAAAAGCACGGGGTTTCACGACCCGACCGATAGGGTGGGAGGCGATGTCCTCCCACCCTTTTCCGTCTCCCGCTGCGTCCCGTGCCCGCTCCCTGCGCCGCGCCCGACTGGGCGCCTCGCTGTTGTTCTTCACCAATGGGGCGATCATCGCCAATCTGGCCCCGCGCCTGCCCGAGCTCAAGGCCGCCCTGGGTCTGGGCGGTGGCGCCTACGGCATGGCCGTGGCGGCCTCGACCGTGGGCGCAATCCTGGTGGGCCCCTTCGCAGCGCGTCTGTTGCGCCGGATCGGTTCGGCCCGGATGGCCACGGCGGGCACGGTGTTCGCGGGCCTGGCGATCCTGCTCGTGGGATTCTCCCCAGCGCTTCCCGGACTGCTGGCACCGGGACTGTTCGTGTTCGGCCTGCTGGCCTCGGGGGCGATGGACGCACTGACCGATGTGGCGGAGAATTCCCAGGGCCTGCAGGTCCAGCGCCGCTACGGCAAGTCGATCGTCGGCAGCATGCACGCGGTGTGGTCGGTCGGCGCCGTGACCGGTGGGCTGATGGCCGCCGGGGCCCTGGCCTGGGGCCTGCCACTGCCGGTGCACTTCGCGGCCTCTGCGCTGTTGGTCGGCACGGTCGCACTGCTGGCGTTCCGGCTGTGCCTGCCCCCGGAGCGCACCCGCACCGTCGTCACGGACGGAGTGCGGGCACCGGGATCGGACCCCGCCCCTGAGCAGGGGCACCGGACTGGCGAGTACCGCCGAGAAGGCGCGGGCGCCCGGGTTCTGCCGGTGTGGGTATTAGTCCTGGCGCTGGGCGTGCTGGGGGTCGCCGGTGCCGGGGTCGAGGACCTGGGCAGCACCTGGTCGGGCGTCTATCTGGGAACCCTGGGCGCCTCGGCCCAGCTCGCGGCCTGGGGGTTCACCGTGATCGCCGGCAGCCAGTTCATCGGCCGGCTGCTGGGCGACCCCTTGGGTGATCGGCTGGGACCGCGCGCCGTCACCGGGGTCGGCGGCCTTCTGGTGTGTGTCGGAATGGGCCTGGCGTTGACACTGCCCGGCCTGCCCCTGACCTTCGCCGGCTACGCCCTGGCCGGCCTGGGGGTGGGAACCTGCATCCCGAATGTGCTGGCCCGCGCCGATGAACTCTCGGGCCTGAAACCCGGTACGGGCCTGGCACTGGTGTCCTGGCTGATGCGCCTGGGCTCGCTGTGCCTGGCCCCGGTGGTCGGTTTCATCTCCGACCACGCCGCGACCGGCCTGCGCGCCGGCCTGGTGTGCGTTCCGGTTGCCGGTTTGCTCATCGTGCTGCTGTGCTGGGTCCTACCCGGGCGTCGGGGTGAGCGGTTGTGACCGTCGATGCGGTTCTCCCGGAGTTCTACCGGTGGTAGACCGCTGGTAGGCTTAGCACCCGTGAGCACTGAGATTGAAATCGGCAGAGGCAAACGAGGCAACCGGGCATTTTCCCTGGACGACATCGCGGTCATCCCCGCGCGGCGCACGCGCGACCCCAAGGATGTCAGCCTCGACTGGCAGATCGACGCCTATAAGTTCGAACTGCCCTTCATCTCCGCGCCGATGGACTCCATCTCCTCGCCGGACACAGTGATCGCCCTGGGCAAACTGGGCGGCCTGGGCGTGCTCGACCTGGAGGGCCTGTGGACCCGTTATGAGGACCCGCAGCCCTACCTCGACGAGATCGCCACCCTGCCGGACGACCAGGCCACCACCCGGATGCAGGAGATCTACGCCGAACCGATCAAGGCCGAACTCATCACGGCCCGGCTCAACCAGATCCGCGAATCCGGTGTCACCGTGGCCGGTGCCCTGACCCCGCAGCGGACCCAGGAATTCTACGAGACGGTGATCGCCGCCGGCGTGGACCTGTTCGTCATCCGCGGCACCACCGTTTCGGCCGAACACGTATCGTCGACGACCGAATCGCTCAACCTCAAGAAGTTCATCTACGAACTCGACGTGCCCGTGATCGTCGGGGGCGCGGCCACCTACACCGCGGCCCTGCACCTGATGCGCACCGGCGCCGCAGGCGTCCTCGTGGGCTTCGGCGGCGGTTCGGCCACCACCACCCACCGGGCCCTGGGCATCCAGGTCCCGATGGCCACCAGCCTGGCCGATGTCCACGCAGCCCGGCGGGACTACATGGACGAATCCGGCGGCCGCTACGTCCACGTCATCGCCGACGGTGGCCTGGGGACCTCGGGCGATATCGTCAAGGCCTTCGCGATGGGCGCCGACGCCGTCATGCTCGGTTCTGCACTGGCCCGCTCGGAGGAGGCCCCCGGTAAGGGCTACCACTGGGGTGCCGAGGCCCACCACCCGCAGCTGCCGCGTGGCCGCCGGGTGAAGATGAACACCGTCGCACCGCTTGAGCGCCTGCTGTTCGGTCCGGGTCATTCGGCCGTGGGCGAGGTCAACCTGGCAGGCGCGCTGCGCCGTGCCATGGCCACCACCGGCTACCTGGACCTCAAGGAGTTCCAGCGCGTGGACGTCGTCATCTCCCCGCACCCCGGCCGAGGCCTCTGACTTGCTGCGCCTGGCTCTCACCCCCCGGTGGCTGGGCTTTTTGGTGCTGGTGCTGGCCCTGTGCACGGTCTTCGTGGGACTGGCCGGCTGGCAGGCTTACCGTGCCGAGCACAAGAACGATGCGGTGGCGGCCCAGGGCATCGACGAGCTCAAGCCATTCAACGAGGTCATCGCTGCGCAGGTTCCCACTTCGGGCCTGCTGGCCCATCAACGGGTCGAGCTGAGGGGAAAGTTCCTGCCGGATGACCAGATCGTGGTCTCCGACCGCGCGGGCGATGAGGGCAAGTCCGGCTACTGGGTTGTGACCATGTTCGTCCCCGACGGCGCACGCATCGGGGCCGAGGCGAAGATCACCGGTGACGCCAAACTCCCGATCGCCATTCCGGTGGTCCGCGGCTGGACCGCGGACCTGGCCGCGGCGCGGGACTCGCGGGCGCCCGATAGCGCCGTCGAACTGCGCGCGCGCATCAATCCGATCGAGGCACCGACGGGCACGGACAAGTCCGAACCCGGTACCTACGGCAGCGTGTCGACCTCCGAGTTGGTCAACCTCTTCGACGTGTATTCGTATTCGGCCATGCTCATGGTCGATGCCGATCAGCAGGCGAAGGTCGCCGGAGGCGAACTGGGCCACGTGTCGATCGGGGCCAAGGACACCGGCGGATTCGACCTGCAGTCGGGCGTCTACACCCTCGAATGGCTGTTCTTCGCCGGCTTCGCCCTCTACATGTGGTACTCGCTGTTGCGTGACGCCTATCAGAACAAACAGGGGATCGGCCTGCCCGATATGTCCGAGGCCCGGGCCGCCGGCGTCGAATACGTCATCGTCAAGGGCGCCGGAGAACACGAGCTGCGCACCACGGCGACTCCCGTCCCGGTTCCCACGCCAGAACACACACTCAAACCCACCGATGCACAAACGAAGGATGAACCCCGTGGCCGCTGACCCGATGGATGCCAGGCCTGATTTCGACGAGAACAACGTCTGGACGATCAAACGCTTCACCTCCGCCCGCAATGCCCTGCGCTTCTACCGGGTGATGGCGATCATCACCGGCATCATGCTGTTGGCCCTGACGGTTGAGATGATCGTGAAATACGTCGTCTTCCCGCTGGCCGGGCTGTCCGGCGAGGCTCTGGCGATCGGCGGCTTCGACCTGGGTGCGGCCATCGCGATCTGCCATGGCTGGTGCTATGTCGTCTACCTCATCTCCTGCTTCTGGCTCAATCAGCAGATGCGCTGGTCGATCGGCCGTCTGCTCCTGTTGGCCCTGGCCGGCGTGATTCCCGTCATGTCCTTCATCCTGGAGCGCAAGACCAGCCACCGGGTGGCGCGTGAACTCGACGCCGCAGTGGTCGTCGCCCCCGTTCAGGGCTGAGATAGAAGACGGATAGGATAGACGTCATGACTGAAAACTCCACTCCCGAAACGGGGACCGCAGCGCGCCCCGTGCTCGTCGTGGACTTCGGGGCGCAGTACGCGCAGCTGATCGCACGGCGCGTGCGTGAAGCGGGACTGTATTCGGAACTCATTCCGTCGACGGCCTCGGCCGCCCAGTTCGCCAAGCGCAATCCTGTGGCCATCGTGCTCTCCGGCGGACCGTCGTCGGTGTACGAGGCCGGGGCCCCGCAGCTCGACGCAGCGGTCTTCGACCTGGACGTGCCCATGTTCGGCATCTGCTATGGCTTCCAGGTCATGGCGAATGCCCTGGGCGGCTCCGTGGCGAAGACCGGCAACCGCGAATACGGCTCCACACCGCTCGAGGTCAGCGCCTCGGGCACCCTGCTCGACGGGCAGCCGGCCGCGCAGACCGTGTGGATGAGCCACGGCGATTCCGTCGCCCAGGCGCCCGCCGGCTTCGACGTGCTGGCCTCGACCCCGGACACCCCGGTGGCCGCGTTCGAATGCGCGGCGAAGAACCTGGCCGGCGTGCAGTGGCACCCGGAGGTGCTGCACAGCGAATACGGCCAGAAGGTCCTGGAGAACTTCCTGTACAACGTCGCGGGCCTGACCCCGGACTGGACCTCTGGTTCGGTCATCGACGAACAGGTCGCCCGGATCCGCGAACAGGTGGGCGACAAGCAGGTCATCTGTGGCCTGTCCGGCGGTGTCGACTCCGCCGTGGCCGCTGCCCTGGTGCACAGGGCGATCGGCGATCAGCTGACCTGCATCTTCGTCGACCACGGTTTGCTGCGCAAGGACGAACGCCGTCAGGTGGAGGAGGACTACGTCCAGTCCACCGGTGTGCGCCTGGTGACCGTCGACGACTCCGATGTGTTCCTCAAGGAACTCGAGGGTGTGTCCGATCCGGAGACCAAGCGCAAGACGATCGGCCGCGAATTCATCCGGTCCTTCGAACGCGCCGCGGCCAAGCTGCTGGCGGAATCGGTGGAGACCGGAACCGGCCAGCCGATCGAGTTCCTGGTCCAGGGCACCCTGTACCCGGACGTGGTCGAGTCCGGTGGCGGCACCGGTACTGCGAACATCAAGAGCCACCACAATGTGGGCGGTCTGCCCGACGATGTGGAGTTCAAGCTCATCGAGCCCCTGCGCGCCCTGTTCAAGGACGAGGTCCGCGCGATCGGCCGCGAATTGGGCCTGCCCGAGGTCATCGTGGGCCGTCAGCCCTTCCCCGGCCCCGGCCTGGCGATCCGCATCGTGGGCTCCGTGGACGAACACCGGCTGTCGATCCTGCGCGAGGCCGACGCGATCGTGCGCGAGGAACTGACCGCCGCCGGCCTGGACGATGAGATCTGGCAGTGCCCCGTGGTGCTGCTGGCCGACGTCCACTCGGTTGGTGTGCAGGGCGATGGTCGCACCTATGGTCACCCGATCGTGCTGCGCCCGGTCTCCAGTGAGGACGCCATGACGGCCGACTGGACCCGCGTGCCCTACGATGTGCTCTCCAAGATCTCCAACCGCATCACCAATGAGGTCGACGAGATCAACCGCGTGGTCTTGGACATCACCTCCAAGCCCCCGGGCACGATCGAATGGGAGTGATCCCCGGGGCGTGAGGTGCGGGCGTTGCAGTCCCACCCACCCCTGCGAAGAGCAGTCGTTTTGGTCTGAGAATTCTGTAGAGACTCAGACCGAAACGACTGCTCTTTTTCGTGGGGCCGGGCCCGGTCGCAGGAACTGTGCCCGGCCACCCTGTGTGCGGCTGCGCCCGGCCCGGGCGCGCGTGGTTTGCATTCCGCGGGCGCCTGAGCCACACTGAACAGTGTTCACTTGAACGGTGTTCAACCATCCCCTCGAAGGAGTCCCCATGACTGCTGCAGGTGTCGCCCCGCGCACCGCACGCGAATCCGCCGGCACCGGCATCGCCCTGATCGCCGTGTTCGCCGCCCTGGTCGCCGCCAGCGGATTCGTTCCCGCGATTCCCCTGAGCGTCGGCGTGCCGATCACCATCCAGACCCTGGTCGTGCTGCTGGCCGGGCTGTGCCTGGGCCCGACCCGCGGCCTGCTGGCGGTGCTGCTCTACCTGGTCCTGGCCACCGTCGGCCTGCCGATCCTGTCCGGCGGACGCGGTGGCCCCGCCTGGCTCGCCGGCCCCAGTGCCGGATATCTCATCGCCTTCCCCCTGGCCGCCTGGCTGGCCGGCTTCGCCGCGAACTTCGCCCTGCGGAGGTTCACCGCGGGCAAGCGGTTCGGCGTGCTGCTGGCGGGCGCCCTGGTCGCCGGCTGGATCACCACGCGGACTCTGGGCATCGCCGGGATGATGCTCAATGCGCACCTGCCCCTGGGCGCGGCCTTCACCGCCGACCTGGCCTTCTGGCCCGGCGATGCGCTTAAAACGGTGGCGGCCGTGGCCGTCGCCCTGGCCATCCACCGCGCCTTCCCACGGCTGTTGGCCCGCCGCTGATGCGCGGACACGAAGCCCTCAAGCGCGGACGCGAGCACGGGGACCGGAGCATCCGCTTCGACCGGGTCGGCGTTGTCTCCCCGGACGTGACCGAGGCCGGGCCCGTGATCCGGACGATCCTTGACGATATCGACCTGGAGCTGACGGCCGACTTCACCACCGTCGTCGGCCAGAACGGATCTGGCAAGTCCACGCTGCTCCAGCTGTGCAACGGCCTGGTGCGCCCGGACACGGGCCGGGTCCTGGTCGACGGCCTCGATGCCGAACGCCAAGTCAAAGAGGTGCGGCGGCGCGTGGGCTTCGTGTTCACCGACCCCGCTACCCAACTGGTCATGCCCACCGTCATCGAGGACGTGGAACTCTCCCTCAAACGCAGCGTCAAGCGCCGGGCCGAACGCCATGAGCGCGCCATGGAGGTGCTCGCCGGCCTCGGCCTTGACGACCTGGCCGGGCGCAGCGTCTATGAGCTCTCCGGTGGACAGCGGCAACTGGTCGCCCTGGCCAGTGTCTTGGCGGTCGACCCCGCGGTACTGATCCTTGACGAGCCGACTACGCTGCTGGACCTGGTCAACGAACGGCTGCTGCTCGACACCGTGGAAGGCCTGCTGGCCAGGGGTGTGCGGGTGATCGCCACGACCCACAATCTGGACTTCGCCCGCCGTGCCGATGAGGCGGTACACGTGGCCGACGGACGGATCGCCGCGCACGGGCCCGCCGCCGAGGTGGTGGCCGGCTATGTGGATTCCGTCACCCGGGACGTCGCCCGGATCCGCGAGGAGCGGGGCCGGTGAGGCGGCGTCCGGAGTTTCTGGGTGGCTATGTGCAGCGTCGGGGCTGGCTGCACGCCATCCCCACCCTGGCCATGCTGGGGATCGTGTTCGCCCTGAGCATCGTCGTGATGATCCTGCGCGATCCCGTGGTCAACGTGGGGCTGGCGGTGGTCGTGGTCGCCTGTGGGCTCAGCGCCCGGCTGCCGTTGTCGCGTCTGTTGGCGCCGCTGAGTCGGGTCTGGTTGCTGTTGGTGGCCCTGGTCGCCGTGCAATTGATCTTCCAGGGCTGGTACGTCGGCCTCCAGGTCGCCACGACCCTGCTCACCTGCCTGTTGGCGGGCGGTCTGCTGTTGCTGACGAACACGATCGCGGAACTGCTGGCGGCCTTCACCGTGCTGGCCCGGCCCCTGCGCCTGGTGGGCGTGAACCCGGAGCGGGTCGCCCTGGCCGCCGCCCTGATGGTGCGCAGCATCCCGTATTTGGCGGATCTGTTCGCGATGACCGGCCGGGCGGCGGCCGCCCGCGGTCTCGAGGGCGATATCCGTGCCCGCACCGTGCCGGTCTTCCTGCGCAGCGTCCAGTACGCCTATGACACCGGCCGGGCACTGGATGCGCGCGGGCTGGTCGACTGAACCGAGCCGGGCGGGCACGTCCTCGGATCCGGGTAGACTGGTGCGGCTGACAATTTCGGATGTGGGCCGGCCACCGGCCCGCGCCCAGAGGAGGACGGGCATGGGCGACTGGCTGCTGTTGGGCGGGTTACTGCTCCTCGGCCTGGCCGTGGTCCTGTTGCTCGTCGTGAGCATCCTGCGCTACAACCAGTTGAGTATGGCACGCGGCCTGGCGGCGGAATCCGGCCGCCAACTGAGCGCGGCGATCCGGGAACGACGCGACCTGCTGCCGCTCTTCCTCACCGTCGTCGACCAGGCGGGGGTTTCGGTGGCCGAATTGCGCGCGGCCCAGGCCGGGGCCGATGAAGCGGAACTGAGCCGGGCGATCGAACGCGCCCACACCCGGGTTCTGACCGGCGGTGCAGACGCCTGGCGGGTCGACGACCTGTACTCCCAACTGGTGCGCTACGAGATCCGCATCGCCTCGGCCATGCGCTACCGCCAACACAATGTCGACGCCTACCGGGCGATGCGGGCCCGGCCCTCGGCCGGCCCGGTGCGCTGGCTGTTCCGCCCCTGTCCCGGCGCCTCGCCGGGGTTGCAAGGACGACAGGGGGCGGCGGAGGTGCCGCGGGCGCCGGAGGAAGGGGAACGGTATGTCTGAGCCCAACGGGGGCACCGAGGAGACCGGGCGCCTCCGCGTGGATCTGGGCTACCGCGGAACGGACTTCCACGGTTGGGCCACTCAGCCGGGCCTGCGCACTGTACAGGGCGAACTCGAGGCGGCGCTCGCCCTGATCCTGCGCCGGCCGGTCCGGGTCACGGTGGCCGGGCGCACGGATGCCGGGGTGCACGCCCGGCGGCAGACCATCCACCTGGACCTGGTGCCGGGTGAGGCGCGGCGGCTGGTCGGCAGCCGCGCCGAGCGGACTCCCGCCGAAGGCCTCTTGGCCCGACTGCGCGGGGTGCTGCGCGCCAGGGACGCCCGCGATATCGTCATCCACTCCGCCGCCGAAGTCCCCTCGAGCTTCGACGCCCGGTTCGCCGCGATCTGGCGGTCGTATACGTATCGCCTGGCCGATGAGGACAGTTTCCTCGATCCGCTGCTGGTACCGTGCACCACCGTGGTGCGCGGTCGGCTGGACGCTGCGGCGATGGCCTCGGCGGCAGGCGAACTCCTCGGCCTGCACGACTTCCTGCCGTTCTGCAAGCCCCGTCCCGATGCCACCACGATCCGCACCCTGCGCGGCCTCGAGGTCGGCAGGGACGCCTCTGGTGTCATCGTCACCCGGCTGCGCGCCGACGCGTTCTGCCACCACATGGTCCGCGCGCTGATCGGGGGACTGGTCAGGGTCGGTTCGGGAGCCTGGCCCGTCACCCGCCCGGCCGAACTCCTGGCTCTGGCCGAGGCGGGGGTCCCGGCCGGCGAGCCCATGTACGTGATGGAGCCGCACGGGTTGGTGCTCGAAGCCGTCGGGTATCCGGAGGAATCGGCGTGGGCGGCGCAGGGGGAGCGGGCCAGGGCCAAACGGCGGCTGGACTGATTCCGGTCGGATTCCGGTATAGGATGCCTGAGTGTATCCGCAAGGTTCACTGATGCCTTCCCGACCCTGAGCCTCTCAAAAGGAGCAGCATGCGTAAATATTCGGGCGTCCTCGCGGGTGCCGCCACGCTGGGACTTCTCTCCCTGCCATTGACGGCCCTGCCCGTCCAGGCCGACGCACCCGCCGGAACCAAGGTCCAACTGCTCAACATCACCGACTTCCACGGCCGCATCGCCGAAGCCGGCCACGGCGTGGCATCGGTCATTGAGGAGGAGCGGGCCAAGGCCAAGGACCGGGGAATCCCCACCATGGCGCTGTCGGCCGGTGACAACATCGGAGCCTCGACCTACGCCTCGTCGTCGCAGAAGGACGAACCGACGCTGAGTGTGTTGGACACGATCGGCCTGGACGCCTCTGCCGTGGGCAACCACGAATTCGATCGCGGATACGCGGACCTGCGGGACCGGGTCGACTCATCGGCGAACTTCCCCTACCTGGGCGCGAACGTGTACAAGAAGGGCACCAAGGACGTCGCCGACGGACTCGAACCCTATAAACTCATCGACCTGGTCAACCCGGCCGGCGGTAAGCCGATCCGGGTTGCGGTGATCGGCGCTGTCACCCGGGACACCGCGAACATGGTCAGTCCTGCTGGCATCTCCGACATCGAATTCGGCGATGTCACCGATGCGGTGAACACGGCGGCCAAGGACCTCGAGGCGCTGCCGGCGGGGGAGAAGCCCGACGTCACCGTCGTCGAGGCGCACACCGGACCGTCCGAGACAGAGGATCTCGACTCGGCCAAGGCCTCGAACGCGGAGTTCCGCAAGCTGATGGACGATGCGGACGATTCCGTCGACGCCTTCTTCATCGGCCACACTCACCTGCCGGTCGACCTGCACAACGGCGACCGCCCCGTGATCCAGGCCAAGAAGTACGGCGAGGCCGTGGGCCAGGCCGTGCTCGAATCGACCGGCGACGGCAGCTGGAAGATCGACTCCCAGGGGTTGATCGACGCAGTCGACTCCGAGGGGAAACAGCACGACTACGACTCGGAGGTCGTCGGCAAGGTCGACGATATCGTCGACCGCGCGGTGACGAAGTCCAAGGAGATCGGCTCCGAGGTCGCGGGCACGATCGATGCGGACATCACCAGGGCCTTCAAGAACGGTTCGGAGGACCGGGGCGGCGAATCCACCCTGGGCAACCTGGTGGCCGACGCCCTGGACGAGGGGACCGCGGACTCCCCGCTGAAGGACTCCGACTTCGCAATCACGAATCCCGGCGGGCTGCGTACTGACCTGAAGGTCGACGATATCTTCAACAAGGAAGCCCCCGGCGAGGTCACCGTCGCCGAACTCAACCAGGTCCTGCCGTTTGCCAACGACCACGGAGTCGTGACGATGAAGGGCAAGGACGTCAAGGGGCTGTTCGAGGAACAGTGGCAACCAGACGGGGCCAGTCGTCCCTTCCTGCATCTGGGCATCTCGAAGCAGCTGCACGTCGTCTACGACTCCAAGGCGAAGTCGGGTGAGCACGTCAAGCAGGTGCTCGTCAATGGGAAGCCGATCAAGGACGACAAGGAGTACCGGGTCGCGACCCTGTCCTTCCTGGCGGCCGGCGGTGACAACTTCACCTCGTTCACCAAGGGCGGGTTCGAACAGTCCGGCCTGACCGACTTCGACGTATGGCAGACCTACTTCGAGAAGCGCGCGGAGAAGAAGCAGCAGATCAGTCCGGACAAGCACGAACGCCAGGCCGACAACGCGCTGAGCGTGTTGGATTCCGGGGACCTCAAGGTCGCCCTGGGCCTGCCGGACGGCGCCACGGACATCCGCGTCGAGCGCGGGGGCAGCGCCAATGCGGCCCTGCACCTTCAGGCGCAGAAGGACATCAAGGGCCCGTTCACGTTGCAGCTGAATCTGCCCAAGGGTGTTACCGCCACGATCGACGACGATGCCGCGAAGAAGTCGCTGACGGCCGACGACTCCGCTCTGCGCGTGGCGCAGATCCCGGAGGGCAAGACCGACGTCCCGGTGACCCTGCACGCTGCCGATGATGCGCAGACCGGGCAGCAGACCGTGACCGGTCGGTTCCAGGCCGATCCCGCAGCGGCCTGGTGGGACGACAACCCGCTCCCACTGCCGGCTTCGGGGAAGGTTGAGGTCAGCGTGGTCGACGCTGCCGGCACCGGTCCCAGCTCCTCGCCGAGCTCTTCGCCCAGCGAGAAGCCGACGCAGCCGGGCTCGGAGCCCACGGACGGGTCGGGTGACGAGCCCAGCGCACAGCCCAGCGCCACCTCGGCCTCGGGCGGATCCGCCGACGCCGATGGAAACGGTGGAAACGACGATGGATCGAACGACGAGGCCGGAGATCTGCCGATGACCGGTGCGCAGATCGGCCTGGCCGCGGGCGCGGGCGCAGTACTCCTGGCCGTCGGTGCCGCCGCTGTGCTGATCGGTCGGCGCAAGGCCACACGGCACTGAGCGTTCGACGTGAATCACATGGGCCGGGCCCGGTATCGCACTTGCGGTGCCGGGCCCGGCCCATGTAGAGTTGAGAGTCGTTGCGTACGTTCAACATCATGCCTAAGAGCCGAATTCGCGTTGCAGGTGTAGGTGCAGGTGTCAGGCGTACAACGCGTAAGCACGGGCTGCCGTTACACGAAGATCACGACATAAGTGTTCCGACGGCCTACCGAAAGTAAACGAGAAGAAGGCTACTTTTGCGTACCTACACCCAAAAGCCCGGCGATGTTCAGCGCCAGTGGCACGTCATCGACGCCACCGACGTCGTCCTCGGCCGCCTCGCATCGCAGGCCGCCCGCCTGCTGCGCGGCAAGCACAAGGTGACTTTTACCCCGAACGTCGACTCGGGTGATTCCGTGATCATCATCAACGCCGACAAGGTCGCTCTGACCGGCAACAAGCTGATTCAGAAGCGCGCCTACCGCCACTCGAACTACCCGGGTGGTCTGAAGAGCGTCAACTACGCGGAACTTCTCTCGAAGTCCCCGGAGCGCGCTGTGGAGAAGGCCATTGCGGGCATGCTGCCCAAGGGCCGTCTGGGCCGCGCCCAGATCAAGAACCTGAAGGTCTACGCGGGTGAACAGCACCCGCACGCCGCTCAGAACCCGCAGCCGTACGAGATCAGCCAGGTCGCGCAGTAAAGCGCCGGGCAGAACAGAAACCGAGGAGAACCGTGGCTGACATCATCGAAGAAGTCGAACTGAACGAATATCACACCGAGACCCCGGCCGGCGCCGGACTCGGTCAGGAAGTGGCGGGTGGCCGTGGCCAGTCGCTGACCGCTCCGGGTTCCGGCGTGGGCCGTCGCAAGCAGGCCATCGCCCGCGTGCGCCTGGTGCCCGGCACCGGCGAATGGACCATCAACGGCCGTGACCTGGAGACCTACTTCCCGAACAAGCTGCACCAGCAGCTGGTCAACGAGCCCTTCCGCCTGCTGGACCTGGAAGGCCGTTTCGACGTGCACGTGCGCATCAAGGGTGGTGGCCCCTCGGGCCAGGCCGGTGCCGTGCGCTTGGGCATCGCCCGGTCGCTGAACGAGATCGATCGTGAGAACAACCGCGCCGAACTGAAGAAGGCCGGATTCCTCACGCGCGACGCTCGCGTCCCGGAACGCAAGAAGGCCGGCCTGAAGAAGGCCCGCAAGGCTCCGCAGTTCTCGAAGCGCTGATCCTCAGCCTTCACTGCGCGTCTTACGCTTCGGCCCCGTCTGGATTTCTCCAGGCGGGGCCGAAGCGTTTTGTGTCTGGTGGTTGGGATGCCTCCGGCCTCTAACCCGGCCTTGTCGGCGGTACTCGCCGGGTGGGTGCAGGTGGGGTGGGGTGCCCGCGCCTTTTCAGTGGTACCACTTGCATTCGGTGGCACCGGATGCGCGCGCATCTGGTGCCACCCAGCGCGTTTGCTGCCACCGAAGCAGACAGTCGTTACTCGGCAAACATCGGAAACCAGTTTCGAATAAACCCTTCCCTTCATGAGTGAGCTGCGCTACACTTGAGGTAGGTCAGGAAACTCGAATCGGACAGTGAAGTCCCCTTCGGTTTTACGGCTCGTCTTCCCCGACACGGTCACACCACGCGTGCGCTGAATACTCAGTGCGGCTTATGACAGCAACGTCCGGACCCGGTTTCGGTCCGGTACAGGAGGAGGGGAGGGGTCATGACTATCGATTCCACCCTCCCGCGCGCTGGTTCCCCCGATGATGACAAGAACCCCGAGGCCTTCGCCCGCCCGGCGGACCCCTTTTTGACTTCTGAAGATTGGGAGCGTTTGCAGGAGATTGCTCCGGAACTCGTTCACGCCAGTGAGTCACTCGCTGGTCTGGGTGTCGGTGTGGGTACGGATCCCAGTCTCGATGCTTCCGACCTGCTCCTGGTGCTCAAGGGAATCGAACACCTCACCCGGGTAACCACCTCGACGGAAGCCGTCGTGGTGGCGCGGGCCGAATACGAGGTCCCGACTGCCGATTATGGTGCGAAGACTCTTCCGGCTCTGTTGACTCGCCTGTTGAGGATTGATGGGGCGGCCGCGAGGCGGCGGGTGCGGTTCGCCCGCGCGATCGGTGCCGGCCGGTCTCTAACGGGTGCGCGCCTGGAACCGGCCTACCCCCATGTTGCCCTCGCCCTGGCGGACGGGGGTGTGTCGGTGGATCAGGCGCAGGCGGTGATCCGGGAGATCGAGAAGATCCCCACCCAAGTGCGACACGTCCATCACGCCACGGCCGAGAGACTGTTGGTTCAGACGGTGCCGAGTGTTGATGTGGACCAGGTTCGTGTGCTGGGTTCTCGGATTCGGGCCTATCTGGATCCTGATGGGCGTTTTGCGGAGGTTCCGCCGTTGGTTGATGAGTTTCATGTGACCGTGACTCCGCGAAGGAATGGTGCGTGGAATCTCACGGGCCTGTTGGATCCGGTGACGGGTGGGAAGTTGCATGGACTCTTGACGAATCGGCAGGAACCCGGACAGGACACGACTGAAGTGAACTCCGGGGAGGCTCAGCGAGTCGGCACCGGTGTGCCCGACGGTGCGGAATCCGTTACAGCTGATGTGCCGCCCGGTGATCTGCCACCTCAGGATCCACCGGCTAGCGCGGTGACGGTTGATGGGCAGCCTACGACGAAAGCGGATCATCCGTTTGGGTATCGGGAGCGGCCCGATGGTGCCAGGCGTCATGACATGTTCGCGACCTTGATTGATCGGGCTGCGGGTTCGGGTCCGCAGGGTGCGGGGATGGCCCTGGTGGTCACGGCGACTGCTGAAGAGTATGCGCAGGGGAAGGCGGAGGTCGAATCCACTGCCGGTCCCATCCAGATCAAAGATCTGGAGTCACTGTCTCCGGGCGCGCTCGTGTATTTCCAGGCCCACCAGCCGGGTACCCGGGAAGTCACTGTCAGGAGTGCGGGCAGGTTTGCTACGCGGCGGCAGGTTGAGTTGATTGCGGCCAGGGATCGGGGGTGTACGTTCCCGGGGTGTGATATGCCGGTGGGGTGGTGCGATGCCCACCATATGATCCCCTGGTCCTCTGGTGGACCCACGACGGTGGCGAATCTGACCTTGGCGTGCCGGTTCCATCACACGTGGCATGACCAGCATGGGTGGAGGGCCGAGTTGATTGGTGGTTTGCCGGCGTGGATTCCACCCCGGCATGTTGATATCGACCAGCGGCCCCTATTCCATTCCCGGTTCACTGCGGCTCTGGTGGATGTGAGTGCTGCGCGGAACGCTGCGGGTTTGCCGCCGGTGTGGGTGCCGGAGGATTTCTCCCCACCTGACTGGGACACAGCATCAGACCTGAGCGACCCACCCGATCCACCAGACTCACTGAACTCCTCAGGACTATCCAGTACTCTGGGCACCGACCCTCCAGGTCCCGTCGCGCCGTGGGGCACTCATGGTTCCTACGCCTCGGATGCGGACACCGACCCCGATGATACCGACGTCCCACCCTTCTGAAACACGGGAAGAGCGCCCCGGTCGGACACGCTTCCCACACCCTCAAACCCGTAGGATCTCAGTTCGTGCCGGGCGGCCAGCGGTGCGGCTCCCGTGAGTCAGAGGCGCTGAAGGCTCGGCGCCTCTTTGGGAGTGACGGCCAGAGCGAACAGGCTCAGGCACAGGTAGAAGGAGCCCAACAGCCAGAACGGCCAGGTGACGATGGACAGGTTGGAAAGCCCCATTCCCATGATCACCAGTCCCAGCAGACCGGTGAGCAGGATTCCGATGGGCAGGCCCCAGGGCCGTACATCGCAGGCGACGGCCAAACCCACAGCCAGCAGGACCAGGCATATGAGCCCGGTCTCCACGACCTCGCCGATCGTCGAAGACCCGTCCATCATCGACACCAAGCCGATTGCAGGCAGGCCGATGAGGATTCCGCCCGCAATTCGCCCGGTGATCCGGATGCCGCGGCTGGAGTCCAGTGGCTTGGACGATAGAAGGTTCGCCACAGACCCGCTGACGGCCAGGAAGGCGAACGCGAGCAGCATAGCGGGCAGGGGAAGCCAGGCGTCGGCATCTGGCGCGGTCAGTGGGTACAGGGCGAATAAGCCCACAGTGCAGGCGAAGGCCATCCACGCACAGAGCTGGCGGATACGATTCGGGTGGCGCCCGGCGGGCAGGATGCACGGGAGCACGGCCACGATACCCGGGAACAGGGTGATCGCACCCGTTAAGAGGGGGTCACCGGTGAAACCCGTGTCGTCTGCTTCAGCCGTCATATTTGCGAAGACCGAAGTGATCAGCGCCGTGCCGGCGGTGATGAGGAGGGATCCTGTCAGTAGGCGGTTGTAGCCGACCGCGGAGAGCCCGTCGTGTGCAGGTGTGCTTCGGCCATCGCTTGGACTCGGGGACGTGGGTGGGCGGGCGACGGTGGGTGTTGACATGGCTGTCTCCTTATCCGGATGCGGAGTCAAGCGGGCGTGAAGTACTTGAACTGCAGGGCGCGCACGATCAGCTGGGCGGCGGTACCCGCATGCAGTTTCCGATGCAGCCGGCCGATGTGCGTGCGCACGGTGGCCGGTGACAGGAAGAGCTCAGTGGCGATCTGGGCCGGACCCATACCCTGGCAGACGCAGCTCAGGACGTCGAGTTCCCGCTCCGTCGGTGGGCTTTCAGGCAGGTCCGACTCCGGTAGATCCCCTGCAACCAGGATGTCGTGGGCCAGATAGGACATGGTGGGGATCTCATCGCCGGCCAGAATCTGGCGCAGAGTGCGGACGAGTTTGGGCGGGGGAGCGGTCTTGCGCACCGTCGCCCTGGCCCCGGCCTCCAGGGCGCGCGCCAGGCCGGGGCCCGGTGAAGAACTGGAGAGCACGACCACCAGTGCCCGGGGCCGGGCGGCGATGATCCGGGCGGTGGCCTCGATGCCGGAGATCCCACCGGGCATGGACAGATCCATCAGCACCAAATCGGGCGCGAACTCGGCTGCCAATGTCACGGCATCGGTGCCGGTGTTCGCTGTTCCCACGACTTCGAAATCGTCGGCCGCCTCCAGCGTGGCGCGAATTCCTAGCACGGCATAGGGATCGTCATCGACGATGATCACGGTGCTCATGCGATCATCCTATGGCCGGGTTGTAGGCGAAGCCCTGTGCCCAGCGGTACTCGCCTGTCAGACGACCCAGGCCGGGTATCTTGAGTTCGGACTCCAGATGCCCGTCGGTCCGGCTGAAGGTCTTGATCGTGGACTTCGACCCCTTGGAGGCCAAGACGAATATGTGATGGGGGCTGATGTCGAAGGAAGTGTCACCATCACTGCCCATGTCCGTGTCGACGTCGATGCTGTACAGCCGGTGGGTCCTGTCCGTGCTCATATCGGTCTCCCACATGATGCTGTCAGGGGCCAGCCACTGGAGCCGACCGTCTGCGTAGGTGTGCTTGTTGTAATGTGAGCGGTCCAAGTAGTCGAGAGTGGGGAGGGGGAATCGGGAGCCGTCTTCGGCAACGAGTCGTGCGTCCGACCTCTGTCCGGTTTCCACATTCCATGTTCGAGCCGTTCCGTGGTGGTCTCGTGCATCTGTTTCGGGAAAGTCGGCCAATGTGTAGATGGTGTTTTCATGGCATGGTGACTGCAGGAGTCCGCCTTCGCTGACATCGTCATCCGGGGCATACGTCTTGATGATCTTCTCGTTCGTCTGATCCTTTTCCACTACTGTGGAAAAAGCGATCGGACTCCCCACTTCCGGGTCGTGACCTTCGGCAAATGACTCGCCGACTCCGTACATGGCATCGCCACAGATGCTGTTCGTGAAGTACAAGCCGTCTGCTCTGCCCCGGGCGAAAGTGGATGAAGACCGGAATTCGGCGATCATGCTGTAATGACCGTCGTCCTCCCAACCCTCGTTGTACAGCGACAGGATGGACTGTCCGTCGTCGCTGAAACCGGTGGACTCCAAGAGCTCGGGTTTCTTGTTTTTCGACACCTGCATCTGCGGTGTCAAGGAGAAGTCCTGGTCACGGTCGGACATATAGAGGCCGGACGAATTCCACAATGGCGTCCCGCGGTCCATCGGACTCGTGCGTATAGCCCTTATATGTCCCTGTTCGTCGATGAGGGTCAGATAAGAGGTATTGGTGCCCGGTCCTCGGTCCATGCTCCGGTTCGGCGGGCTGATGAACACGGAGTAGACGTCCCCTGTATCAAGGTGCAGAGCTTCCCGATCGACGATGTCGAAATGGCGGCTGGGGATCATCGTGCACCCGGTGAGGCTGAGGATGCTGGTAGCCAAAGCCAGATTGACGACGGTGGTGCGCATGGGTTGGTACTCCTTGATTCTCAAAGGGGCCGGCGCCGGGAGTGGGTACGGCTTCCGGCCTGTGGCTCCAACCTATGTCGGGTTCAGCGGCCACCGTATACGCTGAATGGCGTACATTCTTCTCAGCGCCCATTTCAGCGCCCCTCCTTTCCAAACAGTGCCCTTCCCATCACAGGAGAGTCCCCGCATGCACATGCGCGCGATGCTGCGCGGCAGCCGTTTCATCGATCCCTATGCGCGCAGCCTGCTGATCGGCTACGGCCTGTACCTGTCGGCGGTGGCCCTTCCCGAACTGCTCGGCGGACTGCATGGGGCGCTGGACTTCGCCGCTGGCCTGCTGGTCTGCCTCGCCGGCTTCGCTCCCGGCGTTTCTCTGGTAGGGCTGCTTGCTCTGGCCACGGTGGTCACCGCGGTCTTCGAACCCAGTGTCGTCTCCTATGACATTCCGGTGGCGGCTGCGATCGCCATGCTCATGTCCTACGGCCGGGTCCGGAGCGCGGTCCTGGGCGCGTTCACCTTCGCAGGACTCGCACTTGTCACCGCCGTCGGTCCTGCGGGGGACCTGACGTGGCAGGGCGTGCTCTATATGAGCGCGGACGTGATCCTCCTGGGCGGGCTGGGTCTGGCCTCGCATATGGCCGAGGGTCGTATTCAGTTCCTCATCGCGAAATCCGCAGCCGAGGCGGTCCTGGCCGAACGCGAACGGCAGAAACAGCGGGAGCGCTTCGCCATCGACGCCCACGACACCGTGTCCCACGGGCTGACCGCCGAGTACTTCATGATCACCTCTTTGCTCGCCGAGGCCGAGGATCCGCAACAGCGTGAACGCCTGGCTCAGCTGACACTGCACAACCGCGGTACCCAACAGCGGCTGCGCGAACTGTTGGCCGGCCTGGGCTCGACCCCCGTGGCCGTCGACCGTCCCCTGCACGAGGTGCTCGAGACGACGATCGACGACCTCGAGGCGACCTTCTACGCCGCCGGCCGCCCGCTGGAAATCCATACGGACATCGACCGGGACTCGAGCCGGACCCGGATCACCCCCGACCTGGCGGCGGACCTGAACTTCTTCATCATCGAACTGGCCACGAACATCCTCAAACACGCAGGTCCCGCACCCGTCCCCGCACTGTTCGTCGAGACCCGAGCCGGCCGGCTGGGACTGCGCACCCGCAACAGTCTGCGTGCGGCCTCGGCCGGGGCAGCGGAGGTCAAAAGCCTGCGCGCCCGCGCCGACGTACGCGGTGCCGAACTGTGCGCGCGAGTGGATTCCGGGGTACTCACCGTCGACCTCGCGGTGCCCTTGCCTCAATCTGGGAACGCGGTGGGCACTCCACTGGTTGTGAACGGATAAACTTGTTCCGGATTGGCAGGGGACCGTACGTGTGCGAAGTAGCGGTCCCGCAGAAGCGTGGAGAGAAGTGGACATGGGCAGGCTATTCGGAACCGATGGAGTGCGGGGACTGGCGAACCGCGACGTGACGGCGCGCCTGGCGCTGCAGCTGGGAGTCGCCGGCGCCCGCGTGCTGGGCAAGCCGGAGGACCGCGCGGCGGGTCAGAAGAAGCCCTTCGCGATCGTCGGGCGAGATACCCGGATCAGCGGCGACTTCCTGTCCTCGGCGATCGCCGCTGGCATCGCCTCGACCGGGGTCGACGTGCGCGACGCCGGAGTCATCCCGACCCCCGGTGTGGCCCAAGCGGTCAAGGCCACCGGCGCGGCCTTCGGCGTGGTGCTCTCGGCCAGCCACAACCCGATGCCCGACAACGGCATCAAGTTCTTCGCCTTCGGCGGAACCAAACTCGACGATGCGGTCGAGGACCAGATCCTCGAACTGCTCGACGCCGAATGGGACCGCCCCACCGGCGCCGCGGTGGGCCGTATCTCCCGCTACCCTGCGGCCAGCGATAACTTCACCGAGCACCTGGTGTCCGGCGTGGGCGTCATCCCCGGCGCTGGCGACGTAGCCGACCAGCTGCCCCTGGCAGGACTCAAGGTCGTCATCGACTGCGCCAACGGCGCTTCGTCCGTGGTGGGGCCCGCTGCACTGCGCCAGGCCGGGGCCGAGGTCGTCGTGATCGGCGCGGAGCCCAATGGCGAGAACATCAACGACGGGGTCGGATCGACCCACATCGAGCATCTGCAGCAGGCCGTCGTCGAACACCAGGCCGACGCCGGCGTGGCCTTCGACGGCGACGCGGACCGTTGCCTGGCCGTCGACGCCGTGGGCCGCGAGGTCAACGGTGACCAGGTCATGGGCATCCTGGCCCTGGCCCTGCACGAAGAGGGCAAGCTCGCCCAGGACACCCTGGTGACCACGGTGATGAGCAATCTGGGCCTGCGCCTGGCAATGGAGAAGCACGGCATCAAGACCGTGCAGACCGCGGTGGGCGACCGCTATGTGCTCGAGGAGATGCTGGCCTCGGGCTACAACCTGGGCGGTGAACAGTCCGGCCACGTGCTCATGCTCGACCACGGCACCACCGGTGACGGCGTGCAGACCGCGCTGCACCTGCTGCACCGCGTGGCGACCTCGAAGCGGACCCTGGCGGATCTGGCAGCGCAGATCCCCAAGCTGCCGCAGACGCTGATCAATGTGCGCGGGGTCGACAAGGCCCGCACCGATGATGCGGAACTGGCCGTGGAGATCGCCGCGGTCGAGGCCGAACTCGGCGACACCGGTCGCGTGCTGCTGCGTGCCTCCGGCACCGAACCGGTCATCCGCGTGATGGTCGAGGCGAAGACCGCCGAGGTCGCCCGCGCCCAGGCCGAACGCCTGGCAGGTCACGTCGAACGCCTGCTGGCACTGTGATCGCGAGGACACAGTGAACGCCGGCAAGAGCAGCGCTGGAACCGAACTGGCGCTGCGCTCCGGACTGACCTCCGGCGGTCTGACCGCCGGTGTCACGATCATCTGGTGGATCGTCCTGCTGTGCCTGCGCGCTGCCGGCGGCCTGCCGGTGTTCTGGCAGAATATGGCATCCCTGGCCTGGTCCATGCTGGTCCTGGGGGCGCTGGCCACCGTGATCAACTACGTCGTCGGCTTCACCCGGGGCCGGATCCACTTTCCGGGTACTGGGGTGAACGGGCAGGGTCGGACCGCCGGGGGATCGGTGGGCGCCTGGCGCTGGCTGACCGCGGCCTTCCTGGCACTGACCGCCCCCATCATCGTCTACGTGCTGGTGTCCTTCTGGCTGAACTCCGCGATGACGATCGCCCTGTGCCTGCTGTTCATCTGCGTGCCCGCGGCCCTGGCCTTCGTCGCGGTCTCCCGCACCACCGTGCGCTGAGGGCCCGGGGCCGGGCCTTGGGGGTTCTCTCAGCCTCCGCGTTCCGTTAGCAGTCACTTCGGTCTGTTGCCCCCTCCATGGGCAGGCGATTTGGTCTGCTCTCGGGGTGTTTCTTCGGACCAAATCGCCTGCGAATCGTGGAGACACCTGACCAACGTGACTGCTCATCGAGAAGCTGTGCTGCCTCGGTTGTCGGTGTTGCTGCGTCACTGCGCTGTGGATGACCGTTTGACCGAAGCGTCGTTGGTCTGGGGATGATTCTCTTCCGTCCACAGGCGCGGCATACGCGCTTGGATGGTCGGTGGCAGTGAACTGTACTGAGCGTATGAAGAATATTTCGGGCCCCGCCGCATTCACTCACAAGCAGGCGCGAACTGCAGGCGCCAGCAAGTACAGCCTGCTGAAAGCGCCTCGGCGAACCAGACGGTTCCAAGGAGTACATCGGGCGTCCGACCGACTCCAAGAGGTGGAGGCTCCGGACTGGTTCGACGAATCCTGGCTCAACCTGTTCGACAGAGCATTCGAACTGAGCACGGCTCGCCCCGATGCGGTCTTCTGCGCAGTAACTGCGGCCCGGCTCCTGGGATGGGTTCTGCCGAAGGACCTGGAAGACGGCCCACTTCACGTCGTCGGTCCTAATCACGGCAATAGAATCCGTCGGCCAGGGGTTGTTTCTCATCAGTACTCGCGGATCGTTCCAGTCGACTACTGCGGTCTGTTGGTCAACGCGCCGGTCCTGGTCCTCCTCGAACTGACACCGGTCCTAACCGAGTCCCAACTCCTGACCCTGCTGGAATGCGATATCGGGCCATGGCGGGGCAAGCCCCATCTAGACCTGCACCTGGTGATGGAGCAAGCCCGGTCGGCGGTCAAATTGCGTGGTCGTTCGAAGCTGTTGCGGGCTCTGGGCCGGGTGCGCCCCGGTGTCGCCTCGCCACCCGAATCCAGGTTCCGACAGTGGTTGGTCAAACAAGGCTTGCCCGAACCGGACGTCGCATGCAGCGTAGTGCTTGGCGGTGTGGAGTACCATCCGGATCTCAGCTACCCACACCTGAAGATTGCGATCGAGTACGAAGGCGATCATCACCGAACCGATCGTGGACAGTGGAATGCCGACATCGCCAGAGAGCGGGTCTTCCACGACGCGGGGTGGGAGTACATTCGGGTCACCCGGGACATGGATTGGTTCGCAATCGCAGAGCTCATCAGTGCGAAGATCGCCGAACGCTCAGTCCGCTGACTCGGCTCCTGCCGCCCCTGCCCGCCACGGATCCAAGGTTGAGCAGTCACTTTGGTCTGGTGGCCACACGATGCGCAGGCGTTTTAGTCCGAGAAAACAGCTCAGCACCAGACCAAAGTGACTGCCCACGGTGGGAGATCGGACCAAAACGCCTGCCCATGGGCCCGGCCCCTCTCAAACCCCGGCCTCAGCTCGGCAGGTGGGCGAACTGGGTGCGGTAGAGCTCTGCGTAACGTCCGTCGGCGGCCATCAGGGAGGAGTGGTCCCCGCGTTCGAGGATCCGGCCATCCTCGATCACCAGGATCAGGTCCGCACCCACCACGGTCGACAGCCGGTGGGCGATGACGACCGAGGTCCGGCCGGCCATCGCCTCGTCCAGTGCCGCCTGCACCGCGGCCTCGGAGGTGTTGTCCAAGGCCGAGGTGGCCTCGTCCATGACGATGACCTCGGGTTCGGCCAGGAGCAGCCGGGCGATCGTCAGGCGCTGGCGCTCGCCGCCGGACAGGCGGTAGCCGCGCTCGCCGATCATCGTGTCCACCCCGTCGGGCAGGGCGGCCACCAGGCGGGACAGCTGTGCGCGCTCCAGCGCATCGGCCAGGTCCTCATCACCGGCGTCGGGCCGGGCCAGCAGCAGGTTCCCGCGGATCGTGTCGTGGAACAGGTGACCATCCTGTGTGACCATGCCGACGGCGTCCTTGAGCGTGCGGAAACTCAGTTCCCGCACATCGACCCCGCCGATCGACACCCGCCCGGAATCCACGTCGTAGAGCCGGGGGATGAGTGAGGCGATCGTCGACTTGCCCGCACCGGACGAACCGACCAATGCCACGGTCCCACCGGCGGGGACCTCGAAGTCGATATCGTGGAGCACCTGACCACCCTCGTGCTGGGCGACCCGGCCCTCGCCCTCTTCCAAGGACGGCAGGGAAGTCTGTGCGGCGGTCGGATAGGTGAAGTCCACGTGCGTAAACCGCAGTCCCTTGGGCCCGGCGGGCAGCTCCCGTGGATTCTCCGCTTCGCAGATCAACGGCTTGAGGTCGAGGACCTCGAACACCCGGTTGAAGCTGACCAGTGCCGCGACCACATCCAGGTGGGCGTTGGCCAGCATCGTCAGCGGCGTGTAGAGCTTGGTCAGCAGCATCGCCAGGGTGACCACGGCGCCGGCACTGAGATTGCCGACGACGGCCTGCCAACCGCCGATCCCGTAGACCACGGCCACCGCGAGGGCCGACACCAGGGTGAGGGCTGCGACGAAGGTCCCCTGCAGCACCGCCGTGCGCACGCCGATGTCGCGCACCCGGCCGGCCCGCAGGGAGAACTCCTCGGATTCCGCGGTGGGCCTGCCGAACAGCTTGATCAGAGTGGCGCCGCCGGCGGAGAAGCGTTCGGTCATTCGGGTCGACATGTCCGCGTTGAGGTTCGCCGCCCGCGTCTGCAGGGCGCCCAAACGGCGCGCGACGAAGCGGGCGGGAATGAGGAAGACGGGCAGCAGCACCAGCGAGGCCAGGGTGATCGTCCACGAGATGGAGAACATGACGGCCAGGGTCAACAGCAGTGTCACCAGGTTCGAGACGACCGATGACAGGGTCGATGAGAAGGCGCGCTGGGCGCCGATGACGTCGGTGGACAGGCGTGAGACCAGGGCGCCGGTGCGGGTCCGGGAGAAGAACGCCACCGGCAGGCTGAGCACATGGTCGAACACGGCGGTGCGCAGGGAGTAGATGAGTCCTTCGCCCACGCGGGACGAGAAGTACCGGCTGGCCAGGGACAGGCCGGCGTCGACCAGGGCGATCACGCCGATGATGATGGACAGCCACACGACCGTGCGAAGCGGGCCGCGGGCGTTGATCGCATTGACGATGTCGCCGGCCAGCACCGGCGTGATAACGCCGATCCCCGCGGCTGCGATCGAGACGAGGATGAAGAGGACGAACGGCCGTTTCTGGCCTGCGACGAAGCCCCAGATCCGGGCCAGCGTCGCGCGATTGAAGGTGACCTGGGTCCCGCGCAAGTCCTCCGCTTTCACGGTGCGGCGCAGGATCATCTGTGGTGAAGGCGTGGACATGGGCCTCCCGTTATTCGATTGTCTTATCGAGTGCCTTTACAGTTTCCTCAACTGAACGCGTTTGACCGAATGATCTATTCCCTTGTGCAGGATCAGGTCCGCCCGACCCCGGCTGGGCAGGACGTTCTCCCGCAGGTTCGGCGCGTTGATCGAATCCCAGATCTCCCCGGCCAGCGCGGTCGCCTCGGCGGTGTCCAGGGCGGAGAACCGGTGGAAGTAGGAATCCGGTTTGGTGAACGCGCCCTCCTTCAGATGCATGAAGCGCTCGATGTACCACTGCCGGATGTACTGGGTCTTGGCGTGGACGTAGATGGAGAAGTCGAAGTAGTCGCTGACCGACAGGCCCAGCTTCCCGTCATAGCCGGGCGTGGGCGGCTGGAGCACGTTGAGGCCCTCGACGATGAGCACATCGGGTCGGCGCACCGTGACCTGCGCACCGGGCACGATGTCGTAGGTGTGGTGCGAGTAGATCGGCGCGCGGACCTCGGGGGCGCCGGACTTGACCTCCTGGAGGAAGCGCAGCAGCGCCCGCCGATCGTAGGATTCGGGGAACCCCTTGCGGTCGGCCAGCCCCCGGCGCTCGAGTTCCCCGTTGGGGAACAGGAAGCCGTCGGTGGTGATGAGTTCGACCCGCGGGGTGTTCTCCCAGCGCGCCATCATCTCGCGCAGCACGCGCGCGGTGGTCGATTTCCCCACTGCCACGGAGCCCGCCACCCCGATGACGTAGGGGGTGCGCTCGGGTACCGGGTTCTTCCCCGTCTTGGTCAAGGGGGAGAAGAAGTCGCGGGTCATCTGGTGCTCGTGCGCGCGGGCGGCCACGTGCATGCTCAGCAGGCGCGACAGGGGCCGGTAGATCTGCGCGACCTCGGCCATGTCGATCCGGTCGCCGAGGCCGCGCAGCCGTTCGACGTCCGTGTCGGTCAGCGGCTGGGAGATGGCCTGGGCCAGCTCGGCCCACGATTCGCGATCGAACTGCCAGAAGGGGCTCAGCGTATGGGTGGCGGTCGCCCTGCGCTTGGGCAGCAGGCCTGCCAGCCGGCGGGCGGGTTCGAGTCCGAAATCATGAGCGTCATCAGTCACGGAAGACAATTCTGCCACGGCTCATGTGCCATCGCGCACACCGCATCGAACGCCGAGGCCGCACTCCGGTGACGAATCGTGTCACCCGGGTGCGGCCTCGGCCGTGCGGGATGCTGCGGGTCGCAGCTGTTTACTGCGGACCGAACTCGTCCGGGTTCGCGTTGACGCGGTTGCCGGAGTCCAGTGCGTCGATCGCTGCGAGATCCGTGGCGGACAGTGCGAAGTCCGTGACGTCGAAGTTCTGGGCGATGCGTTCGGGCGTGACCGACTTCGGAATGACGATCCGGCCGGCCTGCAGGTGCCAGCGGATGATGACCTGGGCGGGGGTCTTGCCGTGGCGCGCGGCGATCTCGCCGATCGTGCCGTTGCTCAGGTCGGCACCGGTGCCCAGGGGCGAATACGCTTCGGTGACGATCCTGTGATTCGCGTCGATCGACTGCACATCGCGCTGCTGGAAAGTCGGGTGCAGTTCGACCTGGTTGACCGCGGGCACGGTGGAACCGGCGTCGAGGACCTCGCGGACAAAGTGCGGCAGGAAGTTCGACACGCCGATCGACTTCACCAGGCCGTCCGCCTTGGCCTGCTCCATCGCCTCCCAGGCCTCCAGGCGCTTGTCCTGCCCGGGCACCGGCCAGTGGATGAGGTACAGGTCGACATAGTCCAGGCCCAGCTTCTCCAGGCTCTCCTCCAGAGCGGCGCGGGCGTCGGTGTGGCGGTCGTTCCACAACTTGGTGGTCACCCACAGGTCCTCGCGCGCGACGCCGGAGTCCGCGATGGCCTGCCCCACGCCCTTCTCATTGCGGTAGATCGCGGCAGTGTCGATATGGCGGTAGCCGACCTCGAGGGCCTTGGCCACGGCGGGCACGACTTCTTCGTCGGACACCTGCCAGACGCCGAATCCCAGCTGGGGGATCACATTGCCGTCGTTGAGTTCTACGTTCGGAATGGTCATGATGATCCTGTCTGTGCCGCGTTCGGCACGCTCGGGTCGAGGCGCCGCCCGGTGGTGGCGCACACACTTTCCGCAATCGATTATTCCATCATCCGCGCTGTTCACACAGGGTGGGGCGCGGGTTCGGCCGCGGAGGTCCGCCACTACCGATACCATTGGACCCATGTGTGGAATTGTTGGTTATGTGTCCGGTGTGCCCTTGGCGAATGCCCAGCACACCGCCGTCGACGTCCTGATGGGCGGTCTCAAACGATTGGAGTACCGGGGCTACGACTCCGCCGGTATCGCCGTGGTCACCGAAGACGGGGCCCTGGAGAGCCGGAAGAAGGCCGGCAAGCTGAGCAATCTGGCCGAACTGCTCGAAGCACAGCCGGTCACCGCCAGCCAGACCGGAATCGGTCACACCCGTTGGGCCACCCATGGTGGGCCCACCGACGTCAACGCCCATCCCCACCTGGCCGATGGCGGCAAGCTCGCGGTCATCCATAATGGCATCATCGAGAACTTCGCCAGCCTGAAGGAGCGTCTGCTCGCAGAGGGTGTCGAGTTCACCTCGGAGACCGACACCGAGGTCGCCGCCCATCAGCTGGCCAAGAACTACCGTGCCACCGGTGACCTGACCGAGGCCATGCGCATCACCACCACGCAGCTCGAAGGCGCCTTCACGCTGCTGGCAGTCCACGCGGACCTGCCCGGCACCGTGGTTGCCGCGCGTCGCAATTCCCCGCTGGTCATCGGCCTGGGCGAGGGCGAGAACTTCCTGGGCTCCGATGTCGCCGCGTTCATCGACTACACCCGTTCGGCGGTGGAGATCGGTCAGGACGAGGTCGTCACGATCACCCCCGATAGCGTTGCGATCATCGACCAGTCCGGCGCACCGGTCGAGGGCGAGTCCTTCGAGATCGACTGGGATCCGGCGACCGCGGAGAAGGGTGGCTTCGCCTCGTTCATGGACAAGGAGATCCACGATCAGCCGCAGGCCGTCGCGGACACCCTGCTGGGCCGGATGGACACCGAGGGCCGGCTGACCCTGGACGAAATGCGCATCGACGAGTCGATCCTGAAATCGATCGACAAGATCGTCGTCATCGCCTGCGGTACCGCGGCCTACGCCGGCCAGGTCGCCCGCTACGCGATCGAACACTGGTGCCGTATCCCCACCGAGGTCGAACTGGCCCACGAATTCCGCTACCGCGATCCCGTGGTCAACGAGAAGACCCTGGTCGTGGCGATCAGCCAGTCCGGCGAGACCATGGACACGATCATGGCCGTGCGCCACGCCCGCCAGCAGGGCGCCAAGGTCATCGCCATCTGCAACACCTTCGGGTCGACCATTCCGCGTGAATCCGATGCCGCCCTCTACACCCACGCTGGCCCGGAGATCGCGGTCGCCTCGACCAAGGCGTTCCTGTCCCAGATCGTCGCCTGCTACCTGCTGGGCCTGTACTTAGCGCAGCTGCGCGGGAACAAGTACCGCGACGAGATCGGGCTGATCCTGGGCGAACTGCAGAAGATCCCCGCGAAGATCCAGTCGTTGCTCGACGACCACAAGGACCAGGTGTTGGATCTGGCGCGCCGCCTCAAAGACACCGAATCGGTGCTCTACCTGGGGCGGCACGTGGGCTTCCCCGTCGCCCTCGAGGGCGCGCTGAAACTGAAGGAACTGGCCTATATCCACGCGGAGGGCTTCGCCGCCGGCGAACTCAAACACGGTCCGATCGCCCTGATCGACGAGGGCCAGCTGGTCTTCATCATCGTGCCCAACCGCTCCGGCCGGGACAACCTGCACGACAAGGTCATCTCCAATATTCAGGAGGTGCGCGCCCGCGGGGCGAACACGATCGTCATTGCGGAGGAGGGCGACACGGATGTGGAGCAGTTCGCCTCCGAGGTCATCTACGTGCCGGCCACGGCGACCCTGCTGGCCCCGCTGCTGACCACCGTGCCCCTGCAGATCTTCGCGATGGAACTGGCCACGGCCAAGGGCCTGGACGTCGACCAGCCCCGCAACCTGGCCAAGTCGGTCACCGTCGAATAATGCCGATCATCGGAGTGGGCGTCGACATCGCCGATGTGCCCCGGTTCGCCGAGCACATCGAGCGGGTGCCCGAACTGCTCGACAGGCTGCTGACGCCGGCCGAGCAGTTGAAGAAGAACGGGAAGCTGCGCACCGCGGAGTCCCTGGCCGCACGGTTCTCCGCCAAGGAGGCCCTGGTCAAGGCGCTGCGGTTGCCGCAGATCATCCCGTGGCACGAGGCCGAGGTCGTCTCCGCCTTTTCCGGCGCGCCCAGTTTCCGGCTTACCGGCTGGGTCCTCGAGCACTTCCGGACGATGGGCGGGCAGCGCCTGCACCTGTCGATCACCCACGATGCGGATCGCACCATGACCTTCGTCGTGGCCGAGGGCGCAGACGACTCCCAGCTATTGGCCGGTCATCCGCCGGTCGACCAGCCCGAGCCGCTGCTCCCCGGGTCGCCCGAGGCGCTGGCCCGGCTGGCCGAATTCCGCGCCGGGGCGCGGGCCGCCAAGGCCGAGCTCCGGGCCGCTCGTGACGCCGCTCGCGGGAAGACCGACTGACCCGGGGACCGCACAACGGGATGTTGGTCGGGAGCCGGTCGGCGGTGCGGGCACCGGCTGCACTAGAGTCGTGAACATGACGTCTGACACATGTGCCGAACAGCGCGCCCGCGCCACCGAACTACAGCCCCGGCTGGTGGAGTTGCGCCGCGACATCCACGCCCACCCGGAGATCGGCCTGGAGCTGCCGCGGACTCAGCAGACGGTGCTTGACGCGCTGGCCGGCCTCGACGGACTGGAGATCACCCGCGGAACCGGGCTGAACTCGCTGGCGATCGTGCTGCGCGGCGGCCGGCGGGATCCGGAACACCCTCGGGCCGTGCTGTTGCGCGCCGATATGGACGCTCTGCCGGTGACGGAGGCGACCGGTTTCGACTTCGCCTCGACCAACGGGGCAATGCACGCCTGCGGCCACGATCTGCACACCACCGGGCTGGTGGGCGCGGTCCATCTGCTCCACGCGATCCGCGGGGAATTGGCCGGCGACGTCCTGTTCATGTTCCAGCCGGGCGAGGAAGGCCAGGACGGAGCGGGCAGGATGCTGGCCGAGGGCCTGCTGGACGTGGTGGGGGTCCCCGTCATCGCGGCCTACGGAGTGCATGTGTCCGCCGATCAGCCGGCCGGGAACGTGTATTCGCGCCGCGGGTCGTATATGGCGGCATTCAACCGGTTGAATGTCACGGTGCACGGGCGCGGAGGACATGCCGCCCGGCCCTATGCCGCGCTCGACCCGATCCAGGCGGCCGCCGACATCATCGGGCAGCTGCAGGTCTGGGTGACCCGCCGGATCGACCCCTTCGACCCGATCGTGCTGACCGTCGGGCAGTTCAACGCCGGGACCGCGCCGAACATCATCCCCGACGAGGCGACCTTCATCGCCGGGGTGCGGACCTTCTCCCAGGAGACGACCGAATACTGTGCACGGGAACTGCCCCGGCTGATCGAAGGGGCGGCCGCGGCCCATGGACTGCGCGCCGAGGTCGAGTTCGCAACCGTGGTGCCCGCGACCATCAACGACGATGCGGAGGCCGACTTCTACCTGGAGTGCGCAGGGGAGCTGTTCGGGGCGCAGCGGGTGCACACGATGGAGCATCCGCGCACCGCCAGCGAGGACTTCTCCCGTGTGCTGCAGGCCGTCCCCGGATCCTATGGCCATTTCGGGGCGGCTTTGGCGGATGTGGACCCGCAGGACTGGCAGGCGAATCATTCGCCCAGGGCCCGCCATACGGATACGGCACTGGCCGACCATGCGCTGTTCCTGGCGGAGCTCGCCCGCCGCAGGCTGCTGGTCTAGCGATAGGACGGTGGCGCAAACGTAGGTTGGTGTCACAAAGTTCCGGTGAATCGGAGTGTAGACCGCCCTTTTACGACACCTTCCTACTTTTGCGACACCACCGAACCCGGGAGGTGCGGTGGGCCCGGCCACCCCCGCTGTCTCAGCGCACGTTCGATTCGTGCGAGGTAGTCGGATACAGGGGTTCCGCCATAGCCGTCGATCATGTGCCAGCCGACGTTTCGCAGATCGTCCGCCCTGTTCGCATCAAGGGTGCGGGCAGCTCGATCGTTGAAGTGATCGCGTCCGTGGTACTCGAAACCGACCCGGTAGTCCTCGAATGCCAGGTCTACCTCGCGGACTCTGCCCGAAGCGATCCTGACCAGGAAGTTGGGTATGGGCTCGGGCAGCCCGGCTGCGACGCAGGCCAATCTATATTCGGTCTCCTTCGGCGACCGGACCCCGTCTCTGGCACGGTCGACGGTCGTGAGCAACCGGGATGTGCGACGGTCGTGTGGCGCGGACACGATGCGCTCGCGCAGATCGGCCACGGATAGCTCTGGCGGGCCCCGCCAGCCCCCGACCACGGCTTCGATGACCATTATCAGCTCGTCTTCTGCGAGTTCGTCGACCAGTTCCATCAACATGTACGGACCCGCATTGAGTCGAATGCCATAACGTTCGACCGGCCAAAACAGCTTGGACCGGGAACTGGTCACCCCGGTGATCCGGTGGCGTTCGGCACTACCCGGTACGGTGACGTGCAGGTTGTCCAGATCTGCGCTCAGAGGGAGCGGATAGCCGTAGAGGAACGCCGCGGACAATCCACCTGCAACGGACCGCGGATGAAGGAGCTGGAAGGCCCGGGCCCTGGTGTGCAGTTCCTCCCATCGGGCATCGGCCCAGTCGGGCACCTGGAGTTCTTCGAAACGTCCCGGAACCGACCGGACGCCGTGGAGCACGGGTGCGGCCTGCCGAGTTTTCATTTGGTGCGAAGTGACGCCGAAGTCTCGGGCCTGCTCCGTTGTGATGAGGAAGGGCGCATTGAAGCGGCGCACGCCCGGCGCCCAGTAGCGCGGTGGGAACTTCCTTCGGAGTTCTTCCTGGGATTCGGTCATCTGGTCAGCATGGTCGAATCGCAGCTGCGCTCCAAGGCATGTAGGCCGGGTTGTGGAAAACGGCCTGAGTTTCCCCAGCCGCCGAAGCTGTGGTCGCAGATCAGTCCACAGGCGCAAACGTAGGTTGGTGTCACAAAGTTCCGGTGAATCGGAGTGTAGACCGCCCTTTTACGACACCTTCCTACTTTTGCGACACCACCGAACCCGGTTTGTGTCCGCACGGTCCTGACTGTGTCGACACTGGAAGACGCTGCGGCGTGCCGGGACCGGGACACGGCCAACCCTGCTGTGGCGCGCGGCACGTACTACCCTGGGAAGTATGCAGATTGCCTACACCGCGACCCAGGTGCGCGCCGCGGAACGTCCCCTGTTGGACGCCGGGCTGGGTGGGGCCCTGATGCGTCGGGCCGCAGCGGGACTGGCCAGTGCCTGCCGCAGACTGCTCATCGCCCACCGTAGGGCCGTGACCGGCGCCCGCGTGGTCGTCCTGGCCGGCAAGGGTAACAACGGTGGAGACGCCCTGTACGCCGCTGCGAATCTGGCCGCGCGCGGGGCCCAGGTGACGATCGTGCCGGTGCTCGGTACCGTCCACCCCGCGGGTCTGGCCGCGGCCCGCTCGGCCGGTGCCCTGCTCTACTCCGTACCGGAGGCCCCCGCTCCGACCGGGGACCGGGCGTCCACCGCGGCCCTCACCGATGCCGATTCCACGGAGTCGGCAACCGCGCCCTGGGAAGGCCTGGCCCGTGGCCCGCTGGCCCGTGCGGATCTGGTCATCGACGGAATCCTGGGCACCGGGGCCACCGGGGAGCCGACCGGCCCCATCGCAGACCTCATCACCGCCTGGCTAAAGACGTGGGACGATCCGGCGCACCGCTGTGGGCCCCTGCCCCTGATCGTTGCCGTGGACGTGCCCACCGGCGTGGACGCGTCCACCGGTCGCCGGGCAACGGTCCACGTGCCGGCCGATCTGACAGTGACCTTCGGCGCGCAGAAGGCCGGCCTGGTGCTGGCCGGCCTGCCCACGGAGGTCATCGACATCGGACTGGACTTGAGCCAGGTGCCCGAGTCCCGGACCATCGCCGAAGTCGAGGATGCGGACCTGGAAGAACTCCTGCCCTACCCGTCACCCACGGACCACAAGTACTCCCGCGGGGTGTTGGGTGTGCTGGCCGGTTCCCCCGAATACCCGGGCGCGGGACGGCTGGCCACCGGCGCAGCCGTGGCATGCGGCCTGGGAATGGTGCGGGTGTTCGGTGCGAAGAAGCTGCGCCGTGCCATCATCGACACGGTGCCCGAGGCCGTGCCGGGTGAGCTGGACGCCCCCGGCCGCTGTCGGGCCTTTTTGACCGGCCCCGGCGCCCCGGACGAGGTGCAGGTCGCCCAACTTCTGTCCACCGCCATCGAGGCCAATGCTCCTCTCGTGCTCGACGCCGGTGCCCTGCTCCAGGTTCCTGCACTGCTGGGCGCCGGAGCGGCCCTGCCCGCCGGATCCATTCTGACCCCGCATGTGGGGGAGTTCCGCACCCTGTACACGGGACTGGCCCGCGCCGGCCTGCTGGAGCCGTCCCCCGTCCCGGAAGCGGCCGCAGACCAGGATCGGAGTTCGGCACCGGGCGGAGCCGAGGGCCCGGGCACCGACCACGCGCCCACCGGACCGGACCTGGACGACCCCGAGCAGCGCCTCGCCGCGCTCCGGGGGATCGCCGCGGCCGTGGGAGCCGTCGTCCTGCTCAAGGGCCACCAGACCCTCATCGCAACCCCGGCCGGCGCCGTCTACGCTCCGACCCCGGGACCCGCGAACCTGGCGACTGCCGGCTCGGGCGATGTGCTCGCCGGCATCCTCGGCGCCCTGCTGGCCACCGGCGCCCACCGTGGGAACCAGACCTCGGCCCTGCTGGCCGCCGCTGGCGTGCTGCTGCACAACCGGATAGGCACGCGGCCCGCGGCCGGGCCCACGCCCACCCATGCACGGGCCTTCATCGAGCGCATCGCCACATGCCTGCCACCGAATCCGATGCGGCCGGCACCCACCATCCCCTCCCATCTATCGAGGACACGATGAAACCCGTCACCGAATACGCCACCACCGTCTGCACAGCCCGGATCGACCAATCGGCGATCACCCACAATGTGCGCGTGCTGGCCGCCCAGATCGCCCCGGCCACACTCATGGCAGTGGTCAAGGCCGACGCCTACGGCCACGGTATCGCCCATGTGGTGCCGGCGGCGCTGGCCGGGGGAGTGCGCGACTTCGGCGTGGCCACCGTGCCCGAGGCCCTGCAGCTGGCCGATCTGCTGGGCGAACTCGCCGCGGCCGGCACCCCCGGAGCCGCCGAGGCCCGCATCCTGGCCTGGCTCTACGACGTCGGCACCGACCTGGCCGAGGCCGTGGCCGCCGGGATCGAACTGGCCCTGCCCGGGGCCTGGGCCCTGGGCCCCATCATCGCGGCCGGCCGGACCGCGGGGGTCGTCCCGCGGGTCCACCTGAAATGCGACACCGGCCTGGGACGCAACGGCTTCACCCCCGAACAGCTGGCCGCTTTCCTCCCCGCCCTGAGCGCGCTCGACGCCGCCCCCGCGGCCGGCACCCCGGCTGCCGGCGCGGACGTGACCGGCGCGCCCCTGCGGATCGTGGGGATCATGACCCACCTGGCGAAGGCGGACGAACCCGGCGACCCCGCCACGGCCGAGCAGCTCGAGGTCTTCGAGGCCTTCATCGGCCGGATCCGCTCCCTGCTCGAGGCCCATCCGGGGCTGGGAGCCGCAGACGAGCTCGACATCCACGCTGCGAACACCCCTGGCGCGCTGGCGCTGGATCCGTTCCCCGGCACCATGGCCCGGGTGGGCCTGGGCATCTACGGGCTCAGCCCGTTCCCCGAGGAGACCCCGGCGGATCTGGGCCTGCGCCCTGCCATGAGCTTGCGCTCACGGGTCCTGACGGTCAAGGAGGTGGCCGCCGGTCACGGGGCCTCGTACGGATACATGTACAGGGCACCGCAGGACACCCGCTTCGCCCTGGTGGCCGGCGGCTATGCCGACGGCATCCCGCGCACGGTCTCGGGCCGGGCGGAAGTGCTCATCGGCGGCCGCCGCTACCCGCAGGTGGGCCGGATCGCGATGGACCAGTTCATCGTGGACCTGGGGCCGGCGGACCACGGCGTCGCCCCCGGGGACGAGGCCGTGCTGTTCGGCCCCGATGCCGGTGCCCCAACCGCCGACGACTGGGCCGGCTGGGCGGAGACGATCAACTACGAGTTCGTCACCTGCATCTCCGGGCGCGTGGCCCGCGTGGCAGGGGAATCCGGGGAGGGCGCATGACCGATCAGCTGACCGTGACACTCGAGATCGCCGACCTCGAGGCGCTGGAGGACTTCGCGGCGCGCCTGGCCCCACTCCTGCGCGCAGGCGACCTCATCATCCTGACCGGCAATCTGGGCGCGGGCAAGACGACGTTCACCCAGGCGCTGGGATCGCGGCTGAACGTCAAAGGGCGGATATCCTCGCCCACCTTCGTCATCGCCCGTGAACACAAGTCCCGCGGTACCGGACCCAACCTCGTCCACGTTGACGCCTACCGGCTGGACGGACAGACGGAGCTGGCCGATCTGGACCTGGACTCCGAACTCGAAGAATCCATCACCATCGTCGAATGGGGCGCGGGGATGGCCGAACAGCTCGATGACGAGCGCCTGGAGATCGTGCTGGACCGCCCCGACGAGGATCCGGAATCCGAACGCAGAACGGTGGTCCTCACCGGCCGCGGTGCCCCGTGGGCCCACCGACTGACCCTGCTGGCGTCCCCGCCACAGGATGCGGGCGCGCGCGAACCGCACGTGCAGAAGGAAACGAAGGAAGACGAAAAATGATCACCCTGGCCCTTGACTCATCGGGGGCGGCCTCGGCCGCGATCCTCGACGGCGAAACCGTCGTGGCCCAGTGGAGCGAGACCCATGCCCGCAAGCACGCGGAACACCTGGGCCCGGCCCTGCAGGAACTCCTGGCCGCCGCGCCCTCCATCGATCAGGTGATCGTGGGCGTGGGACCCGCGCCCTTCACCGGATTGCGCGCCGGGATCGCCATGGGACTGGGCGCTGCCGTCGGCCGCGACGTGCCGATCGCCGGTTGGCCCAGCCACGACGGTCTGGCGCTGCGCGTCTACGGGCGCCCGCAGGCCGCGGGGCGAACCCTGTTGGTGGCCACCGATGCGCGCCGCAAAGAGGTCTACTGGACCCTGTACCGGGGGCTGGACGAGGCCGGCCTGCCCGTGGTGGTCTCCGGCCCAGACGTCTCCAAACCCGCCGACCTGGCAGCCGTCCACCCGCGTGCAGGGGTGCTGCACGCCGGTATCGGCTTCGATCTCTACACGGAGTTGCTGGGAGCCTCGGACTTCCCGCAGTGCGCCGAACCGTTGGCCGCCGACGTGGCGCGCGCGGCACTGCGCGCCCGGGCCGCCGGCCGTGAACTGCTGCCGGTGACTCCCCTGTACCTGCGGGAACCGGATGCCAAGCCCCTGCACGCCTGATCCCATCATCCGCCGGATGCGGTGGTTCGACGTCGACGAGGTCGTGGCCCTGGACCGGATGGCCTTCGGGCCTGACACCTGGACCACCGAGTTCTTCTTGGCCCAGTTGGCCGGACCGGGGAACCACTTCCGGGTGGTGCGCGATGCCGGTACCGATGAGCTGCTGGGCTACGCCGGGCTGAGCGTGGCCGGCGGGGAGGCCGAGGTTCTCACCATCGCCACCGCCCCGAGCGCTCGCGGTCGGGGGATTGCGCGCACGCTGTTGACCGGGCTGATCGACCTGGCCCGTTCGAATGGGGCCGAGGCCGTCTACCTCGACGTGCGCGATGACAACTCCCCGGCGCTGGGCCTCTATCGCTCCCTGGGCTTCGCCGAGCTGGGCCGGCGGCCGGTCTACTACCATGACGCGGACGCGCTTGTGATGCGCGCGCTGCTGATAGATTGAAGGCTATGATCTCCTCCTCCGGCTATCTCGGCGACCCGCCGGCGCCCACGACCGTGAACATCGCCGCCGAACTGTCGTCCTGGGAGGACGGAGTCGATCTGCTCCTGCGCGTCGACGTCGCGGCCGATCCGGCCCATGTTTGGCTGCTGGCCACGGACCCCGTGCGCTGCGGGGAGTGGTTCGCGGTCTGGCAGCGTACCGGGGACGCCACCGGTGGTACCGGCGGTGACGATCCGGAGCGGATCGCCTTCGTCTTCGGCCCCGCCGAAACCCTGGCCGCTCAGGTGCTCAGCTGTGTGGCGGGCGTTCACGTACTACTCGATCTGGCCGGCCTCGGCCGAGTCGGCCTGTCTCTGGCACCCACGGCGGACGGCACCGCCACCCGGGTCTCCCTGGCCCAGACTTTCGAAACCGAATCGGCCGCCCGCGCCGCCACCCCCGAGTTCGGCCCGGTGTGGGAGACGCACCTGCGGATGCTGGCCTCGGCCCTGGGCACCGGAATGGCCGACCCGGGGGAGGACGCGCTGAGCGCGCGTTACGCCCAGCTGGCCCGCGAGCCCCTGGCCTGAGGACGGGAACCGTCCCCGGGAAAATCTCGATACACGAAGAAGATGACGATGATGACTGACAGCGCACAGGGCCCCCTCGTCCTGGGCATCGAAAGCTCCTGCGATGAGACCGGGGTGGGCATCGTGCGCGGGCACACCCTGCTGACGAACTCCGTGGCATCCTCGATGGACGAACACGTCCGCTTCGGCGGGGTCGTCCCGGAGGTCGCCAGCCGTGCCCATGTGGAATCCTTCACCCCGGTGATCCGGGCGGCCCTGGACCGGGCCCAGGTGGGGTTGGACGAGATCGACGCGATCGCGGTCACCGCCGGCCCCGGGCTCTCCGGTGCCCTGCTGGTGGGCGTGTGCGCGGCCAAGGGCCTGGCCGCTGCCACCGGCAAGCCCCTGTACGGGGTCAACCATCTGGCCGCCCACGTGGCCGTGGACTTGGTCGCCCCGGACTCGCCCGGACTGGTCACCCCGACCCTGGCGCTGCTGGTCTCCGGGGGGCATACGGAGATCCTCAAGATCACCGATATCGTCTCGGGCGTGACCATGCTCGGCTCGACGATCGACGATGCCGCAGGAGAGGCCTTCGACAAGGTGGCCCGCCTGTTGGGCCTGGACTATCCGGGCGGTCCCAATATCTCCAAGGCCGCCCTGGGCGGGTTCGACGGTCCCGCGGGTCCCGGCACGCCGGGCGACCCCGCTGCGGTGGCATTCCCCCGGGGTCTGATGAATGCGAAGGATCTGCGCCGGCCCGAGCGCCGGTACTCGTTCTCCTTCTCCGGGCTGAAGACCGCCGCGCTGCGCTATGTCACCGCCGACCGCGCCAGGGTCGACGCCGGCGGGGACCGGACGCGGCTGGCCGATGTGGCCGCCAGTTTCGAAACCGCGATCGTCGACGTGCTAGTGAGGAAGACGCTCATGGCCGCCGAGGATACGGGGATCGACCACGTCCTGCTGGGTGGGGGAGTAGCCGCCAACCGCCGCCTGCGCGAAACCCTGGCCGAGGCCTGCGCCAAGCACGGGGTGACGCTGCGGGTGCCGCCCCTGGACCTGTGTACGGACAACGGGGCGATGGTCGCGGCGCTGGGCGCCGAGATAGTCTCCCGCGGTCTGCCCGCCAGCGACTTCGGTTTCGGAGTCGATTCCTCTCTGGAAGTCGAGGACGTCTGTGTCTGATTCTCCCGCCGAACCCACCCGGTCCGATTCTCCCGCCGATTCCAGCCGGCCCACTTCCCCCGCCGGCGCAAGCGGCGGGAGGGGGTACCGCGGGACCGGTCCGGCCCCAGATAGGTCCCAGGGCATCGAGGAGCGCTTCGCACAGGCCGATTGGTCGCGTTTCTCAGCCGACAATCACCCGCCCACCGCGGACTTCCCCCTGGGAAATCCGCCACGTCCCTCACGCGCCGGTCTGCGGGCGCGCCGCCGGTCGGGCGACGGCTGGACCGAAACCCCCGACGGCAGGTTCTGGGGTCTGTACGGGGCAGCCGGCCTGCTCATTCACGATCCCGCGCGCGGCGTGCTGCTTCAGCATCGGATCTGGTGGTCGGCCAACGGCGGAACCTGGGGAGTGCCGGGTGGGGCGATCGACCAGGGCGAGACCCCGGTGCAGGGCGCGATCCGCGAATCCAACGAGGAGGCCGGCGTACCGGATCTCGACGGCACGGGCATCGAGATCATCGACACCCATGTGGTCGACAAGCACGGCTGGTCCTATACGACCGTAGTGGCCAGGGCCACCGCACGGCTGCAGGAGACGATCACCGACGCCGAGAGCGTCGAACTGCGCTGGGTGCCGCTTAACGAGGTGGCCGACTACGATCTGCACCCCGGGTTCGCCGCCGCCTGGACCGAACTCCGCCGCAGTCTGACTGTCTGAGCCGCCGCGGCCCACGGGCCCGGGCCGTCTCATGTGCAAGGCTCCCCCTGGAGGTTACAGGGGGAGCCTTGCACATGCAGCGCTGTGGGCGGGTTCAGGCGATGGTGCCCTTGCCCTCCTGCTCGGTCCGCTCAGCGTGGACGAGTTTGCCCGCATCGTCGACCGGGGTGATGCTGACCTTGAATGTGATGGGCGAATTCTTCTGGTAGTGGAAGTTCTCCCCATAACTGAAATGTTCCCCCTTGGCGAAGGGATAGACGGTCGGATCGGCCCGGTTGGCGATCGCACTCGTCTCGATGCCCACCTTCTTCGACAGTGAGCTGTCGGTGATCCCACCCATTCCCTGGGCGTATTTCCAGTCGTCGTACTTGGGGGTGACCTTGACCAGGCTGGAACCCAGATCGATCGGATCGCCGTTGTTGGTCACGACGTAGTTGACGAAAACGATGTCGTCGCCCTTGGCGATCAACGGCTTCTTGGTGTCGGGGTCGACCCAGCGGCCCTCCTTGGGGGCCTTCTCCACGCCCATCTGGAAGACCTTGACATTGACGTCTCCTGCGTCGATTGAGGCGATCTCCTCACCGCCGGAGGTCGGCTCCTTGGCCCAGGCGGGGACCGCTCCGCCGGCGGCCGCATCGTCGTCTGCCGGGGCAGCGGCTCCGTCGCCCTGCTCCGCGGCCGGGGAGTCGACCGGCTGGTCGGCGGAACCGCTGGGGGCCTGTGCGGCCTCGGGAGCGGTCTGTCCGTCGTCTTGGGATTCGGCCCGTCCGCCCGAGCAAGCGGTGAGTCCGAGGGTTGTGATGAGCGCGGCGGCCGCAATGGCTGTGTGTCGTCGGTGGCCCATGATATGCCTTTCCATCAATGGAGGTTGTCATAATCGAGTATATGGAAAGATGACCGCAGATGTCGTTCCCCGAAGCTGGGCAAGTGGTCCGAATTACACTGAAGGGCACATCACTGACAGAGAGGCCATGATGCAACCCTGGATCACGCAACTCACACCCCTGTCCTATCTCGCCCGTTCGGCCGAGGTCTTCCCGGCCAAACCCGCCCTGGTCCACGGAACGGAATCCCTGACCTATGCAGAACTGCGCGAGGCCGTCGAGGTCCGTGCCAGGGCCCTGCGCGCGCTGGGAGTCGAGGCCGGGGACCGGGTGGCCTATATGATGCCGAACCTGCCGGAGACACTCATGTCGATGTACGCGGTGCCGCTGATCGATGCCGTGCTGGTGCCGGTCAACACCCGGCTGGCGCCCGCGGAGGTCCGCTATATCGCGGACCACTCGGGTGCGAAGGTCCTCGTCATCGATAGCCAGTACTGGCCTGCGGTGACCGCGGTGGCCGCCGAATTGAGTACGGTCGAGACGATCGTGCTCATCGACGATGAACAATACGCCGAACGCCCGGCGCCGCGGGCCAACCCGGCGGGCACCCGAGTACTCACGCGCGGGGAATTCCTCGCGGGGGCCGCGGGCGACGCCAGTCCAGTGGAGTGGAGCGTCGACGACGAGAACCGGACCCTGTCGATCAACTACACCTCAGGGACCACCGGCAAGCCCAAGGGCGTGATGTACACCCACCGCGGGGCCTACCTCAATGCGCTCTCGGAGATCGTCCACTCCGGGTTCGACACCGACTCGCGGTATCTGTGGACCCTGCCGATGTTCCACTGCAACGGCTGGTGCACGGGCTGGGCGCTGGTGGCCTCCGGCGGCACCCAGTACTGTCTGCGCGAAGTCCGGGGTCCGGAGATCTGGCGGTTGATCGACACCGTCGGCATCACCCACCTCAACGGCGCCCCCACGGTGGTCTCGACGATCCTCGATGCCACCGAGTCCCATGAGTTGGCGGCGGCGGTGACCATCACCACCGCAGGCGCCCCGCCCAGCCCCACGATCCTCACCCGGATGGGGGCCATGGGCTTCTCGGTCGTCCACGTCTACGGACTCACGGAGACCTATGGCCCCTACACCGTCAACCAGTATCAGGACGCCTGGGCAGAACTCGATCAGCAGACCCGGGCCGGCCTGCAGGCCAGGCAGGGGGTTGGGATGATCGTCGCCGAACGCGCCCGCGTCGTGGCTCCGGCGGTACCGGGTGAGGAACTCGTCGATGTGCCGGCAGACGGGGCGACCATGGGTGAGGTCGTGATGCGCGGGAACAACGTCATGAAGGGCTACTACGCCGACCCGGCGGCGACCGAGGCTGCCTTCGCAGGCGGCTGGTTCCACTCCGGCGACCTGGGCGTGATGCACCCGGACGGCTATATCGAACTGCGCGATCGGGCCAAGGACGTGGTGGTCTCCGGCGGTGAGAACATCTCCACCATCGAGGTCGAGCAGGCCATTGCAGGCTTCCCCGGAGTGACCGATGTGGCGGTTGTCGGAGTGCCCGACGACACATGGGGCGAGCGTCCCAAGGCCTTCATCGTGCTGGCCGAGGGATCCGCGGCCACCGCCGAGGAGGTGCGCGAGTTCCTGCGCGAGCGGTTGGCCGGCTACAAGAACCCGCGCGATGTGGAGTTCGTGCCGGTCCTGCCGAAGACCTCGACGGGCAAGATCCAGAAGTACGCACTGCGGGAACGGGAATGGGGCGGCCACACGAGGCGCGTGAAGGGCTGAGACCGGGGGAGTCGCGCGGACCGGGGGATGGGAACTGCATGACACAACATGACGGTTTATGACCGGCCCGGTGCACACCCGGCCTAATCTGAGGGGGAACCCGCGGCGTGAGAAGCTGTGCGGATCCCTGTTTAGAAAGGCCGGCATGAACCCCTGGACCACCCAGCTCACCCCGATCTCCTTCCTTGAGCGTTCCTCCTCGGTCTTCGCCGAGCGCACCGCGCTGGTGTACGGTGACTCGGCCTGGACATATCGGCAGGTGCGGGAGGACGTCGAACGCTGGGCACACGCCTTCCTGGCCGCCGGGATCGAACCCGGGGACCGGATCGCCTATATGGTGCCCAACACCCCGGTGAGTTTCTACTCGACCTTCACGGTCCCGTTGATCGATGCGGTCCTGGTCCCGATCAACACCCGGCTGGCCGCCGATGAGGTCCGCTACATCCTCAACCACTCGGGCGCCAAACTGCTGGTGTGCGATACCCAGTACTGGCCGGACATCGCGGCGATCGTGCCAGACCTGGAAACCACCACCACGGTGGTGCTGGCCCGCGACGAGCTCTATGCGAACCAGCCGGAGCTCCCAGTGGATCCCGCCGGGGTGCGGGTCGTCCGGGCACCCGAGTTCCTGGCCGCTGGGGAGGCGGACGGCTCCGAACTGGACTGGACGGTCCGCGATGAGAACCAGCTGCTGTCCATCAACTACACCTCGGGCACGACCGGCGCGCCCAAGGGCGTGGAGTACAGCTACCGCGGCGCCTACCTCAACGCCCTGTCCCAGGTGGTCCACCTGCGCTTCGGGATGGACACCAACCTGCTGTGGACCCTGCCGATGTTCCACTGCCAGGGCTGGTGCAATTCCTGGGCCGTGGCCTCGGTCGGGGGCAAGCAGGTGTGCTTGCGCGAGGTCCGCGGCCCGGAGATCTGGCGGCTGATCGACTTGCACGGGATCAACCGGCTCAACGGTGCGCCCACTGTGGTCTCCACCCTGATGAACGATCCGGCGGCCCACCGGCTGGACTACGAACTGGTGATCGGCACCGCCGCCGCTCCGCCGAGTCCCACGATGTTCAAGCGGATCCACGATATGGGCTTCACGGTCCAGCACTCCTATGGGCTCACGGAGACCTACGGCAATTACACGTACAACCAGTGGCAGAGCCCCTGGGCGGACCTGGACGCCGACGCCCGTGCGGCCAAGCAGGCCAGGCAGGGCGTTGGCATGGTGACCTTCGACCCCGTGCGCGTGGTCTACCGGGAACCGGTGGACGGCGAATTGGTCGACGTGCCCGCCGACGCCCAGACGATGGGCGAGGTGGTGATGCGCGGGAACAACGTCATGAAGGGCTACTACAAGAACCCCGAGGCCACCGCCAAGGCGTTCGCCCACGGTTGGTTCCACTCCGGCGACCTGGCGGTTATGCACCCGGACGGCTACATCGAACTGCGCGATCGGGCCAAGGACATCATCGTCTCCGGCGGTGAGAACATCTCCACCATCGAGGTCGAGCAGGCCATCAACGCCTTCCCTGGCGTGACCGATGTTGCCGTCATCGGGGTGCCCGACGAACACTGGGGTGAACGGCCCAAGGCCTTCGTCGTGCTCGAAGACGGTGTGCAGACCACGGCCGAGGAGATCTTGGAGCACCTGCGCGGTCATCTGGCACGGTACAAGAACCCGCGCGAGATCGAGTTCGTGCCCGTGCTGGCGAAGTCCGGCGGCGGCAAGACCCAGAAGCAGGCCCTGCGCGCGAAGGAGTGGGCCGGCCACGAGGCGAAGATCCAGGGCGGTCTGTAAAAGCCTGACGGTGGCTCCACAAATACGCGTGTGGCTCGCGAACTCATGAGTTTTCGAGCCACACATGTATTTGTGGAGCCACCGCTGGAGTCCGGTCAGGTGGCTCCCGTCTTGAACTCCTCGACCAGGAGGCGGGCGACCTCCTTGAGGTCTCCCGTGCGCTCGAACACCGCGCGCTGGCGCTGGTAGCTGGCCCCGACCTCGGCGAAGCGCAGCATGCCCGCCAGCTCCTCCGCACAGCCCAGGCGCTCGGCGACGGGCTCCAGGCGGGCGACCTCGTCGGCGATCACCTCGGTGACCAGCCGCTCCTCGGCGGCGGCGTTCTCGATGATGATCGCCTCCATCCCGTACCTGGCGGCCCGCCACTTGTTCTCCACATGGAACCAGTCGGGCATCCGCGGCAGGGTCTCCCCGCGGTCCAGCCGTTCGGAGAAATCGTCGACCAGGCACTGGACGAAGGCTGTGACCGCGGCGATCTCGTCCAGCGTGGGGATGCCGTCGCACACCCGCACCTCGATCGTGCCCCAGCCCGGCGAGGGCCGGATGTCCCAGCGGATCTCGTTGATCTCGTCGATCACCCCGGTGTGCATCATGTCCGCGACGTACTTCTCATAGGCCGACCAGGTCTCGAACTGGAAGGGCAGCCCGGCGGTCGGCAGCTGCTGGAACATCATCGCGCGATTCGAGGCGTAGCGCGTGTCGGTCGCCTCCCAGAACGGACTCGAGGCGCTGACGGCCTGCAGGTGCGGCACATAGGCCAGCAGCGCGCCCAGGATCGGCAGCACCTTCTCGCGCGAGTCGATTCCCACATGCGTGTGGACCCCGTAGATGAGCATATGGTGGCCCCACCACTGGGTCCGGTTGATCAGTTCGGCGTAGCGGTCCTTGTCGGTGACCGTCTGGTTCTGCCAGAGGGCGAAGGGGTGGGTGCCCGCACACATCAAGTCGATGTCCAGGGCATCTGTCAGCGGGGTCAGAGCCTCAACCTTCCCGCGCAGGTCGCCGATCACCCCGGAGACGTCCGTGTGCACTCCCGAGACCACCTCGACGGTGTTCGTCAGCATCTCGCCGACCACGCTGCGCCGCAGAGCGGGGACCTGCGCGGTGCGCTCGAGCACGGCAGCGGCCGCGGGGACAAGGTCGAGCGAGTGGCGGTCGAGCAGGGCGAGCTCCCATTCGACGCCGAGGGTGGAACGGGCTGAACGCGCGAAAGTCACCATGAGTAGATCCTAGCGTTCGGTGAGTCGGGGGAACGGTGAGCGGGGCGGGTGGCCTCAGTCGCCGGTGGCGGCAGGCGCCTGCGGGTCGGCAGACCAGCCGGACCAGCTGGCGGGGTAGAGGGCGGCGGTCACACCCAGGGTGTCCAGGGCCAGCAGATTGTGGCAGGCGGTCACCCCGGAGCCGCAGTACACGCCCAGCTCACCGGTCGGCTCCTGCGGGGACGCAGCGGGGGCCGCGGCCGAGGCGGCGCCCGCAAGCGCATCGGCGCCGGCGACCCGCTCGAACTCCGCGCGCAGGGTCTGCGGGTCCTTGAACCTACCGGTAGACGGATCGATGTTCTCCGTCGTCGGCCGGTTCAGGGCTCCTGGGATGTGACCGGCCCGGGGATCCATCGGCTCGACCTCCCCGCGGTAGCGCTCAGGGGCCCGGGAGTCGATCAACCGGCCCCTGGCGCCCAAATCCGCAGCACCCGCGGCGTCGATCACCGGGCGGTGTCCACCGGTGACGGTGAAGGTCCCCGGCCGCGGTCGCACGAAGGGCCCACCAGCCAGGGGCAGGCCGGCCCGCTGCCATGCGCCCAGACCCCCGTCGAGCACGTGCACATCGGTCTTGCCCGCCCAGCGCAGCAGCCACCAGGCGCGGGCCGCGCCCAGGGACTGGTTGTCGTCGTAGACCACGACGGTGGAGTCCTCGTCGACGCCCCAGGCCCGCACCGTCGCCTGGAAGCCCTGTGGATCGGGCAGCGGATGTCGGCCGGCCGTCGGGTCGTCATGTGCGGGGGCGGCCAGTTCGTCATCGAGCGAGACGTAGAGGGCGCCGGGGATATGGCCCAGCATGAAGTCCTCGCGTCCGTCCGGGCGCGGCAGAGTCCATCTGACGTCGAGGACGACAGGGGGACGGGCCCCGGCGAACAGCTCGTCGAGTTCGGCCGGTGAGATGAGCGTGGGCAGACGGGTCATGAACGGTCCTTCGTTTCCTCGACGACTTCTTCGACCAGCAGGGCGATGTGCCGATCGCCCAGTCGGGTGAATACCAGGGTAGCCGGATCACCGGCGGGCAGGCGGAGCTGTCTGCGCAGAACGTCGGGGACGATGTCGGCGCCCCGCTTCTTGATCACCACCCGCCCGATACCGCGCCGAATGAGTTCGGCGCGCAGCGGTTTGACCTTGGTGGGCAGGGTGTCGACGATCCGGAAGGTGCGCACCAGGCGGGCGGCGGTTCCCCCGGCCGGGCGCTCGCCGGTGAGATAGGCGATCTGCTCGTGCAGCCGGTGGGCGCCCAGCGGGCCGCACAGGGCGGTGACGAGTCCCGCCCGAATCACCGCGCCATCGGGCTCGAACAGATACGCGCCCAGGGTGCCCAGTCCGTCCTCCGGGGTCGCGGTCGCGGGCAGGTCGGCCTGGGACACCTCGGCGGCGCCGGCCGGGCCCAGCACCAGTGCGGTGCGGCCGGGGGCGCGGGCGGCGGCCCCATGGTAGAGGGCGACCTCGACCACATCGCCTGTGTGTGAGACCCACTGGGCCTCCCAGCCCGCGGGGATCAGCCCGTGGTCCAGGGCCGGCCCCAGCTTGATTCCGGTGCCCGCATAGTCCGCCGCCGCGCCGAAGGCCCAGGACAGGCTGGGGGAGAAGTCCTCGGGGTCGTTGAGCCGGCGGGCCTGCCCGCCGCGCTTGGTGCCGGAGCGCCGGGCCGGATCCAGCCACAGGAGTTCGGCGCGCTCGGGGTCGAAATCCTCGGCCCGCCCGTGTTCGACGGTGACCTTCTCCAGGTGGCGCAGATTATAGGCGGCCAGGGCTGCGGTGACCTCATCGGCGTCGATGGCGATCACCGGGGCCCCCAGCCCACCGAAGGCCAGGGAATCCGCGCCGATCCCGCAGCCCAGATCGGCGATCGGAGCGGACTCGAAGTCCAGGCCGGCGCGCAGTGCGGCCTGCCGCATTCGCCCGGCGTGGTGGGCCGCGACCGGCAGGCGGGTGGCCTGGGCCAGACCATCCCGGGTGAAGAGAAGGGAATCCGCGAAGGGGCCGAACTTCGCCGGTGCGGCCTGCCGCAGTTCCGCCTGGGTGACCAGGGCCGCGGCCAGGCCGGCCGGCAGCCCCCTTTCGGCCAGCTCCGAGCGCAATCGGGTGGCGATCTGCAGTTCCCGCCCCCGCTCGTATTCGACCCCGTCCAGCAGGGCCAGGGAGGCGGGATCCAAGAGGGCGCGCAGAGTGTCCGGTTCCATGTCCCCAGCTTATCGGGCGCCTCGTTCCCCGCTGACCGAGCCGTGCCGGGCCACGATGTCATAGGGTTGAGGCGTGAGTGAACTCTTGACCGCCGCCACCATCCGCGCCCTGGCCGCGGAGCTCGGCCTGCGTCCCACCAAACAGCGGGGGCAGAACTTCGTCATCGATCCCAATACGGTGCGCAAGATCGTCGCCGAGGCCGCCCTGGAACCCGGGCAGCCCGTGGTCGAGGTGGGCCCGGGCCTGGGCTCCCTGACGCTGGGCCTGCTGGACGCCGGGCACCCGGTCACCGCCGTCGAGATCGACGGGCTGCTGGCGGGTCGCCTGCCGGCCACCGTCGCCGAGCACGCCGGCCCCGACGCCCGGTTCGCACTGCTCGAACAGGACGCGCTGCGGGTCGCCGAGCTGCCGGAGGCCGAACCCGGTCGCGCGCCCAGCGCCCTGGTCGCGAACCTGCCGTACAACGTGGCGGTGCCCGTTCTGCTGCACATGCTCGAGACCTTTCCCACTCTGCGCCGGGTGCTCGTGATGGTCCAGGCCGAGGTCGCCGACCGCCTGGCGGCCGTTCCCGGGTCCCGTGTCTACGGGGTTCCCAGTGTCAAAGCCCAGTGGTACGGCACGGTGGACCGAGGTTCGGACATCGGCAAGAACGTCTTCTGGCCGGCGCCCAATGTGGGCTCGGGACTGGTGGGAATCACGGTCCACCCCGCGGCCCTTGACGATCCCGCGGGCGAGGCCGGTCGGGCGGGGGTGAGCCGGCGCGAGGTCTTCACGCTCATCGATGCGGCCTTCGCCCAGCGCCGTAAATCGCTGCGCGCGGCCCTGTCCGGCTGGGCGGGCTCCGGTGCCCGCGCGGGCGAGGTGCTGCAGGCTGCCGGGATAGACCCGCTGACCCGCGGGGAGCGCCTGGATGTCCACGACTTCGTGCGGATCGCCGCCGCGGGTCGGACCATCGTCCCCGCCGGAGGGCAGGCACCTGCCGAAGGACCCACGGCCGGAGGAGCCGAGTCGTTATGACCCGGGCGCACAGGGTGGGAGCGCCGGCAGCGGTGCCGGCGCCGGTGAGCGCGCGTGCCTTCGGCAAGGTCAACCTGCTGCTGGCCGTCGGTGCGCGGCGCTCCGACGGGTACCACGACCTCACGAGCGTCTTCCAGTCGCTCAACCTCGCGGAGACCATCACCCTGACGCCGGCAGTGGAGTTCGAGGTGCGGCTGAGCGGTCGGTTCGCCGACCCCACGGTGCCGCTGGACGAATCGAACCTGGCCCTGGCGGCGATCAGGGCACTGATCGCCGCGGGAGCACCGGAGGTTCCCGTGCTGATCGAGATCGAGAAGAACGTGCCGGTGGCCGCCGGGATGGGCGGGGGCTCGGCGGACGCGGCCGCAGCCCTGCTGGCCTATAAACGGCTCAGCGGTTTCACCGGCGGCCTCGACGCGGTCGCGGCTGGACTCGGCGCCGATGTCCCCTTCGCCCTGCGGGCCGGCACCGCGGTGGGCACCGGCCGGGGAGACCTACTCACTCCCGTGATGACCCGGCAGCGCTTCCACTGGGTGGTCGCGACCGCCGGCACCGGGCTGAGCACCCCGGCCGTCTACCGCAGACTCGACGAACTGCGTGCCGCCGGTGCCGCAGTGGACTCAGCCGAGCGCACCGCGGCCAGGCGCGACGCCGTCCTGGAGGCCCTGGCCGGGGGCGACCCGGAACGGCTGGCCGGGGTGCTGCACAACGATATGGAGCCGGCCGCGCTCGACCTGGAACCGGGGATCGAGCCGATCATGCGGGCCGGGCGCGATGCCGGCGCCCTGGCCGCTCTGCTCTCGGGTTCAGGGCCCACCGTGGTCTTCCCGGTCCGCGATGCGCACCATGCGCTCGACCTGGCCGTGATGCTCGAGGCCACCCCGGGCGTGGCCCGGGTGCTGCGCACCACGGGCCCCGCCGGACCGGCAGGGGTGCTCGACTAGACTGGTCGGGGCCCATCGGGGCCACCTGAACCATTCGAAGAAGGAGTCCACGTGCACCTGCTCGGCGCCGAGGCGATCAGTCTGTCCTATCCGAACCGCCAGGTCATCGAGGACCTGACCGTCGGGGTCTCGGCCGGGGACCGGATCGGCATCGTGGGCCGCAACGGCGACGGCAAGTCCACCCTCATCCGGATCCTCGCCGGTGACCTCGAACCGGACACCGGTCGGGTCACCAAACGCGGTGGCACCCGGGTGGGCTATCTGCGCCAGGCCGACGATCTGGACGATGCCCAGACGGTCAGGCACACGGTGCTGGGCGACCTGGCCGATCACGAATGGGCCTCCCGGGCCGAGGTCCGCGACGTCGTCGGCGGGCTGATCGGCGATCTAGACCTCTCGGCGGAAGTCGGTGGCCTGTCCGGTGGGCAGCGCCGCCGCGTCGCCCTGGCGGCGCTGTTGGCAGGGGACTGGGACGTGCTCATCCTCGACGAGCCGACCAACCACCTCGACATGACCGGCGTGCGCTGGCTGGCCGCCCATCTGCGCAAGCGCTGGCCGGCGGGTCAGGGTGCGCTGCTGGTCGTGACCCACGACCGCTGGTTCCTCGATGAGGTGTGCACCCTGACCTGGGAGGTCCACGACGGGACGGTCGACGCCTTCGAGGGCGGCTATGCCGCCTACGTCCTGCAGCGGGTCGAGCGTGACAGGCAGGCCGCGGCCAGTGAGGCGCGCAGGCAGAACCTGGCGCGCAAGGAGCTGGCCTGGCTGCGCCGCGGTGCGCCGGCGCGGACCTCGAAGCCGAAATTTCGCATCGAGGCGGCCAATGCACTCATATCGGACGTGCCGCCGGTTCGGAACAAGCTGGAGCTGACGGCCCTGGCGACCAGCCGGCTGGGCAAGGACGTCTTCGAACTCAAGGGGGCCTCGGCCACATATCCAGGTGCGTCGGCACCGACCATCGAGCCGACCGACTGGATCGTGGGTCCAGGCGACCGGCTGGGACTGTTGGGGGCCAACGGCGCGGGCAAGTCGACCCTGATCGGCCTGCTCACGGGCGAGGTGGAGCCCGCGACCGGCCGGGTCAAACGGGGCAAGACGATCAGCATCGCTCTGCTGGACCAGCAGCTGCGCGAACTCGATGACCTGTTGGACCTCAAACTCCACGAGATCCTGGCGCGCCACCGCACGGAGGTCAAGACGGCGAGCGGCGAACTGGGCACTTCTCAGCTGCTGGAGCGCCTGGGCCTGGGTGATGCGCTGCAGTCGCGGGTGCGCGACCTCTCCGGCGGACAGGCGCGCAGGCTCCAACTCCTGCTCATTCTGCTCGACGAACCGAATGTGCTCATCCTCGACGAGCCGACCAACGATATGGACACCGACATGTTGGCGGCCATGGAGGACCTGCTCGACGAATGGCCAGGCACCCTCATCGTGATCTCCCACGATCGCTATTTCGTCGAACGGGTGACCGACGATCAGTACGCCGTGATGGATCACCGGGTGCGGCACCTGCCGGGCGGGGTCGACGAATACCTCGAACTGGCTGCGGCTGCCGCAACCGGTCGCCACGGCGGAACCGGGAGTGCGAAGGAGGCGGCGTCGGGGGATGAGGCGCCGGCCGGGCAGGAGCAGGGGCTGAGTCCGGCGGAGCACCGCCGACTGACCAAGGAGGTCAACGCGCTGCAGCGCAAGATCGACAGGGTCGAGGCCGAACTGGCGAAGCTGGACGGCGCCTTCGCCGTCCACGACCAGTCGGATTTCAGTGGCCTGGCGGAGCTCAACGCCAAGCGACAGGACCTGCTGGAGGAGAAGGACGAACTGGAACTGGCCTGGTTGGAGGCCTCCGAGGCCCTCGAGGGCTGAATCGGCCCCGGAACAGCGAACCGCCCCGGGCGGACGCTGGTCCCTCCGGGGCGGCGGACCGGAGCAGACGACTCCGGCCGGTGCGGTCAGTGCTCTCAGGTGTTCTTGGGCCGGGCGATGGCCACGAGCTTCTCCTCCTTGGCAGTCCGCTTGCGGTGCCGGGGCGGGCGGGCGTCGAGGGCCTCGAGAGCGGCTTCGGCGGGTTTGATGAGGCCACGCAGGGTCAGGATCATCCGCATGACCTCCTCATTGCCCAGATCCCCCATGGTCTTTTCGAAGGACTGGAAGATGGCCGCATGGTAATCGGTGATAAGATCCCTGGCCTTCTGAGTGGGCATGATGGAGATTCTGCGGCGGTCGGCGGCATCGCGTTCGCGCGTGATGTAGTCGGCCGAGGCCAGCCGCTCCAGGATCGAGGTCAGGGTGGAAGCCGAGAGCGCCAGACGGTCGCTGAGGTATCCCGGGGTCGGCGGGGTGTCGAGCTCGGAGGAAGCCGACAGAGTCAGGCTGAGGACTGAGAAGTCGATGAAGTTCAGGTTGCGCGCCTGGGCGAACTTGGAACCGGCGATCCACTGCTGGGAGCCGAGTAGGCCGATCTGGTGGACCAGGTCCAACAGCGGCGGGACCGCGCCCGTGTCGTACTGGTCGTCTGGTGAAGCAGAGCTCATAACACTCCGGAAGTCTGAGGGAACTATGGTTTCCATGTGTAAAGCATAAATGATTGAATTCGCAAAATCCCTGGGCCTCGGCTTAGCCGTGACTGTGTGAATTGTTTTTCACACTCGTGGGTTTCGTTATTGATACGTTACCCGTCGTAGACATTGGGTTGCAATTTGGTAAACGAGCCAAGTTCTTTCACGTGCGGGTGAATCCGGGCACGCCGGGCGCCACAGTGCGGACGCGCACGGTACCGGCTGTGTGAAACTGGTATGGGGCGGGTAGTCTGTGACTGACATGTTCGCGGTCCGTGTGCTCGCTGTGAAGGTGAGTGGTCTGGGCCGTGAGGTACTTAGAACCGGGAGTTCTCCAGTGAATATCAAGCTTCTCTCGTCCGCTGCGGCCCTGACCGCGGTGTCCGCCCTGACCCTGACCGCCTGCGGCAGTGCCCCGGAGGACAGCGCCGGCGGCGAAAAGTCCGACTACAAGGTCTGCATGGTCTCCGACGCCGGCGGCTGGGACGACCACTCGTTCAACCAGTCGGGCAAAGAGGGCTTCGACAAGGCCGTCAAGGAATTCGGCCTGGATGAATCGGACGCGGAGTCGAAGGACCAGTCCGACTACACCTCGAACGTCGACCAGATGGTGCAGCAGGGCTGCAAGCTGACCTACGGGGTCGGCTTCAACCTGGCCGCCACGATGACGAAGTCGGCACAGGACAACACCGATCTGAACTACGCGCTGATCGACTCGCCGTTCACCGATGCCAAGGGCGCGGTGCAGACCCTGAACAACGCCAAGCCGCTGCTGTTCAAGTCGAACGAAGCGGGCTTCCTGGCCGGCTACGTGGCCGCCGGCTACAGCAAGTCGGGCAAGATCGCGACCTTCGGCGGCCAGGAGATCCCCTCGGTCACCGTGTTCATGGACGGCTACGCCGACGGCGTCGCGCAGTTCAACAAGGACAACGGCAAGTCCGTCAAACTGCTGGGCTGGGACAAGGACAAGCAGAAGGGCTCCTTCGCCAACAGCTTCGACGACCAGGGCAAGGGCAAGACGCTGGCCGAGGAGTTCCTCAGCCAGGGCGCCGACGTCATCATGCCGGTCGCCGGCCCCGTCAACCTGGGCGCCGCCGCAGCGGTGAAGAAGGCAGGCGGCGACAACGCCGTGGTGTGGACCGACTCCGACGGCTACGAATCCGCAGCCGACTACAAGGACATCATCCTGACCTCGACGCTCAAGGAGATCTCCAACGCCGTCTACGACACGGCCAAGGAGGGCAAGGACGGCAACTTCAAGTCCGAGGCCTACATCGGCACGCTGGCCAATGACGGGGTGGGCATCGCCCCCTACCACGACTTCGACTCGAAGCTTTCGGACGATCTGAAGAAGAAGGTCGAAGACCTCAAGAAGCAGGTCGCAGACGGCACGATCAAGCTCGACTCCAAGAACGCCCCCACGGCGGACTGATTCCACCTGCCCGAGCCCGCCGCCGGCCGGTCCGCCCGGCCGGCGGCGGGCCCGGGCGTTTCCGCCACACTCTGCGAGGAGAACGACCGCGTGAGGCTCCAGCTCGACGGGATCACGAAGCGATTCGGGTCCTTCACCGCCAACGATGCCATCGACTTGACCATCGAACCCGGACAGATCCACGCCCTGCTGGGTGAGAACGGTGCCGGGAAGTCTACGCTCATGAACGTCATCTACGGGCTCTACGAACCCACCGAGGGACGGATCCTGATCGACGGGAAGCCCATCGCCTTCTCCGGTCCCGGTGATGCCGTGGCCGCCGGCATCGGCATGGTCCACCAGCACTTCATGCTCATTCCGGTCTTCACCGTCGCGGAGTCCGTGGCATTGGGCTACGAGCCCACGCGGGGACTGGGCCTGCTCGACCTCAAGACCGCCAGGGCCAAGGTCCGGGAGATCTCCGAGCGCTTCGGCTTCGAGATCGACCCGGACGCCCGGATCGAGGACCTGCCGGTCGGTGCACAACAGCGTGTGGAGATCATCAAAGCGCTCTCCCGGGATGCGGAGGTCCTCATCCTCGATGAGCCGACCGCCGTGCTGACCCCGCAGGAGACCGACGAGCTGATCGAGATCATGCGCCAGCTCAAGGCCCGCGGCACCTCGATCGTCTTCATCACCCACAAGCTGCGCGAGGTCCGCGCTGTGGCCGATGCGATCACCGTGATCCGCCGCGGCAGGGTCGTCGGCATGGCCTCGCCGGAATCCTCGGAATCCGAACTCGCCGGGCTGATGGTCGGTCGCGAGGTCAACCTGGGAATCGACAAGGCCCCGGCACAGCCCGGCGATGAGACCTTCACGGTCAGCGATCTGACGGTGCTCGACTCGACCGGGCTCCCGGTGGTCGACGACCTGAGCTTCGGAGTGCACCGCGGCGAGATCCTGGCCGTCGCCGGCGTCCAGGGCAATGGTCAGTCCGAACTGGCCGAGGCCATCATCGGGCTGGTCCGCCCGCGCGCCGGCACGATCACCCTCGACGGGAACGAGCTGGGCCACCTCAGCGTCAAGGAGCGCCTGCTGGCCGGCATCGGCTTCGTGCCGGAGGACCGGACGGAAGACGGCATCATCGGCCCGTTCGCCATCCGCGAGAACATGATCCTCGACTGGTACGACCAGGAGCCCTATGCCAAGGGCCTGGCCCTGCAGCCCCAGGTGATCGAATCGGCAGCCCGGGAGAAGGTCGAGGAGTTCGACATCCGCCTGGGCTCGATCGACGATCCCATCTCCACCCTCTCCGGTGGCAATCAGCAGAAGGTCGTGCTCTCCCGTGAGCTGGGCCGTAAGCTCCGGCTGCTGGTGGCCAGCCAACCGACCCGCGGCCTCGACGTCGGCTCGATCGAATTCGTCCACCGCCGCATTGTGGCCGAACGCGATGCCGGAACCCCCTGCATCATCGTCTCGACCGAACTCGACGAGGTCCTGGCCCTGGCCGACCGGATCGCCGTGATGTACCGCGGCACGATGGTCGGCATCGTCCCCGGCGACACCCCACGCGACGTGCTGGGCCTGATGATGGCCGGCGTCCCGGAATCCGAGGCCCTGGACAGGATCGCCGACGGGACCGGCGCCACGGAGATCAGCGCAGTCGAAGAGACAGACCCCGACACAGGGGAGGAGAGCCGATGACTCAGAACACCACCGAGGCCCCGAAGAGGCCGGCGCCGGAGGCGGAGGAGACACCCGGCGCGCGGGAAGCGCTCCTCAAGGACATCCTCAGTGGCAGTTGGCTGGTGTCCGTCCTGGCCATCGTCATCGCCCTCATCATCGGCGGCGTCCTCATCGCCCTGTCCGATGAGGACGTGCGCGCGACCATGGGCTACTTCTTCGCCCGCCCCAGCGACTTCTTCACAGCTGCCTGGCACAGTGTCTGGGATGCCTATATGGCGCTGCTGCGCGGGGCGGTGTTCGACTGGAAGGCCTCGAACTTCGAACGCTCGATCCGGCCGCTGACCGAATCAATGGTCTACGCCTCGCCCCTGATCTTCACCGGCCTGGGTATGACCCTGGCGTTCCGCTCCGGCCTGTTCAACATCGGCGGGCAGGGACAGGTCGTGCTCGGCGCGATCATCTCCTGCTTCTTCGGCTACGCACTGCACCTGCCGGTGGGCCTGCACGTGCTGGTGGCGCTGCTCGGCGGCCTGCTCGGCGGCGCACTGTGGGCCTCGATCGCGGGCGTCCTGAAAGCGCGCACCGGGGCCAATGAGGTGATCGTGACGATCATGCTCAACTCGATCTCCGGCTTCCTACTGACCTATCTGCTCAAACAGGGCTGGTTCACCCAGACCGGGCAGAACACGCCCATCACCACCTCGATCGACGACAACGCGGCCCTGGCCACGATTCTGCCGGCGCCCTTCCGGCTGCACTGGGGCTTCCTCCTGGCGATCCTCGTCACCTGGGCCGTCTGGTGGCTGCTGGAACGCTCCACCATCGGCTTCGAGTTCCGCGCGGTGGGGGAGAACCCGCAGGCCGCGCGCACCGCCGGCATCTCCGTGGGCAAGGTGACGATCCTGGTGATGGCCATGGCAGGCGCACTGGCCGGCCTGGGCGGTTCGATGCAGTCGCTGGGTACCGAACACTCCCTGGCCGAGGGCGTCGGCGGGTCCATCGGCTTCGATGCGATCACGGTGGCCCTGCTGGGCCGTTCCAAACCGGTCGGGACCTTCTTCGCAGGCCTGCTGTTCGGCGCCTTCAAGGCCGGCGGTTACCTCATGCAGGCACAGACCGGCACCCCGATCGAGATCGTCCTGGTCGTGCAGTCGGTCATCGTCCTGCTCATCGCGGCACCGCCCCTGGTGCGCGCGATCTTCCGACTGCCCGCACCCGCGAAGAAGGAGGCCGCATGAGCACCGCGCTCACCCCTTCCACCCAGCCCACGACCCCCGATCCGTCCGTTGCGGCCCTGCTGGCGCCGCGGAACTGGAAGATGCCGGTGGTCTACGGAATCCTGGCGCTCGTGGCAGTGCTGTGGTTCGGCCTGGGCGCCCAGGCGGGCGCACACACCGTCTTCCGCTTCTCCAAGGACGGCGACTTCCTCCGGCTGCCCGACCTGGTCGTCGGGGCCAAGGCCGCGACGCTGTCGGTCGGCATCGTCCTGCTGGCGCTCGCCGGCTTCTCCTGGTGGTCCGTGGCCCGGCGCGTGCGCACCGGCGTTTGGCTGCCGATCGTCTTCGGCGTGCTCTTCGTCTTCGGGTTCCTGGCCTGGGCCGGGGCCGACCATGGTGTCATCGCCACCACCAGCCTGCTGGCCGGTGGGTTGACGCTGAGCGTCCCGCTGATCTTCGGGGCCATGTCCGGTCTGGTGGGCGAGCGCTCGGGCATCGTCAACATCGCGATCGAGGGCCAACTGCTGGCCGGGGCCTTCGTCGCCGCCGTCACCGCCTCGCTGGCGGGCAATCCCTACGCGGGCCTCGTGGCCGCACCCCTGGGCGGCATCATCGTCGCGGTCATCCTGGTGTTCTTCGCGGTCAAGTACTGGGTCGATCAGATCATCATCGGCGTGGTCATCAACGTGCTGGTCACCGGTATCACCAGTTTCCTGTTCTCCAGTGTGCTGGCCAAGGACTCCAGCCACTGGAACACCGCCTTCGAACTGCCCAAGCTGCCGATCCCCGGTCTGGCGCAGATCCCGGTGCTCGGTCCCGTGCTGTTCGATCAGAACCTGCTGGTCTACCTCATGTACGTCGTCGTCATCGCCCTGCACATCCTGGTCTTCCGCTCCAAGTGGGGCCTGCGGATGCGCGCGATCGGCGAACACCCCAAGGCCGCGGACACCGTGGGCATCAAGGTCAACCGCTGGCGCGTCATCAACACCCTCATCGCCGGCGCCTTCGCCGGCCTCGGCGGGGCCTTCCTGACGATCGGCTCCGGCCTGGCGTTTGCCAAGGACATGTCGGCCGGACAGGGCTATATCGCCCTGGCGGCGATGATCCTGGGCAAGTGGAACCCACTGGGTGCCCTGTTCGCGGCCCTGTTGTTCGGCTTCGTGACGAACCTGGGCAATGCGCTGCAGGCCATCGGCTCGCCGCTGCCCTCGGACCTGCTGAGCATGTTGCCCTACATCGTGACGATCTTCGCCGTTGCGGGCTTCGTGGGCCGGGTGCGCGCACCCGCGGCGGAGGGGCAGCCCTATGCCAAGCAGTGAGGCAACCAGTATCCGGGTCTTTCCCGCCGAGGTCTGGGAGGGGCTGCGGAAGGCCGCGCGCACCGCGATGGCGGGGGCCTATGCGCCCTATTCGCACTACCCGGTGGGTGCCGCGGCGCTGGTGGACGACGGTCGCACAGTCTCCGGGGCCAATGTCGAGAACGCCGCATACGGAGTGGGCCTGTGCGCCGAATGCGGCCTGGTTTCCGACCTGTTCCGCACCGGCGGAGGCCGCCTGGTGGCCTTCGCGTGCGTGGACGGCCATGGCAACAAACTGGTGCCCTGCGGCCGTTGCCGCCAGTTGCTCTATGAACACGGCGGCCCCGAGCTGGTACTCGATATGCCGCGGGGCCCGCAGCGGATGGACGCGGTCCTGCCCGATGCGTTCGGGCCGGCGCACCTGAGGGAGGAATGAGAATGGTCGAACCCTTCGATGCGGTCGATGTGATCGCCGCCAAACGCGACGGCAGGCGGTTGGCGGCCGAGCAGATCGCCTGGGTGGTCGACGCCTACACCCGCGGGGTCGTGGCGGACGAACAGATGGCGGCCCTGGCCATGGCGATCTACTTCAACGGGATGGACGCGGGGGAGATCTCCCAGTGGACGGGCGCGATGATCGCCTCGGGCACCACTATGGACTTCTCCGCACTGTCCAAACCCACCACGGACAAACACTCCACCGGCGGGGTCGGGGACAAGATCACCCTGCCGCTGGGTCCGCTGGTGGCGGTCTTCGGCGCAGCGGTCCCACAGTTGTCCGGGCGGGGGCTGGGGCATACGGGCGGAACCCTGGACAAGCTCGAATCGATCCCCGGCTGGAGCTCCCGGATGGACCACGCGGCGATGCTGGGCCACCTGTCCGAGGTCGGGGCTGTGGTCGCAGCCGCCGGAGACGGCCTGGCACCGGCGGACAAGAAGCTCTACGCACTGCGCGACACCACCGCCACGGTCGACTGCATTCCCCTCATCGCCTCCTCGATCATGTCGAAGAAGATCGCCGAGGGCACGTCGGCCCTGGTGCTCGACGTCAAGGTGGGCTCCGGGGCCTTCATGAAGGACCTGGATTCCGCGCGTGAACTGGCGCGCACGATGGTGGACCTGGGAACCGCCCACGGGGTACGGACCTCGGCGCTGCTGACCGATATGTCCACCCCGCTGGGCCGCACCGTGGGCAATGCCCTGGAGGTCCGCGAGGCCCTCGAGGTCCTGGCCGGCGGCGGGCCCGCCGATGTGGTCGAACTGACTGTCGCGCTGGCCCGCGAGATGCTGCGCCTGGTGGGCATCGTCGACGTGGACGTCGCCGCCGCCCTGCGCGACGGCCGTGCGATGGACCGGTGGAACGCCATGATCGCGGCCCAGGGCGGGGACCCCGCGGCACCGTTGCCGCAGGCGGCGCACACCCACACCGTCACAGCACCGGAGACCGGCGTGCTGACCGGATTGGACGCCCTGGACGTGGGCGTGGCCTCCTGGCGGCTGGGTGCCGGGCGCGCCCGCAAGGAGGACCCGGTGTCCGCCGGAGCCGGTATCGAACTGCACGCGAAACCCGGTGATTCGGTGGTGGCGGGAGCCCCGCTGCTGACCCTGCACACCGACGACGAGGCGCGCCTGCCCCGGGCACTCGAGGCCCTGGAATCGGCGGCGACGATCGGCCCTGCCGGGGGCACTGCGCCGGGTTCGGTTGTGTTCGAACAGATCAGTGCCCGATGACAGCCGTCGCAGAGGAGAACAGGCGTCGATGAGGAAAGAGGATAGGAACATGCCCACTCGTGAACAGGTCGCCGGACTGGTCGACCACACCCTGCTCAAGCCGGAATCCACCCGCGCGGACGTTGCGGCCCTGGTGGCCGAGGGCCGCCGTCTGGGCGTCAAGGCCGTCTGCGTCTCCCCGAACCAGCTGCCGCTGGAGGATACGGGCGAGTTGACGGTGGCCACCGTCGTGGGCTTCCCCTCCGGTGCGGTCAAGAGCCAGATCAAGGCTGCAGAGGCGGCGCTGGCCGTGGCCCAGGGCGCCACGGAGATCGACATGGTGATCAACCTGGGGGCCGCCAAGGCCGGCGACTGGGAACTGGTCGAGGCCGATATCCGCGCCGTCGTCGCGGCGAGTGCGGCCGCTGCCGCCGACCTCGAAGTCCCTGTTCTGGTCAAGGTGATCATCGAATCGGCAACGCTGGACGATGAGGAGATCGTCGCGGCCTGCCGTGCCGCCGAAGCCGCGGGCGCGGACTTCGTGAAGACCTCGACCGGTTTCCATCCGGCCGGCGGCGCCAGCGCCCACGCCGTGGAACTCATGCGTCGGACCGTGGGGGACCGCCTGGGGGTCAAGGCCTCCGGCGGGATCCGCACGGCCGAGGTCGCATCACAGATGATCTCCGCCGGCGCCAGCCGTCTGGGCCTGTCCGGCACCGCCGGAGTGCTCGACGGACTGGAGTAGGCCGGTGGGAGGGATCAGCGGACCAGCGTATCCAGGCCCCAGTCGGTGAGCGCCGTGGCCACACAGGCCCACAGCGCCGAACCCGCCAGCTGCCAGGCGATCACCTTGCGCCGGTTGACGCCCAGGGCGATCATCGCGGCGGTGCTCAGCTGACTGGGGATCACGACCTGGCCCAACAGGGCGAACCCGGCGACCCCGTAACGGTCGATCGCGCGTCTGACCCGACGCTCCAGTTTCGACTTCCGCCGGCGGATCGGCAGTCTGCGGCCGAAACGGCGCATCTGCCGCCTGGCGCGCTCGGCGACGGCGGCGGTAGCCAGCAGCGCCGCCGCGTTGCCGCCGAAGGCCGAAGCCAGGGTGACGGGATTCGACACACCGGCGAGGGTGCCGAGCAGGGCCGCGAAGTGCGATCCGACATAGGGCACGGCGCCCATCACCAGGACTACCACCCAGTGCAGCCAGTCCGGCAGCGATTCGGTATACGTCTGGAGGTTCTCCAGCAGCGATTCCACGCTCGTCATCCTTCTATTGGGGAAGTTGGCACAAAGGCGCCCGGACGCGAACGCCCGGGCTGCGTCCATCCTATCGACGGCCCCTGACACGGATGCCGGAGTGGGCGTACGGTTGAGATGTACGTCACCGGAATCCACTGGAGGAACACATGGCAGAGCACTACCACGACCCGTCGGACTTCGCCTACGCCAAGGAACTGGCAGAAGTGGCGCCCGCGCAGTCCGCCGGCTTCAACGATTTCAATGCGGCCGTCTTCGACCCGAGCGACGAGGTGCTGCCGATCAAGACCAAGGAGCTCATCGCGATCGGCGTCGCCGCGACCACGCAGTGCCCCTACTGCCTGGACGTCCATGTGGGCAATGCGAAGCGCGCCGGTGCGAGCAAGGCCGAGGTATCGCGTGCGGTCTTCGTCTCTGCGGCACTGCGCGCCGGAGGAGCCTTCACGCACGGCTTCCTGGTCCACAAGGCGGCCGACCAGGGCGCTGGGCTGGAGCACTTCACAGAACCGGGCGACAGGAGTTATGCCCGGATCCTGCGCCAGACCTCCGGCGGCGGTGTCGAGGGCTTCCAGGGCTTCGACAAGGCGGTGTTCGACCCTGCCGACGAGGTCCTGGGGGTCAAGGAGCGAGAGCTCATCGCGATCGCGGTGGCGGCGACGACCCAGTGCCCTTTCTGTGTGACCGGACACACCGGCAATGCGAAGCGCGCAGGGGCCAGTGACGAGGAGATCTCGCGCGCAGTGCTCATCGCCGCGGCCCTGCGCGCCGGCGGCGCCTACACTCACGGGCTGTTGGCCCTGAAGCTCTACGACGAGAAGTGAGTAGTCGCCGGCGTCCGGCGGGCCAGCCACCTGCCGGGCGCCGGCGCGCAGCGCAGTACCATGGGGGTATGCGTCAGCTTCCCTTCTCCAAGCACAGCCTTGGCCTGGCCATCATCGCTCTGGCCTTCGGACTGCTCAACCTCGCCTGGACCCAGTGGTTGCCCGGCATCGTCCTCGTCGTCATCGCATTTCTGCAGGTCGGCGGATCCTGGTGGGTGCGGGACCCCGACCGTCCCGAGGCTCCCTCGGGGCCCGTCCCGCATGGGACGGGGGCGCTGGCATTCACCGGGATGATCGCGGTGGGCCTGACGATCACCGTCTACGGGATCGCGGGGCTGATCAGTAGCGCAGGCAGCGACGCCCGCATCCTGGCGACCACGCAGCTGGTCGTCGTCTACGTCGCCTGGCTGGGCGCACGGCTGTACCTGCACAAGCTGGGCTGAGCCGCCCGCCCCGGCCCCGGAGAGCGCCGGCCGTCACCCGGGTGGATGTCCGCCCGGCCGGAGCGTGGCCTAGCCGAGGTCCAGATCATTGGTGAGGCCGTCGGCCATCGCCGCCAGCCTTGCCGCGGCCCTGGCCTGGGCCGCCGGGACCTCGGCCGCGGCATGGCCGGGAACCGGTTCATAGGCTTCCAAGTAGCACTTGAGTTTGGGCTCGGTGCCCGAGGGCCGGATGATCACCCGATCCCCGGTCTCGGCTTCCAGCAGCAGCCCGTCGGTCGGGGGCAGCTGCGCTGATCCTTGCGCCAGGTCGGTGACGGTGACGATGGGGACATCGCCCAGGGCCTGCGGAGGCCGGCCTCGCAGGCGCTCCATGGCGTCGGCGATCAGCGTGGTATCGGTGACGCGGAAGGTCAACGGACGGGTCAGATAGACTCCGTCGCGGGCCCGGATGCGCGCCAGCTCGTCGTCCACCGACATGTCCTTGGCCGCGAGCTGGGACACCAGCCCGGCGAAGAACACGGCAGCGGATATCCCATCCTTATCGCGCACCAATTGCGGGGCGACGCAGTAGCCCAGTGCCTCCTCGTAGCCGTATGCCACCCCCGGAACCCGGGAGATCCACTTGAAACCGGTCAGCGTCGTGCGGTGTGCGATTCCGTGCGCGGCACAGGCGGCCCCCAGGCCGCGGCTCGAGACGATCGAATTGGCGAATACCGCCTCGGGCCCCACATGGCCGAAACCGGCCAGGTACTCGCCCAGCAGCAGGCCCACCTCGTCCCCGGCCAGCTGCCGCCAGCCCACGGCAGCCGAGGCATCCGGGATGGCTGCGGAGAACCGGTCAGCATCCGGATCGTTGGCCAGGATCAGATCCGCGTCGACCTCACGGGCCAGCTCCATGGCCAGGTCGAGGGCGCCGGCCTCCTCCGGATTGGGGAAGACCACCGTGGGGAACTCCGGATCCGGCTCGGCCTGTTCGGGCACCGGATGCAGGTCCTTGCAGCCGGCGCGCTCCAAGGCCGCCAGCGCCGTGGTGGTGCCCACCCCGTGCATTGCGGTGTGCACGATTCGCAGCGGTGCGGTCTGGGTGACCCCGGCGGAGCCGATGGCCTCCAGATAGTCCATCACGATGGCCGGGCCCAGCCTCTCCCAGCCGTCGGCGGCCCTGGGCACCGCCGCCACGGACGGCACCCGGGTGATCTGCTCGGAGATGAGCGCGTCGAAGGGCGGGACGATCTGTGCGCCGGCGCCGGCCGCTGCCAACTCGTCTCCGGCCGGATCGCCGGTGCGCTCGTAGACCGCGCGCAGGGGGCGCACGCCCAGATAGACCTTGTAGCCGTTGTCGTCCTTCGGATTGTGGCTGGCCGTGACCATAACGGCCGCATCCGCGCCCAGATGCTCCAGCGCAAAGGCCGTCAGCGGGGTGGGCAGGCGCACGGGCAGGAGTAGGGCCCGCCCGCCCGCGGCCGTGACGACCGCCGCGGTGTCCTCGGCGAACTCCTCGGAGTGGTGCCGGCCATCGCAGCCGATCACCACTGAGAACCCATGGCCCACATAATCGTCGAGGAAGGCCGCCAGCCCCGCCGCGGCCCGGATCACCACGGCCCGGTTCATCCGATTGGGCCCGGCCGCCATCGCGCCGCGCAACCCCGCGGTGCCGAACTCGAGGGGTCCCGCGAACCTGTCCTCCAACTCGGTGCGGGCCGCGGCCTCGGCCGCGGTGCCGCCGAGCGCGAGGTCGAGCAGGTCGAGCAGAGCGGCGCGATCGGCTGGGTCCGGATCGTCCAGGGCCCAGGCCCGTACCACAGCCGGGTCGAATCCGGCCGAGAGGTGGTCGGGCACGCGCGCGGGTCCGTCGGACGCTGTCGTCTCAGAGGCCATCTCAGTCCTCCTCGGCGGCGATGCCGGCGACGATATCGGCCAACAGCCGGGAGATCCGGGGGCCGGCTGCCTGCCCCGCGGCCAGCACCTCGGCGTGATCCAGCGGGGTTGCGGATACCCCGGCTCCCAGGTTCGTCACCAGGGAGATGCCCATGAGCTCCATGCCGCAGGCGCGCGCGGCGATCGCCTCGAGCGCGGTCGACATGCCGACCAGGTCGGCACCCAGCGTCCGGGCCATCCGGACCTCGGCCGGGGTCTCGTAGTGTGGTCCGGGGAACTGCGCGTAGACGCCCTCGGCCAGGCTCGGGTCGATGTGCTGGGCCAGGGCGCGCAACCGGGCGGAGTAGAGATCGGTCAGATCGGTGAAATCCGCCCCGTGCAGGGGAGAGACCGCGGTGAGGTTGAGGTGATCGGAGATGAGCACGGGGGATCCCGGCGCGAATTCCTCCCGGGTCGAACCACAACCGTTCGTCAAGACCAGGGTGGTGCAGCCGGCGGCGGCGGCGGTGCGCACTCCATGGGCCACCGCATCGACGCCACGGCCCTCGTAGTAGTGGGTGCGCGCCCCCAGGACCAAGGCGTGGCGGCCGGTGTCGCCAATGGCCACCGTGTCCAGCCGTCCACCGTGGCCGGCGACGACGGGGGAGTGGAAACCGGGCACCTGCTCAGCCGGCAGGGAGGCGACGGTCTCACCCAGCAGGCCGGCCGCCTCGCCCCATCCGGAGCCCAGTACCAGGGCGATATCGTGGCGTTGCACACCCGCGTTCCCATTGATTGTGGCGGCCGCCGAACGGGCTGTTTCCATATAGTCGTTCATGCCCGCTACCCTACCTGAGACCTTCTGCGCCCACGGTGTCCGCGATGCGGGAGGACCGGCCTCGTTAGACTTGTCCCATGGTGAAGATTCGACCCTTCCGGACCGGCGACGACCTGCGCTTGACGGAGCTCCTGCACGACCCGACGACCCCTGCGGAACACTTTGCGCGCTCGCTGCTGCGCGCCCCCTCGAGTGGGGCCACCGGAGAGGGCCCGGCCCTGTGCTGTGTGGTCGCGACTCTGGACGACGACGATGTCGTCGTCGGCGCCGCGGCAATCGCCGCGGCACCCCTGCACCCGGCGCGGGCCTGGGTGCATGTGGAGGTCGCGGCCGAGGAACGCGGCCACGGTATCGGATCCGCCCTGCTGGCGGCGGTCCGGGAACAGACAGTGGGGACGGACCTCGAGGGCCTGCCACTGCGCGCCAGGATCGCAGCCGAGGCGCCCGGCGCCGCGATCGCCGCCCACTGGGGCTTCGGTGAACTGTCCACCACCCGGGTGATCCGGGTACAGCCCATGGCCCTGGGCAATCTGGGCGCCGACCGGGTCGAGGACTTCCAGGTCACCGCGACCGGATCGGTCGCACTGACCCAGGCGTTCGGGGCCTGGTACGCGGGGGTCAACCGGGTGGACCCGGTGGCGCCCCTGAGTCCCGGGCGGATCAACGCAGCCTTCCTGTCCGAGGCCGCCGGCGCCTATGGAGCGGCCCTGCTGCGCCGCGCCGGCCGGATCAGCGCCTTCGCGGTGTCCTACGCCGTACCCGAAGCCGCGGGTCGGCCGGAGCAGGCCGCCCCGGGATCGGCGGATGCCGGGCCGGACGGCGTGCCAGAGGAGGCCACGGAGCTGACCGTCGGCGTGGCATTCGACGCCGAGGAGGCCGCTGTGGCCGCCACATCCTCCGATACCGACTATCAGGCAGCGCTGCAGGACGCGGGAGTGATCATCGCGCGCCTGTCGACCGATGTGCCGGTGGACGTGGAGGTCACCAGTGAGATGCCGGTGCTCGGTGAACTGCTCGACGGTCTGCTGACAGCGCACCTGGCCCGCGTGCTCTACACGTACACGACCCTGGGGGACTGAACTCCGGGAGACTGAGCCGGGAGAGCAGACAGCGCCGCGCCGCCCCACCACGGGGCGGGGCGGCGCGGGGCGAACACCCCGCCCGGGGGCTCCGCGCG